>VFFB01000091.1 GCA_018882585.1 Candidatus Kapaibacterium sp.
CCCCAACGTAGCGGCACGTCAAGCTCGACTGCAGCAGTACGAACGGCTTCGGCGATGGCATAGATGGGGGGCCACTCCCAACGGAGTTTGCCGTTGATGTATGGAACCAGATCAACGGCATGTCCGGTAAGGTGGCGCGAGGTAAGCGTTGTCGAGGCTCCACGCGCCACATACTCACGCTGTTCTTCGATGGTTCGCAGTCCGTCGTGAACGGTAAAATCCTGTGTCGTTAACACGATGGCGCGTTTGACGACCTTGACAAGGTCGGGGTGAACGCCTTTCAGCTCTTTAAGCGAGCCCTTACCGAGCACAAACGTTGGCATGACTACCTCCAAGAACAACTCGAGTTGTACATAATCAATCACCCGGTGATATCCCTCGGGGTGTTGTTGCATGTCCGAACACCGATCGCATCGGCCCCGAGAGCAGCGACTCACGGGCTGCCAACCATCGGTCAAGATTGCTTCCATAGGCGGCAAGAATATCGGATCCGATTGGATAGATCTGTCCCCAGTGCGCTGTTACCGGTATGTCCGAAGCAAACAGCTTGGCGAATGCTGCGTCGTAAAACTTTTGGGTCCTAGTGTTCTTTACGCCGGGCAGCTCGATCGTGCACGTGATGGGGAACTGTGTGAAGGCGAGCGTCGCCGCCGAGGCTTTGACGAACCGACAGGCAATGATGCCGGCATAGTGCTTGATCTCGGGGCATGATTTCAGCAACTCGACGGCGTCATAACTGCGGTCGAGCGGCACGCCAATCTCTACGCTGAGTGCTGCACCGCGAACATCGGGCGCGGTGAATGTCTCGTACGGTGTGGCAACGACCGGACCACGGTTGCCGAAGGTTGCGCCAAGGAGTGCCGTCGTTGCCGCTCCGGCTGCTGCCGGAAGTGTTGCCGTTAAACGTCCCACAACGTTCAGTAGGTCGTCGCCAGGCGTTGAACGCTTATGCGGCTGCGCGATTGACTTCGGCCGCGCCGTCGTCCATCGCTCCATGACGGTCAAGTAGGCACTGCCGGCATCGTGCGGATTCAGAACGACTTCGACATGCCAAACACGCGTAGGATCAACCTGCAGTGATGGTACAATCATAGGTAGCAGGTCAAGGTCTAATGTCGTCATCAGTGCGTTGACCAGACCGTTGTAGGGTACAACACGCCGCCAAGACTCAAGGTGGTACAGAGGCTCGGCGTTCACGATATAGCCCATCACGAAGCCCATTGATCCGAACGAGACAAGTGCGGCATTGAACTGCTCATCATCACGAACAAGCCGCGCGCCAAGCCGCTGTGCCAGGTCAGCCGATACCACAGGATCGGATGCTCTCTCCAGAAGAATACAGTCAACGGATGGATCCGGTCCAACGATCACGTGAACGCCGACAATACACTCCTGAATCGACCCGTATGCAAAGGCCGAGCCGTGCGTTCCAGTCGAGACTGCTCCGGCAATGCTCTGTCCATTGCTGGCACCACTCGTGGGTAGTGTGTAGCCGCGCAGCTCCAGACGTCGATACACCTCGCCCACCGAACAACCACACTGCATGTAGTGGATGCGGTCGGAGTCATGCCGCGATGCTCCGTCCATCGAACCGGCTGCCACCGGAAACCACAAATTGAGGTTGCGGGTGCCAAGCATGATGTCCGGACTCGCAGCTACGCTGCTGAGCGACCACGCACCACCAACCGTACGCACGGTCTTGCCCCTGATGCCGGCATCGGCTAGAATCGAGCATACGTGGGCGGTGGTAGCCGTAATGTCTTCAAGGACCGTCGTATCCTGCGGCGGTCCCGGATTCAGAATCTCATGATAGCGGTCCACTGTCAGCTGCACATTCTCGTGCAGATTCTTCCAGAGCTTTCGATCTGTGCGCTGTGACGTTGCGGTACGACTCATTGCGGCGTTGGATGTACATCACACGGTTTGGCGCACGTGTACTCAACGGTGAGCGGACACAGTATCCCCAACGTGGCAACGGTGATCAGGGCGAATCCAAGGTTGGTTGATGTGCGGACCTCCTGCAATGCCTTCGATTCACACTCAGGCGCGACGATCCTTGGTTGCACAAGTCCCCAGAGATAGATGCATACGGTCGCCGTTCTCGGATTGGCATCACGCTGCGCCTCTGGATCAGCCACCGTGCGTACGTGATAACACGACGTGACCACGCAGCATAGCAGTAACATTGCGAGTATTCTATTCATGTATCGTTCCATGGTTATCCCCAATGGAATCTATGAAAAAGTTTACAAATCATGTACCCCGGGCTGGTTCCGTCATCATGAGGCCGCGTGACAGCCACAACATCGCTATCTTCCACGATGAAACGCGGCCTGTTGATTGCAACGTCGTTGATCACCACCGTGGCGCTGGTTGTTGCCTTGGATACGCGCCTTGGCGTGGTGCCGCCGTTGGGACGTTTTCTGAGTCCACAGCATGGGTTCTGGCAGAATGCCGAGGCTGTGAAGGAGCAGCGTTCCCAGGTGTTGCAGCTGACAGGTCTTGCCAAGCCCGTCGATGTTGCCCTGGATACAAATCTGGTGCCGCATGTGTTTGCGGCGAATGATGCGGATGTGTACTTCGCCCAAGGATTCCTGCATGCCAAGTACCGCCTGTTCCAGATGGATCTGCAGGCACGACTTGCCGCAGGCAGGATCAGCGAGATCGTCGGACCCCGTGCGCTGGCCCTCGACCGACAGCAGCGGCGCATTGGCATGGTCTATGCCGCCGAGCGGTCGCTGCAGATTCTGGAACGCGATAGCACGATCAAGGCGATGTTCGACGCCTATACGCGGGGCGTGAATGCCTACCTGGAGTCGATCACACAGGAAGACTGGCCGGTAGAGTATAAACTGCTTGATATAACACCCGAGTCGTGGACGAATCTGCGATCGGCGCTGACGCTCAAGCTGATGGCAAAGCGATTATCGTCTGATAACGATCAGGATATCGCGCTGACGCGTGCACTGACGACGTTCCCGCTGCGCGAACTTGATGTGCTGTTCCCTGATGTGCACGATTCGCTCAAGCCCATCGTTCCGCAAGGAACGCCGTTCCCGCCGGCATCGGTGGTGCCCGTTGCGCCAGCAACGGGTGGGGCATTGCCCCCTTCACGACCACTGTCGATGGCCGAGATCGACCCCGTAGATCCGAATACGGGAAGCAATAACTGGGTGGTGGCCGGATCAAGGACGCAGAGCGGCTATCCGATCTTGTGCAATGATCCGCACCTGGAACTCACGCTGCCGTCGATCTGGTACCAGATGCAGCTTGCCACGCCCACATCCAGCACGTACGGCGTTACCCTGCCCGGATGTCCGTTCGTCATCATCGGCTTCAATGACCATGTAGCATGGGGCGTGACCAATGCTCAACGTGATGTGAAGGACTACTACAGCATTCGCTTCAAGGATGCATCCAAGCAACAGTATTGGTACAACGGTGCATGGCGTGCAACAACTCGCCATATCGAACAGATCATGGTCAGGGGGCAAGGCGCTACCTACGATACCGTGGCGTATACGGCCTTCGGTCCGGTGATGTACGATGCCAGCTTTGGTGATACGACGGTAGGACGCGAGCCACTGGCGGTGCGATGGGCCGGACACGATCCGAGCAACGAGGGGCGGACGTTCTACATGCTGAACCGCGCTCGGAGTCATGCAGACTACCTGCAGGCGATCTCGACGTTTGCATGCCCCGGACAGAACTTCGTCTTCGCTGCCCACACAGGCGATATCGCGGTGTGGCAGCAGGGACGCTTTCCTGCACGCTGGAAAGGCCAGGGCCGCGTCGTGATGCCCGGCTTCGACGACAGTCACGCCTGGCAAGGATTCATTCCGCAGCGCGAGAATCCTCATGCCTACAATCCTGCGCGTGGCTACCTGCACAGCGCCAATCAACGTCCGGCAGACGCAACGTATCCGTATTACGCGTCGGGCGGCTATATCACGCAGCGCGCGGCTGCCATCGAAGATCGGCTCTCGGTGATGCACAACGTGACGCCGCGCGATATGATGCAGATGCAGAACGACGTAACCAATGGCACTGCCGTGGACGTGCTGCCGCTCCTGCTGCGGCACGTGCGTCGCAGCCGCCTGCGCGCAGATGCCCAGCGCTACCTTGACATCGTCAGTACGTGGGACCGACAAGCCTCGGCGGCATCGCGCGGACAGACCGTGTTCGACCGGTGGATGGACTCGCTGCAGGTGGCCCTGTGGGCCGATAACATGGGGCAAGGACCGATGGCACTACCGTGGCCGAGCGAGCAGACGACCATCGAATACCTGCTGCGCGATACTACCATGCCGTACATCGATGACGTCACGACGCCGGAGCGCGAGACGCTGTCGGACCTCGTTACCACGGCACTGCAACAGGCTGCTTCGTCACTGCGCCACGACGAACGCGGCGGACGCCTTGCGTGGGGAGCGTGGAAGAACACGTCTGTGTACCACCTTATGAAAGACGCCGTGCCGGCGTTTGCCCGTACCGGTCTGAACATTGGTGGAGACCGTACGATGATCAATGCCGTGGGCCATAGTCACGGCCCCAGTTGGCGCATGGTCATCCATATGCAACACCCGGTCGAAGCCTACGGCATCTATCCCGGCGGACAAAGCGGCAATCCCGGAAGTCCGTTCTACGATAACAATGTCGAGGCTTGGGCTCGCGGTCGCTACAACAAGCTGTGGCTGATGAAGCGCTCCGAGATATCTGCCACGCCTGTACGCGGTATCATCCGCATGGAGGTCGTCCGGTGAAGATGCTCCTTGCCATCATTGTCACCGCCGTCGGCGCCGTCTTGACGGGCATGTTCCTTCCATGGTGGAGCATAGCGGTCGTGGCCGCCGCTGTGGCCGTTCGTATCCGGCAGCACCCGCCGAAGGCTACGCTCAGCGGCTTCCTTGGCATTGCCATTCCGTGGGCCATCATGGCCGCTGGTATCGACTTGGCCAATGACAGCATCCTTTCGCGCCGCATCGCACAAACGCTGCCCCTTGACGGCAGCCCCGTCCTGCTGATCCTTGTAACCGCATGTGTCGGAGGCCTTGTTGGCGCATCCGCAGCCTGGTTCGGATCGACCGTGGTCGCCCGAAACGGCTGAACCGTCGGCGTAGCCGTTCTGCCATGCCCCGCCCATTACGGCATTTCTTCCTGATTGTCACAAAACCAATAAAACTGGAAGTAAACTCCCGCTGGTCAGCGGCGATGTTTGGGCTTCACCACAGGCCCATTATTTGCGACAAGCGCTGTTCGTCAGTAGGTTGCGCCCTATCGAGAGAGATAGACACGCGACGCTACATGACGCTTGTTGTAAACGATAAAAATGATGTGAGAAACATGTGATGCACCCTGTATGGTGAAGAGCCGTATCGTACTTTGCTTTCAGCACCACCAAGGATGTATGCGACGTTCACTTTTCACCATAGGGATACTGCTTACGGTTTCGTTTTGCCGCGTAAGCGCATCGAATGCTGACAGCAGTGTACCGCCACCGATACCGGTTGTTCACGTAGCCGGACATGGCGGTCAAGCCAAGCTGCCCGATACGGTGCATGCTGTGGTTCACTACAAGCTGACGCATGACGTTCCGTTCGTTGATCTGCATATCCAAACCGAGGCGTTGCATGGTGACGCAGTGCATAGGCACGACGTAGAGTATCGAGCGATGGTTGAGCCATACGGCGGCAATTGGATGACCGTGAGCGATCATCGATTGCGCCTGTCAAATCTTGGTTCGGGGACGCATACCATACGTCTGCAGGCACGATATCCGGGAATGGCATGGGGCAAGGAAGTACATGTGCAGCTGGACGTGGAGCAGTCACCGTTGTCCACGCTGTCGACGTATGCAATGTTTGGTGTTGCTATGCTGCTTTCGAGTTGGGGAGTGGCCAAGACGCTGCGACACTATCGTGAACAGCGTTTGTTGAAGGACGAGAGGATCAGGCTGGCGGAGCGACGCCGGATCGCGCGTGACCTGCATGACGACGTCAACGCCGGGCTGGCCCGCATTGTGGTGCTGTCCGACGCCGTTGCCGCGCAGCGCGAAGCGCAGGACGCCGCTGCGACCATCGCCGAGACAGCCAGGGAGGTCATCGATAATGTACGGTCGATCGTCTGGGTGATGAAGTCCGACGATGATTCTGCGTCGGGCCTCATGGCCTACGTCCGCCAAAAAATCGGCGAACTGCTTGAAGACCACGGTATCGAGTTTGTGTATGCATACGATGGATGCTCGGACCTTCGGCTAAGTACCGATGTACGCTGGAACGTATTGATGTGCATCAAGGAGATTGCGATGAACATCATTCGCCACAGCGGAGCCCAAACGGTATTCTTCACGGTCTCGTGCATCGAAGGGTATCTCAACGTCCGCATCTGCGATGATGGCGTGGGATTCGAGTCGTCGCGCACTGAATCAGCGGGCGGGCTGGCACACATTCGTGCCCGTATGGCGGACATCGGTGGTACGGCAGGTATCGGCTCCAGACCCGGCCAGGGGACGAAGATCCTTTTGGTGATACCCGTGCGAGCCGACAACGCTGAAGGAAATGCACAGCCCCCTTCGAATGATGAGGAGGCATCATGAAGAAGCGGAAACCGATATCCGTTGCCGTCATCGAGGATGATGCTGTGATTCGCGAGGCTCTCGTACAGGCTATCGACGCGGATGGTCGCTTCGCGTGCAAACTGGATGTTCCTACTGCCGAGGAGCTGTTTGCACGACCGCGCCTGAATTCGATCGACGTCTTCCTGATCGATCTCATCCTGCCGGGCATGACGGGCATCGAAGCCATCACGCGGCTGCGCCGCCGCAAGATCCACGGGAAGATGCTTGTGTTGACCATGTATGATGACGACGATCGGATTCGGCAGGCCATCATGGCGGGGGCCCGCGGCTACCTGCTGAAGACCACGCCACTGCCGGAGCTGATGGAGGCGATCCAGAAGGTAGATGGCGGTGATACGCCCCTGGCCGACCGCGCCATGCGTGCGTTGGTAGATCTGGTGGCCGACATGCCGCACCCATCCAGACTCCGGTTGCTGACGCAGCGAGAGTATGACGTTTTGAAAGGGTTGAGCGACCGGAAGCTGTACAAGGAGATCAGCATCCAGCTGGGGATCGGCATCGATACGGTGCGAACGCACGTCAAGGCTGTCTATCAAAAACTGAAGGTCCACAAGCGATCCGAGGCAGCCCAGCTGTTCCGAAGTTCAAACGATGCCCACGAATGAACATGATTCGTGAACGCTTGCGATAGGGTAGTCATCGCTCTGGCCAAGACGCCACCGTGTGCCCAACCACGGCAGTTGAAGCAAAGCACTACGTATGTCATCACCCGGGTATTGTCGTAGCTTTGTTCCGCATCCAACGTTCATCCCAACAACTACCGATCCCGTACATGCACTACCTCCGCAGCACGATTGCCCTTGTTGCCGTCGTCGGACTGCTGGCCATCGGCCACAACAGCGCCTTGGCGCAGACAAAGGGCGATAAGAAGAAGGCCACGGCAGCTCCGAAGCAGTCAACGATGGTCTATGTCCATCTTGTCGACAACACGCCTAAGAACTACGGCAACTGGTACAATCCGTTCTACACTCCGCTCAAGGCACGCTTCGCCGATGGTCTGAAGGTACATCCCAGCGTGGCCGACGCCATGAAGGCTGCCAAGGACGGCGACGCCGTCGTCATCCTGTCCGGTGCCTACGACGTCAAGGAAAAGCGTTACCTGTTCTCGCTGGTGATCAACGTCCAAGAAAAACTGGCAAACGGATCCAGCACGCTCAGCTACCTTACGGGTACGGCAGGTATCAGCACCGAAGCCACGGCCCAGGCCGACGCTGTTTCGGGTGCAACCATTATCGTGAATGCCTGCGATCAGCTTGTCAAAAGCGGTCGCGTAAAGCAGCGATAATCGATCATCGAACCAACACACACATGCCCCGGCATCGCATCGATGTCCGGGGCATTGTTGTTTATGGGGCGACGCGATCGTTGGCCTACGTAACAAAACGCCCCCTTCCATCACAACCGACGGAAGGGGGCGATGAGCGTTCGGGCTTGGTATGTTATCGCTGTACGGCGAGCGGCATACGCAGCGTTGTGGCGCCTGCACTCAGTTCGAGCACGTAGGTGCCAGACGCGCAGTCGCGCACGGCCAACTGCAGACGGTGCGTGCCGTGGCCGAAGGTGCCAACGTGCTGGCGGATGACTGTTTGACCCTGCATGTCGATGATGCGTGCGTTGACCGATGCAGCCTCCGCAAGATCCAGACGGATGGCAACAACGTCGGCCGCAGGATTCGGACCGATCACGGAAGCCGTTGTGGAGGTGGCCGTGACATCGTCATCGACGCTTGTAATCTCGTTGACCTTCACCGTGGCTGTCTCGGTTGTGATCGCACCGCACTGGCTCAGCACGTCGCAGGCATAGTCACCGGCATCATCCTTGGTGGCGCTGGCAACGCTGTACTCGGCTTTCGTTGCACCGTTGATGGCATTGCCGTCCTTCTTCCACTGATAGGTGACGCCCGTGCCGGTTGCAACCACCTTCAGTACAAAGGGCTGCTTCTCTTCGATGGTTACCGACGCAGGCTGCTGCGTGATGGAGGCACCCGGCGTTACCACGACGGTAGCAGCCGTCGACGTTGCAGCGGGATTGCATCCGCCGGTCACGATACAGTCGTACGAGCCGGCGTTGTCTGCCGTAAGGTTGCTCAGTGTAAGATCTGCCGACGTTGCATCGGTGATCGGCTGCGAGCCTTTGCGCCACTGATAAGTCAGGTTTACGCCATCAGCCTTCACGGCGAGTGTAACACTGCCCCCAATGCAGCCGCTGGCATTCTTGGGCTGTTGCGTGATGGACGGCTTGGTGGAGACGAAGATCGGCGTGTTGACGATGCTCTCGTGTCCGTTGATGGTTGTGATGCGGATGTTGTACTGTCCAAGGGCCAGCGAGGCAGGCACCTTCCACGAGTAGTTGCGTCCGGTTGCGGCCTTGTTGATATCCGTCCAGGTCGTCGACCCTACGGGAGCATACTGGATGCGGAACTTCGTGGTATCATTCAGACCCGCAGCCGACCATGTGATGGGATGCGTTCCGCCGGCGCAGAAGGTTTCGCCGCCCTTGGGCGAGACCATGGCCATAAGGCCGAAGGCATGCTTGGCGGCGTAGCCGTGGAGTTCGCCCGTTGGCGTATTCGCGAAAGACGTGCCATGCGTTGGCAGGTCGCTCGACGTCGAGGACATGACGTAGTAGAAGTCGTTGCGCAGATCGGGGGTGACATCGACGATGGTGTCTTCGCCATTACCACCGGCAAGCGTAACGAACTCGACGGCACCGGCATTCAGAATGGCAAAGAATCCGTCGGTTAGGCCATCACGTTCCTGCTTGGTGGCATCACCCGTGAAGGCAAGGTCGGTCGACGTTGTCGTACCCGCGACGTAGTAGCGATTGCTGCCATTTGCGAACATTGCGGCACGAGCGTCGTCGTCGCCGGCCCCTCCAAAATAGGAGCCTCCGGAAAGGGCGCCACCAACGGCGTCGAGCTTGGCGTAATAGACGTCCTGACGTCCGAAGTACGCCGTGCCGGCACCGTCGACCGGCAGATTTTTTGATGTCGAGTTCAGGATGATATAGATCAGGTTGCGCTCGTCGAGCTGGAGTGCACGGATCTCTTCGGCACCGTCACCGCCAAGCAGCGTCGAGAAGGTGACGCCGTCCGTCTGCGAGAAGGACAGGCTGCTGGCCATCTTCAGCACGAAGGCATCGGATGTTCCACCGTTGAACGAGGCATCGTAGGCCACACGACCATTCCAGGCGTTATTGCGGGCCGGTGTGGCCTCAAACGTCTGCGACGTCGTTGATCCGCCCAAGTAGATGTAGCCGGAGCCGTCGACGGTCACACATGTGAATCGCTCGTTGCCCTCGCGACCGTAGTAGCGGGCTTGGCTGATACCACCGTAATCGGTGAACACGACGATGAAGCCGTCCGTAAGGCCCATGTTGGTACGACCATTGGACAGCGGAACACTGTTGTTGATCGGACGATTGCGATTGTCATACGTGGTCCACGTCAGGGCTGCCGTCGTCGGAGTCGTGGTAGGCAGTCCTGTGGTCGACGTCGTGTATCCGCACATGTAGACGTTGTAGTTCTTGTCGACTGCCAGTCCCGTGGGGATGTCATCCTTATTGCCGCCATGATAGCAGCCTACAAGCAGCTTGGTAAGCGTCGAATCAAGCTTGACCACAAATGCGTCAACCTCGGCCTTGTACTGCTTACCGGCTGCCGAACTCGAGACCGGAATATCCGGGGACTTCGTCTCGCCACAGATGTAGACGTTGTTCTTATCGTCGATGATCATGTCGCGCACCCGGTCATACAT
>VFFB01000092.1 GCA_018882585.1 Candidatus Kapaibacterium sp.
AGCCCACGGCCTCAGCCGTGGGTGCACGTGTGTACGCATTGATGATGAGCCCCTACGCATCACATCATGACGATGACGTATCGGTCTGACACGAACAAACGAACGTTCCGCCAATCGATCGTCGGCCGATAGTAGCCCACGGCCTCAGCCGTGGGTGCACGTGGGTACGCATCGATGATGAGTAGGGGCGGCCCAACGTGGCCGCCCTACCGCACCACCAGAGGCAACGATGTGCCGTCAATGCGCAGCATGTACATGCCGGAGGCGAGGCCTTCGAGGGACAGGGCGTGGTCGCGGGCGCCTACGTTGACGCTGCGTAGGGTTCGGCCTTGCAGGTCGACAACCATGAGCGACGCAAACGGATGGTCGGCTCGGATGCGCACAACGTCGTCGGCCGGCTGCGGTGCAATCGTGATGGACTGCCGTGTCTGCGGCTCGTCGCCTACTGTTGTGGGTTTCTTCAGGAGTTCGACAAGCCAGATGGCACCGTCGATGATGATCGCTGTCGCATCGTGGAGGTCATGGTTGACACCGTCGTAGATCCATGTTTTCCGATCAGGTGTCGACCCAAACAGGTTCTGCATTCGTTGCTCGATTAGGCACGTGCCGAATAGGTACGGATAGTTGCCGCCAACGTTCAGCGGGAAATTGTACAAGCCACGTTCCTTCTTGCAGCCAACGATGGGGTCGCCGGTCTGATGATACGAATACATCGGCACGCTCTCGTCAGCATCGATCCACGTTGTATCATCGATGGCCCCAAGCATGTTCACAACTGCCGCTATGCGCGGCAGGGGCTTGTCCGTGTGCAGGGTACCGTCGAACGACCCCATATCACCGCGTTGAATGGGCGCTTGCCCCGGGAACGACAGAGCGGGAGCCGAGCGGGTGCATTCCGGACGCTCGTCGTCGTCGGCGAACGCCACATGGATGGCCGTAATCGCACCCGCACTCACGCCGGCCAGTACCACGCGTGACACATCGGTACTGTCTGTAGCGGCCCTGCCGGCCAGGAACCGCATTGCCCCCTTCACATCTTGGACGGCCCGGTACACGGCACGAATCACTTCGACCGAGTCGGCAGCAAAGGGGTTGGACAGTGGCGGTGGAGGATAGAATCCCAGCCGGTACGAGACCGTTGCGCAGGCAAATCCAATCCGCGTAAAGGCCCGGCACGCAGCATCCATCTCGGTGCGGTTACCCTGCACAAATCCTCCGCCATGGATCCATATCATCAGGGGGCGTTGCGTGTTCGCGTCGCCGACGGGCGTATACAGATCAAGCTTCAAGGTGTCGGTACCGCCGTCGAACCGTGTGGCAGTGCCGTAGACGATGCCGGTGGTGACGTTTACGCCGTAATTTGCGCCAAGGTCCTGAGCAGACATGGCGGCCGTAGCAAGCACAAAGGCCAGCCACACAATGCCAAGGGTTGCTATACGTTTCATGCCCGCAACATCGGAAAAGGAGTCATTCCATGCGAACGTTTTTTGCCACTGCGCTTGTAGCCATGGTTAGCGTTACCATTGCCATGGCTGGCGAGCAGACACTTACCACCAAGGCCCAAGGCAACTGCGGATCCTGCAAGAAGCGCATCACCAAGGCCGCCAAATCTGTCGACGGCGTTACCGATGTCGCTTGGGATAAGTCCACAAAGGTGCTCACCGTGAAGTACGACGACGCCAAGGCCAAGCCCGAAGCCATTAAGAAGGCCGTTGTCGACGCCGGACACGACGTCGAGAACCTGAAGGCTACCACCGAAGCCTACGACGAGCTGCCCGACTGCTGCAAGTACCGGGACGGCGACGGCGGACACTAAGGTTCACGCATCCCCTGCCCTTCTCTCCCCGCCGTAGTGGGGTGAAGTCGTTGGTCAAACAACACCATTGGACGTGGGCCGAGACGTACGCTATTTCTGCGTTGGTATCACAACGGTGATCTTCACTACACGCTGCAGCATGCGCTCTTCGGGCAAACGCTGACTTGTGGTCTGGTCGGGCTCTCCCCTGCCCTTTACGGAGGCCGCACCTCCAAGTGCCGAAGCAACGGCGCGGGCACGTTCTGCGCTCAGCCGTTTGTTGTCGGCCGCCGGCCCGATGACGTCTGAACAGCCCTCAATGTCGATACGCGCTTCGGCACTGATGTGTTGACGTATACCATTGACGATTCGACGGTGCGCCTCGGTCAGATCTGCCCGGTTGTATGGGAAGACGATCAGTTCGTAGCGTTCCACGATGCTGTCGTTCCGACGCTCCCGACGCTTATCGGCAAGACGGACGGCTTGAATGGGCAGGTTTAATGTGTCTTCAACACGCTGCATCTGCACGCTGCCGGCAACCGTTACCTGCATGGCCCCACGTTCAACGATCAGCCGCGCCTCGTCGGACGTCGGGCTGTAAATCACCGGTGTAAGCAGTGCCTGCTCGTCATCCTTGATCGTTACGCCATTCACACGCATGCGCCACTGTTGCAGCTTGGCGTCACCGGTTGTGGTGGCAGTGATGGCAACGGCGGACGGCGTCATCGACGTGACAGTGTCGGTCGCACGGTACGGGTCAAGCAGGGCCTTGTCGACACTTTCGATCTCCACACGGCGGTTCTCCTCGTCCGCCAGGGGTGCTTCTTCGCCTGCGGCTACGGATGCTTCTGCCGGCAATCCACGAGACCGCACACGGATCTGCGTAGGCCGCACACGGAACGAGTCGATAAGGACGGAGGCGACGTTGCGAGCACGCCGCAAGGCCAGCGACGAGTCGTTTTCGTCCGACGAGGTGGTTCCGACCAAGGTGATACCTGCAAGTGGCGACAACCGTAAGCGCTCGGCGATCACCGAGAGTAGTCGGTGGTGGAAGGCAACGCCCGACGTCGAAACCGAGACCCGCTCGGAGTCGGGCCTGCGGCGGTACCGTTCCGGAATGGAGGCCTCGTTGCGTTCAAAGAAAACGTACGGCAGCAACGGCAACAGACGCTCTTCCTCGATCTCTTCGAAGCGCACTCCCAGCGGCGCATCGGCCGACAGCCGCACGTCGTGTTGAACAACAGCCGGCGCCACGGCTTGCTCTACCACGGCGGTGTCTCGCTGTACGATCGGCGCAGATTCCACGGGTGGCGCAGGCTCGGGTTCAACAGGAGGAAGTACCTCCGGCGCAGTATCGTAGACATACGCAAGCCGAACACCGATGGCAGGTACGATGATGTGCCAGGACGTGGCCGACGTCAGACTCGACGTGATAGTCGTAAGCGAGACCTCGGGAACGATGTTCCATCGCCCTGACGTACCGATCGGGATGTCGAGTCCGGCCGTCAACGACGCCTGCCATGACCCGGCGATGGCATCCGGCATGACGCCGTCCTGTATGTTACGCTGCGCCGAACGGGAATCAACAAAGACAGCTCCGGCGGGATCGGAGATCTCTTCGGCAGCGCGCAGCGTACCGAACGTCCGCACGCCATAGCCAACGCCGGCACGCAGCGACAAGCGGTCTCGACGGTAACCAAGGTGACCTTCGAGCGAGACATCGCGAAGTGTGAGGTCCATGGTGTGCTCGACGGTGCCTGTCACCATGGTGTTGCCAACGATAAGATCAACAAGCTCTTGCGTCTGCAGCGCGTGCGACCTGTCTGCCAATCCAAGCCGTATCGAACCGAACAACGATGGCGTGACAGGAATGTCAAGGCCGATGCCGATGCCTGGTCCAATGCCACTACCGCCGTCGAACGACGGACAGCACGTTGCAAAACCTTGCAGGTCTTGGAACGACGTGGTTGCGGCCGGAAAGCCAACAGACGCACCGACGTCGACACGCACCTGCGCCGTCGCCGTCGCGCACATCACTGCGGCCAAGATGAAGGCGAACGATCTCATCGGATCACCTCGAACGGCACAGCGGTACGAGCCGAACCCGACCGAACGACAAGGATATAGCGTCCGACCGGTAACCATGACGGAACATGCCACTGCACCATATCGGCGGTGCGCTGCAGCTCTGTCATTGACAGTTCCGTGCCGAGGACGGAGATAATGCTGGCCGTCGCGTTGGACGCATCGGTGCCGACGGCCGTTGCGGTACCACCGGCAGAACCAATGGGATTGGATGCAATGGATGCCTGCAGGCGAACACCACTGGTCGAAACAAGACGCGTACCGCCTTCGCGGCAGATATCCGAAAGGCGGATGACGATCGACTCGGGCGGCAGCTGTGCTCCGCACGGCTGCAACGTCAGACTGTCGACGTCGATACTCACCGAATCTACTACGCCCAGTGCAGCGCGCAGGAACAGTATTGCCAGCGTATCGCTTCCGGAGGCTCGACTGCCTTGCAGTCGAATCGTCCGAAGGCTGTCGTCGAGAACGCCGGGCGCGAGCGGCGGAAGCGGCAACAGCACGGAACGATCAACGCGCAGACGTCCCGACCATTCCGTTGGTAGTTGCGTAAGTGCACTGCCCGGCGGCGGCACGATGCGCAGTAGTAGACCCAGCGTATCGCCTGCGCCGACGGAATCGACGGCCAGTGATGTGAGCGCGACGCCAACACCTGGCGGCAACGACGTTGCAACGACGGTGACGCTGTCCGTAATGACCACGCAACCGTCGGCCGAGACCAGACGCGCAGCGTATCGGCCGGGCTGTCGCACGCGGATGGTCGTATCGTCAACCACCTCGCCCCCTGACCACTCCACGGTTGCGATGTTGCTGCCACGAAGGCGAATGAGCGCACTTGACGTGTCGCACAGCGTGACGGTATCAGCAGGGATCAGCACTGCGCTGGGCTGGCTACCGGAACGAATAGTAATCGAGTCGATGAATTGGCAGCCATTGGGCTCGGTGTAGGCGATCTTGTATGTGCCCGGTCCGCGCACCACGCGCGTTACCGATGTTGATCCGTCATCCCACTGCACGCTTTGCGGATTTGGCTGAACGGTCAGCGTCGCGCTGTCTGCGGTGGCACACAGTAACGAGTCCGACGCGGTAATGCGCGTTGTGCGTACGCCACAGCCGAGCTTCACGATGTAGGCGTCACGTCCGCCCCCGGGATTGCGTTGGAAGATCGGCCCTATCGCCGTTGTACCCGGCAGGCCGGTGCTGGTGGTGCTACCGCAGAAGTACTTCGACGTGGGTCCTGCATCGAATCCACCAAAGCCGAAGCGTGCCTGCTGTGCATCAAGAATGCACTCGTCGGCATTGCCGCGATACTCGCGCACGAAGGAGCGCGTGTCGTCCGACGAGTAGATATAGGCGTTGAAATTCGTCGAGGGTCCGGCGCTCGTCACAATTCCATTGGAGAACATCACGATGCGATCAAGCGTGTCCGGCGTCCGAGCGAACGGGCCGGGTACATCGTCAGCGGTTGAGGCAACACCGCTGACGCGAGCAACAAAAGCATCGGTGATGTTCTGGGTAGGGTTGAAACGCTCTTGGATCTCCAGGTAGAAGACATCGCCACCTAAAGCGGTTCCTCCCTGATAGAAAATCGGTCCTTCGCCCGGCATCCCAGGCCATGGGAAGTTGCTGCCATTGTTGACTCCGGCAACTCGGATGCGGTTGCCGCTCGTTGGGTTGGCGGTTGGGACGGACTCTGTTTGAAGGCTGTGCACGGCCTGATTGCCGAGGGCACCGAGAAACATCATCCACTTGCCTTCCAATGTTGATGCATCCAGACAGGCAACGAAGCCATCGTCATCAGATGCCCCGCCGAGTCTATCCGGCTGAAGTATTCCCGGAGCGGGCAGCTTGCTGGAGCGCGTGCGGCCGCCGATGTAGATCTTGCTTGCCTTCCCGTCTTCCTGGCCCACACGCAACGTAAGGATCTCGTCAAGCCCCGGACCTCCGAAGTAGGTCACCACAGTGGGAACGAGTTGCAGAAGGCTGCCAACGGGTGCGATACGCAGAATTGCCACGAAACCATCGCCCGTACCCTCAGGTCCCGGGCCGCCGCCTTGATACACCCGCTGTGGCGCGTTATCCGTGACCGGGAATTGCTCTGAATTGGTTATTCCGGCAACATAGACAACCTCAGCTCCGTTGGTCGGATCGGTTTGAACGTCGATGGATGTGATGATGTCATCCTTGGATCCATCGAACGTGTAGTCACGTCCCACTCGCTCACCATTGGTATTGAACAGCGCAACGAAGCCGTCGACTCCAACCGCCTCTGCCCCCTGCCCTGCCATAAGGAGTGTTCCCTTTGGGGTAAGAGCGAGTTCGTGCGGCCGGCAACAGCTGAAGTACTGCAGCCAGCGCAGCTTGCCGTCGGGACTGAATGAAGCCAGAAAGCCGCCGGGGCCTTGATCGAATGACGTTGGTACATTCTGTGGCGGCGGTACGTCGGGCCCTTCCATGACTCCGCAGACGTAGACATTGTCGAATTGGTCAACCACAAGGTCTCGCGCCTCGTCGTTTCCGGATCCGCCCAGGTAGGTTGCCCACGCAACAGTAAGCTGAGCCTTGGTTTCCACGGTCTGCAGGCCGGTCATGCAACACAGCAGAACTGTCAAGACGAGAATTCTTGCGTACATCGGTCGATGATACCTGATGAGGGGTGGTCGGGGTAACGCGGCTGCACGGTAGCATGTGCATGCATCAGTGCATCGTGCTCGTATGTTTGTCCTTTCGGCACTACACCCTTGATCGCTCCAAATGTCACACGGCAGCAGGCTCGATCATCGCGATGTGACATTCTCCATCGTCATGGGTGTAGCACAACGCACATGAGCAGCCTTTCGACCATCGTCCATAACGCCGACCTCCTTGCGCGGTTGAATGACCCCTTGCAGCGAGATGGCGCATTCGGCGCGTTCTACGACGCCTATGGTCGATACGTGTACATGTATGCCTTACGGATGACGTCGTGTGAGCATGACGCGGCCGACATCACGCAGGACACCTTTATCCGCGTACACGCCCACCTCGTGCGCGGCAACACAATCGTCGACCCGTTGCCGTTCTGTCTGATGATTGCCCGGCAACGCGTTCTCAACCTGCATCGTGATCATAAACTAACCGTAGAGCTCGACGACGAGCACATCATCGGTGACGCGCACGACGACGTGTTCAGCGCCGATCTCCGACAACACATCGAGCGCGAAGTGTCGCGCCTTCCGCTGCTGCTCCGCGACGCCTTTGTATTGCGCTATTACGACGGCCTTTCATACGAAGCGATCGCCGCAATGATATCGGAATCGGCCGGCACCGTGCGCATGCGCGTTCAGCGTGCCAAGGCCATCCTGCGTCGAACCTTGGCCCACGTTGCTCGCGAGGTTGGCCCATGATGTCGAGTGCCCGCATCCTGGCCCAGCGCTATCTGGAAGGCGACATGACCGACGTCGAGCGCGCAGCGTTCCTCAACGATGTGTCGAACGACCCGCGGCTTGCACAGCTCCTTGAACAGGAAGCAACCCTCGATTTGGCCATCATTGACGATGCCTATTCAATCGAGGCTCCTGCGCACATTCGTGATGCCGTCCTCTCGGCCGTCAGCGCAAGTTCGACGTCCGTCAACACGTCTCGCATCGGTATCAACGCTGCCGTGGGCACCATCTGTGTTGTCATGGGTCTCATGCTGGGTGTCACCAACATCAGCGTAACGTCCCCCGATCCCGTTGTTACAGCTGTCCGTCAGCAGGTTAGCCCAACGCAGCAGACACCCAAGCCAAACGGCACACAATCTAGCCGCAGCAACGGCGTAGCACCCACGACGGTTTCTGCAGGTACCGTTGTTTCCGACAACATCCAGAGCGATGACCGTGAGGCTGCAAATCCACAGGTCATCCCAGCTATCAACTCTGTAGCAGTACGGAATGCCTCTGCACTCTTGCAGCGTCCAGCCCACGATCCATTCGCACCGGCATCGGCAGTCTCCTCGGCGTATCGTACCGACGTGCCCTGGGCATCCAACCTGTCGGCCGGCATTGCCCCTTCCCTCCTATCCTTGCGATACAACCTTTTCCACGATGCCGCCGTGCAGCTCTTTGTGGAAGTGGGCAGCCAACAACTGTCACGGACAACAACTGCCTATAACGGCTCGACGCCAACGATGGCCACCATTAGTCAGCACGTCCCATTTGCAGTCATTGGCATGCAGGGGGCAGTGATGAACCTGCGGCTGCTTGACCGACCCATCATTGGCAGCGCCTCGGTCGGCGTAACCAGTGCCGGCCCCATTGCCATGGCGGACCTAGCCATTGACGTAACGCGCATCGGCTCGATCGCCTTGGGTGCGGGCGTACGACTTACGGCTACCATGGATCTGCGCTCGGGCACGACCATGTCGGCCAATGCCATGCCACTCCTGCAGATGCGCGTGGCGCTACCCTGAGTGGCAAATTCTTCGCAGTCCACGGTTCTCGTCGTGCATCGCCAATTACACGCTTGCACGACACCGTGCAATACGTGTATTCCCACTGTATACTGGGTTTCTAGACCACGGCAACGAGCAAACGCATTGTAACGATACTACCATGCTTACACCATCCAACAGGCAACACACGCATCCGGGCGAGATTCTGCTTGAGGAGTTTCTGGTGCCGATGCGCATGTCACAGGTAGACCTCGTCAACACGCTGGCCATCCCGATCCAGCGCGTCAACACCATCGTCAACCACAAGCGCGGTATCACGGCCGAAACGGCAATCCTCCTTGCCAAAGCGCTAGGAACAACCCCGGAATTCTGGATGCATCTGCAGGTAGCATGGGATCTGCATGAAGCAAAACAGCGTCTTGAAAAGGCGGCGTGATTGCGAATAGCACTTCTACCAATGCACGACGTTGTGTATGTTTGGACAATATCTGTCCAAACAATATGCCCCTTCATAGCAACAAGTTTGGTTCCACGGTGCGAGAGCAGCGCGAGACGCTTGGAAAATCGCTGCGGGAAGTCTCGGAGGCAAGTGGTGTCGACCTGAGTCTGCTCAGTAAGTGGGAACGTGGTGAACGCAGGCCGACCGAAGCAGACGCATCAAAATTGGCGAGCGCGCTCAACCTTGAGGTGCGTGCGCTCCGGGTGGAATGGCTTACAGACACGATTCTTTCCGCTGCCGGCGATCGAGAGCAAGCACTCGAGGCGCTACGCGCAGCAACGGCCTACGTGGAGCAAACGCCCTTGGATCAGAACACGATCTCGCAGACGACACGTCAACTCGCCGCCTTACTGCGGCAGATCACCGTCATTCGACGAGCATGGCTCTTTGGGTCGTTCGCCCGTGGTGACGCACGTCGCGGCAGTGACATTGACCTGATGGTTGAATACACGCCCGATTCCCACGTGAGCTACATCGATCAGTTCGCCATCGCGGAAACACTACAGCAGGCCCTTGGTATCAAGGTCGACATCGTCGAACGCGGCATGCTACAAGACTTCGCAGAAGCCTCGGCCCGGAACGATCTGAAGCTGATTTATGAGTAGACCGACGTCTATCGAACGCATACGACACATGCGCGATGCGATCAGCCGCATAGACACATACGTATCCGAAATGAGCTGCGTTGATTTCGAGGCTGATGCGAAGACTCAGGACGCCGTGATTTCCTGTTTGATGATTCTTGGTGAGGCGGTACGGACTATTGATCCGGACCTACTTGAACGCTACGACTACCCTTGGGGAGTTGTCAGAGCGTTCCGAAACTTCATCGCACACGAGTATCACGCCATCAACATGGAACGCGTATACCACGCCGCAAATGATCTTGAACGCCTGCGGTCTATCCTTGACCGCATGCTCGAAACAGAGTTTCGTTGACATGCAGGATGAGCCATCCCCGCTTGGTGAGTACTGTGCCGACGTTATTGTTCGCCCCTTTCCAGCGTTGCAAGCTCCTGCAGATGCGCGTGGCGCTACCCTGAGTGGGATAAGCAGATGCCTACACAAATCCGGGTGGCTCTAGCTCTTCGGGTATGGGGGCAACGGCTTTCACAATCGGAATGAGCGCCGATACGTCAGCCAATAGCGGTGAATCTGGATCAAGTTCCATAAGTCTTCCGTCGACAGCAACGATCAACGTCGTGCCAGCCTGACGTGCGTCCGCGCGAACCTTATACATCACGCGAACGAAGGCAGCTGCCATACGCTGCCTGTCGACATCACCACAAGAGAGTTCAGCCAGCAGCGAACCCACCTCGGCCGGCATCTCGCTTCTGGGGTGGCGTAGATTCTGCATCGCAGATACTCCACTCATGACAACAACTCCAATAAATTTCGTGAAAATTCTTGTAGCAACGCCCATCGGTGTGTGATATGCAAGGCTCGTCCGACAGAACGACGCGAACACCGTTCCCTCTCCGTATTTTTGTCGCGCCCAAACAGTTCGCTTCTGCCGGAACCGGGAGGGCGCGGTTACCGTTTTGACACCATCACGATTCCTCGTTCAACACCACCCACCATG
>VFFB01000093.1 GCA_018882585.1 Candidatus Kapaibacterium sp.
GCGTATGACACGCCGACGGTGGCCCGACCGATCGGACCAAACCGGCTGCCGCCGGCAAAGGCCTGGGCGAAGGGCAGGAAGCCCTCGGCCAGTGGCTGGTGCTGGTACCGGTAGAAGATGCCGGCCCACGAGGCCGAGGGCTGCTGCTCGTAGCGAATGCGCTGCCCGTTGCGAAGGCCTTCAAAGACCTGCGCGAATGTCTCGCTGCCAAACTCAATGCCCACGCCATGGTGGTCGCTCAGCTGGTACAGCAGCGACAATCCCGCATTGTTCAGCCAGGATGACTGTGCAGGTACGGAGACCGTTGCGAGCGGTGCCGACGAGATGCCGCGTGCCTGCACCATGAAGGCAGGGTACTGCTGCCACGGCAACACCGATTCGCGGTACGTTGCGGTGTTGATTGGTCGCTCATCAGCACTCCGCAGGATCCGCACATCGTTTACCAGCGTGAAGGCCGATGCGAGGGGAGCCGGTGTGGGAGTTTCGGCTGACATCATCGGAGCGGGAGATTCAAGGTTCTGCGGCGGGATACGCTGCTCAGCTTCGGCCAGGGCTGCACGCAGTCGATCGTTCTCACGTTCGGCGGCAGCAAGGGCGCGCCGAGCTTCGGCGGCTTGGTCGGCAGCGCGATCAAGCAGCATGTCCGTGCTTCGTGCTGTCGTCGGCGCCGCGGCCGCAGGTACGTCTGCCGCGGCGGGCGGTTCAACGGTCTGTGCCACCGCAGGTGGTGTTTCGCGCGCCGGCAGGCGCGCGTCGTTCGTCTGCTGCGTCGCCACCCACGTCATCCCCGCCGCGGCGGCGGCGGTCAGCATGGGAAGTCCAAGCTTGGTGATCCACGACACGACGGCACTGCCGCCGGCTGCGCCGGCGGCCGCCCCGGCGATCGGCGTGGCAAAGCCCAGACCAGTAAAGATGGCCCCTGTAAGGGCTGCCGGAGGGATCAGCTTTGCTCGGTCCTGCTGCACGGCAGTACGGATGGCAAGCTGCTGACGGAACTCGCTGCGCAGATCGGCATTCGAGGCCAACTCGGCGTAAACCGAGGGCTCGACCATCGGGTCAAGCTCGCCGTCCAGCAGTTCAAGGATGTGATCGTTCATTGACATGATTATTCCCGAGAGAATTCGTTCAGGTAGGGCTCAAGGATCTCGCGGATCCGTTGTTTGGCACGGAAGACGCGAACCTTGGCAGTGTCAAGCTTGATGTTCAGCAGGTCGGCGATCTCCTGATATGGCAGGCCATCATACTCGCGTAGTACGAAGGCTTCCCGCATGTCATGCGGCAACAGGTCAAGCGCCGTATGGATCAGCTGCAGCATCTCGTTGCGGTCGGCCTCGCGCGTCACACCAGGATTATACAGCGCGTCGTCAAACTCCACTGCAGCCGCTGTCTGAACGCGCTTCTTCTCGTTCAGACAAAGGTTGCGGCAGATCGTCAGGGCGTATCCGCGGACGTTCTCAAGCCCGGAATGCCGTTCAGCGCTCTGGAAAAAGCGCATGAAGGTCTCCTGGAAGATGTCGTTCGCACGGTCGCGCCCACCCAGTACTCGCAGACAGTAGGCATAGACGTTGGGACTGAGCCTGGCATACAATTCGGCAAACGCCTCCTCACGCTCGGCGCCCCGCAGCATGGCGTAGAGTTCGCTGTCGCTATATTCGCTCAGCCGCCGCTTCATGACCCACGATCAACAGAAAACAGAGCAAATCGTTACGCCGACGGACCTTCCGTCGGTCGTTGCGTACGACGTCATTCGCAGTCGCCGCCGCAGTTACTCCGTCGAGGTTCACCCCAACGGTACCATCATCGTTCGCGTGCCGCTACGTGCATCGCAGCAAAGCGTTACGTCGTTCGTTGCCTCGCGCCGTCATTGGATTACGACGCGTCTGGCCAATGCTGCAATCGCCCGGGCCGCCGTTCCTGCCCTTACGCAGCCCCGGCAATTTCATCATCGCGGACGGGTCGTGCAATGGAAACCTGTTGCCGGCATGCAAAGTGCCATTCTTGAGCTTGACGAGCGCCAAGGGGCCCTGCTGATTCCGGCCCGAAGGGCCGGGTCCGACGAGGCAGGCTGGCGCTACGTGCAGACGTGGCAACGACGTCAGGCCGATGAGTTCTTTCGACTCCTGATTCGCGAACATATGCGCGACCTTGGCCTGCACGCTCTGCGCTATCGCGATCTCAAGCTGCGCCGCATGCGCCGCCGATGGGGCAGTTGCACGGCAAGCGGTATTGTGACGCTGAATCAGGATCTGATCAGGACGCCCGACGAATGCATTCGCAGCGTTGTTGTCCACGAGCTGTGTCACCTGTTGCACCTGCACCACGGACCCGAGTTTCACGCCCAGATGGCGCAGATGCTGCCCGCATACAGGCAGTACGATGCTCTGCTTGACCGATGGAGCAGCATTCTGCTCGATGACCGGCCACAAACGACGAACGGGGCCGAGGGCCCCGTTGAACGTCAGTTACTTGCGTTGGTCGATGCTTAGGCTGCAGACGTGCTGCAGACGCTGTCGAAGGCATTCGTGAGCGCTGCGGCAATCATGTCCGGCGACCGCCCTTCGATGTGATGCCTGGGCATGAAGGCAACAAGGTTGCCACCACGCAACAGGGCAAAACAGGGGCTCGACGGCGGCATGCCCGTGAAGTAGGTGCGCGCACGCTCCGTCGCCTCCAGGTCCTGTCCGGCAAACACCGTCACGATCTGGTCCGGCACAACGCTGTGCTGCAGGGCCTTGGCAACGCCGGGACGAGCACCGCCGGCGGCACAGCCGCAGACAGAGTTCACAACGACAAGCGTGGTGCCACCGGCCGCGAGCGCGGCGTCGACGTCGACTGCAGTTCGCAATTCTTTGATGCCGATCGACGTGAGTTCCTCGCGCATCGGCTGAACGAGCATAGGATCGTAAGGCATGGTATTCCTTGGTAAAGTACTTGACGTTTCTTGGGTGGTGCGGGGACGAATGAATCCTGAAAAACGTGCTATAGCTGCAACAGCGATCGGAGTAACTCCATGCCCCACGGGCCTACGACGCGACCAAATTCACGCTCGAATTCGCGTGCCAGCGTGGAGTCTAACCGATAGGCTGTCTGCAGATACGTGGCTGCTTCTTCAAACTCCTGGCGCAGACAGTGCAGCTTGGCCATGGCCATGTAGCCGTCCGGCCAATCCGGGTCGATCCGCATGCACTCTCCGAATGCCCGCATTGCCTCGGTCTCGTTGCCTGCCTCCAGACATGTTGCACCGTAGTCATGCCAGCACTCGACGTCGTCGGGTGCCAGCGCAAGTGCACGGTGGTAGCAATGCAGCGCATCATTCACGTTGCGCAGGTTGAACAGTGCATCGGCTTTTGCGTACCACACGTCAGCGGCATCGGGCTTGATGCTCAGAGCCTTGTCGTAGTCCGCAATGGCCAACTCGTACTGTTCGAGTGCTTCGTGGCAGGTGCCGCGTCCGTACAGTGCCTGCGCGTTCTCGGGTGCACGAAGGATCGTCTCCGTGAATACCTCAAGGGCCTGCTTGAAGTCGCCGAGCTCCTCGAGCGTCGTCGCAAGGTTATACAGCATGGCAACATCGGCTGGGTCGCAGGCAATGCCCTGACGGTATGCTTCGATGGCTTTGTCGAGTTTGCCTTGTGTTGCGTATGCGTTGCCCAGGTTGTACCAAGCTGCCGTGAAGTCGGGCTTGATGGCAAGGGCCATTTCGTACGTGTCTGCGGCCAGACGCTGCGATCCGCGGCGACCGTATAGCACGCCAAGGTTGAACCATGCGTTGCTATCGTACGGGTCACGATCTATCAGCTCGTTGTAGATCACCATTGCCTCGGCCTCACGGTTGAGCTGCTCCAGACAAAAGGCGATCTCGTAGCGCGTGTCGCGGGCAAAGACTTCGTTCTTGCCGATATAGCGCAGAATGCGCATCGCTTCGTCGAACTTGCCGTGATGCTGCAGGATGAGGGCCTTGGTGAACAGGGCGTCGGGGTGATCGGCGTCCTGGCGAAGGGCCTGCTCGATAAGCTCCATGGCCTCGTCGATACGTCCCAGCTGCTCAAGGGCCATGCCACGATTGATCATCAGGTCGGTGTCGACCGGATCAAGTTCTGTTGCACGCTCGTATGCCTTCAAGGCCTCGTCCCAGCGCTGTAGTCCACTCAGCGCGATCCCATACTTATGCCAGGCATCGGACGAGTAGGGAACAGCATCTTTCCACATTGCCGCAAACGTCAGCGCATCGTCGAACTTTTGAGATTCAATGCAGTAGTGGACGATCATCTCCAGGGCTTCGGGCGAGGGTGCGCCATTCTGCCAGGTGCCGGATCGGAACGACTCGCGGTACTTCCGAAGGGTCTCGTCGAGATCCTTCGGCGTCTGCTCGTCGTTGTCATCGTCCCATTCAAACTCGGTCATGGCTTCGGTTGTTGTTGGTTCGGTCAGTCATCGGCCCGTCCGACACAACGATACATGTTGGAAGGGTATTGATCGCGGTGCATCAGGCCGAAAGTTTTCCACGACCGTCGGGGTCAATCACATCAAATGCAAGAAACTTCAGGTACTGCGTTTCCGGCATGGCCAGAAGGACGGGATGGTCGGGTGCCTGTTCGCCGCGGTGCAGTAGACGAAGACGTCGGCGCATTCGTGCGGCTTCGGCGTAGATGATGTCCATGAGTGCCGCCTCGGGTACCAGTTGCGTACAGCTGGCCGAGACTAGAATGCCATTCGGCGCCAGAACGCGCATGGCTGCGCGATTGAGCTCGGCATAGCCGGCGTGTGCGCGGGGGACTGCACTTCGCGATTTTGCGAAGCTTGGCGGGTCCAGGATGATGACGTCCCACTGCCGTCCCATGTCGGCTTCGCGGCGCAGCACGTCGAAGACGTTGGCCTGCTCGAAGTCTGCGTTAGTCAATCCATTCAACTCGGCATTGCGTCGGGCAGACTCCACGGCTGCCGCCGAAGAGTCAATTCCCAGGGCGCTCAGGGCTCCACCAGCCGCTGCATTGATGGCAAATCCTCCGACATTGCAAAAGCAGTCCAGGACGCGTTTGCCGCGGCTTACAGCGCCAACCCAAGCACGGTTGATGCGCTGATCAAGAAAGTAGCCGGTCTTTTGTCCGCCGGTCACGTCTATGCGATAGGTCAGACCATTCTCGACGATATCGAGCTGGTCCGGCACGGTACCCCATAGCACGCCGTCGCGAAGCTCCAGGCCTTCCTTCTCGCGTACCTTGGCAGTATTGCGTTCCATGATGCCGCGTACCCCGGGCAGAACTGCGCGTATGGCTTCGACGATGGCGTCTCGACGCTGATCCATGCCGGCCGACAGCATCTGCACGACGCATACGTCGTTGTACCGGTCGATGATGAGTCCGCTCAACAGGTCCGACTCGCCGAAGACCAGCCGGTACGACGCTTCGCCGGGCAGCATGCGGTCGCGCAGCGCAGCCGCTGCGCGCAGGCGCGCGGTAAAGAAGTCGGCATCCAACGCCTCGACCTCGCCCCCTACCAGCCGAACGGCAATGGTCGACGTGGAGTGGTAGAGTCCGGTACCGAGCGAAATGCCCTGCGCCGAACACACGCGCACGACGTCGCCCGTGGCCACACCTGAGGGCACGTTTCGCAACTCATCGCGAAACACCCAGAGATGACCTGCACGGATCCGCTCGTCTTCGCGCGGTTTGAGAGTCAGGGTTGGTATCATGTCCGTTGGGTCGATACAAAAAAAAAGCCCACGCTGCGGCGTGGGCTTACCAAGTGAGCCGACTGCCGGACTTGAACCGGCGACCTGCTGATTACAAATCAGCTGCTCTACCAGCTGAGCTAAGTCGGCGATGGGCTGCGAATATACGAAGGCAGGGGCTAGTGACGGAAGAGTAAACCGTCAGAACAGGTCCGGGAAGAGCTGCTCTTCGATCATCTCGCACCAGATGTGGCCGATAAGGATGTGTGACTCCTGAATGCGGGCCGTGACGGTGCTGGGTACGACGACGCTGGCGTCGCACATGCCCCGAAGGACACCGCCGCTGTTTCCAAGAAGTCCGATAGTGGTAACGCCTTGCGAGCGGGCCTGTTCCACGGCGCGGATGACGTTGCTGCTGGTGCCGCTGGTGCTGATGGCAACAAGGGCGCTGCCTGGGCTACCGTAGGCCTCGACGCCGCGGGCGAATACCTGCTCGAATCCAAAGTCGTTGCCGCCGGCCGTCATGATGGACGGGTCGACGGACAATGCAAGCGCCGGGATGGCGGCTCTGTTGACGTTGCCACGAAGGCGGATGACGAGTTCGGCGGCAAGATGCTGACTGTCGGCCGCCGAGCCTCCGTTGCCACAGAACATGATGATACTGCGACGTTCAGCTGTTGCGCACAGCAGTTCGCCGCACCGACGAATTTCGTCGGCACACTCGGCTGCAAGACGCTGCTTGGTCTTGATCGATTCGCCGATAATGTCGGCAATGCGATGCCGGTCGAATGGACGGGTCATGCGCAAATCTACGGCACTGCCGCGGTACGTCGGGCCAGGATGATGCCACGAACCACGACGGTGCCAAGCACGACGGCTCCGCCGATGCTGGCACTGGTGGACGGAACCTCGCCAAGAGCGATGACCACCCACAGCGGATTCAGTAGTGGCTCAAGCATGGTAATGAGGACGGCTTCGAGCGCCGTGACGTGGGCGAGCGCCCATGCATACAGGATGTAGGACACACCAAGCTGGACTACGCCAAGCAAAAGCAGGCGAACGACGGTGTCGGCAGTTGCCGGAAACGGCTCGGCGAAGGGCAGGCAGACGACGGCCGTAAGGATGTTACCAAACAGGACGGACTCGACGTTGCTGACGCCCTGCTGTTTGCGCATGAACAGGGCAACGCAGGCAAAGGCTATACCACTTGCAACAGCAAGCAAGTTCCCGGACATGTTGCCAGCCTCGACCCGGTCGACGAAGAATACACCCATGCCCACAACGACGGCAACAACGGCAGCAACATCAAGGCGCGTCAGTCGCTCGCGCGTTACCAGCGCACTCAGCAGCGCCACCCAGATCGGTGCTGTATACTGCAACAGAATGGCATTTGCCGCCGTGGTGAGTTTCGTTGCCATCACAAACAGGACGACCGTCAGCATGTAGCTGACAATGCTGCCGAGTTGTGCTCCGGACCAGGTGGGAAAGGGGCGACGTATCCACGCCAGGATCACCAAGGCTGCGATCGCGCTGCGTCCGCCGGCGATCGTCAGCGACGTAAGCGGAAGCGACTTGATGAGTAACCCGCCGGTGCTCCACAGGATGGAGGCCAGGGCGAGTGCCGCCAGGCCACGACCGCGCAGCGACGGTGCGGTCATCGGTCGAACCGCGATTCCTGCTTGCGGATCGATCGGATCTGCAGTTGGATGGTGCTGCCGTCGGGGGTCTTCATACGCGCCGGGATGTCCATGGCAACCACCGACGATGACCCTGCGGGAGGCAGACGGTTATCGATAGGCACGGTCAGCGTGAAGGCCATGCTCATGTGCACGTCGCCAAGCTGCAGGTCGTCAAGGCCGGCCGGACGCACTCGCGTTGCCTTGGCCGTGCCACTCACAATGGCCAGCACGCCGCGATCCTCCGTCGTGTCGACGGCAAGCAGTTCAACGCTTCCCTTGACGTTCTTCTTATCGAGCCGCACCATGCGCTTGTCGATCGTGCTCAACAGCGCCGGAATGTTCATTGGCCATTTGTCACCGGTCTTCACGGGCTTTGTGGTACCAAGAATGCGGCCCGTCTTTTCGCCGCCTTCGCGGTGGATGATGTCGTTCAGGATCATCACAACGCTGTCTGCCGGCGGCTTGCCTGCGATGGTGAAGACCGAGCCGGAGTCGCTGAACACGCAGTTGACCTTGGTACCCTTGGGCAGATACTGATGGCTGACGCCGTCGGTGGAAACGTCGAACTGACGGATCTCCAGGACCTTCTCGCGCTCTTCGCCTTCGACGGTCACCGTCTTGACATCGACAATGGCAACCAGGTCCACGATGCGTATGCTGCTTGAGTCAAGCACCTGCCCGGACGGAAGCTTTGTGAGCATCTGTTGCTGGTCGCTCTGCTTGGTCGAGTACTTGTACCGATCAAACTCCTTGATCTTTCGGCCAAGCATGAGTGACAAAGGTTGCTGAGCGGTCATGCTGCCAACCGTAGCGATCAACACAGAGAGAGCCAGGAACAGGCGTGTCATCATAATCCAAGTGATGGTGATGTGTGACGGGCAATGTAGGCCTTGACGTCGAATTTACGGGCACAGCCGTTTGCATTCATGTAGCGGATCTGTCCGTACACAGGACGTTCCACCCATGCACGGTCGTGTACGCCTCCGATGCTCCAGGCCACGCCGGTGTAACCGTTGGGGTCGCGACCGTCGAGTTCGTACTTGTCGTTCAGGTAGATGCCAACAGCAAGTGCTTCGTCGGGCGTGGCCGTCCACTCCAGCAACTTCTTGGCCCAGTACATTCGCATGAAGCCGTGCATCTTACCTGTGGTTACCATTTCGCGCTGCGCCGCATTCCAAAGCACGTCATGCGTCTGCGCCCTCTCCCACTGGTCGGGGCTGTAGACGTGATCACGGACGTCCGCGCGATGCTTGTTCAGCGTGGTCTGCGCCCACGGATGAAATCCCTCGAACCGATCGTAATCCGGATTATAGTACGTGAAATTGTCGGCAAGTTCACGTCGAACGATCAACTCTTCAAGGAATGCATCGACGGATTCCCTCAGCGCAGGGTCGGCGTCGGCGGCGTTGCGTGCTTCCAGGGCAGCTCGCTGTGGCGCAAGCTGACCGTAGTGGAAGTAGGGCGACAGGTCGGACTGTGCAGGCTTGGTGGGATCGTTCCGGTCGGTTGCATATGTCCGAAGTCTGCCAAGGAAGTTCTGCAGCATCGTATGCGCAGCAGCTTCACCCGGAACAAACGCCGAGACCTCGGCTACGGTCATGTCCACGCGCAACGAGGCCATGGCCGCGTCAAGGTCGAAGGCACGTTCCGGTGTCGATCGCATGGGATGCGTGACCACGGAGGGGAAGTCCGTGAGATACGTCGGCAGCAGCCGGTTGATCTTTGGTCGCAGCGTGTAGGCGCCGTATTCCTGCTTCGGGCTTGCAACCCAGAGCGGCACAACGTTGTGTGCATCGACCTGCACGAAGGGTACGGCCGTGCGCTCGCGCACGGCGTTCACCCATTGCCCCTTTATCCGCAAGGGTTCGAGATCCGTAACAAGGAGGGAGGGGGCATGGCGTTCGCAGTATGCGGGTAGCACGTCGGGTGCGGCGCCAAGCAGCATGTCAAAGGCAATGCCATGAGCGTCAAGGTCGCGGGCGAGCGCCTCGATGCCGCGGAGCATGAAGCCATACTGGCGTATGGTAGCGTCAAGGAAGGTCGGAACAAGACAGAACGCCACGCGCAGCGACGTGCCCCGTGCGATGGCCTCGTGCTGCGCATGCAGCAGTGCCCAATTGTCGGCAATACGACGCTCACGATTGATCCAGTAGATGACCGGGCCGTCATTGCTGACACGGGCATCGTCCGGAGACCGCAGCCACCGTGTGCGCGTTGTATCGATGGTCACGTGTGGATCTCCAGACCGCCCATGATGATCGTTGCGTTGACGATGAGCGTAGGAGCAATGACGTTATCGTCGCGGTGATCGATGGTCTTGTTCTCGATCCCGCCAAGGATGGGTGAGCCGTTGGTGACGACCCGCCAATGCGGAGGAACGCGGATCTCAATGCCGCCCATGATGGCCACGGCATCAATGGTTGCCGTTTCACGGATCTCGGCATTGCGAAGGTCAAGTTCGATGCCGCCGGCGATGGCCCTCAGATCGCCTCCTTTGAAGTCCTGCGAGGAGGAGCGTATCTCCGAGCCGCCAAACAATACCTTCTGGCTGATGGTATGGTCTGCGTTGTCCGATCCATGCATCATGGTCTTGAAGGCATTCTCAATGGCCTTTTTTTTTCGCATCCCCCATGTGATCGACCAGCCAATGACGACCAGCAAGAGTGCCCACATGGCAGACCAGAATGACCCTTGCAGCATGCCCAGGTTGTCTGCCTGCAGCAGCGCACCAACAATGAACAAGAAGACGGGCCCTGCGAATCGGCGGCGCGTGACCAGTTGGACGAGCGCACCAACCATGATGATCGACGGCCAGTAGACGTCGAAGACCGGACGGAACGCCAATATTCCCAGCACGTCCAACAACAGTCCTATGCCAACGATGATCAGCGTCAGCCCCAGCCAGAAACCGCAACCGACGTTGCGCTCGCCGCCTACGTTGAACGAAATGTTTGTGAATGTTGCTGGACCTTGCGATTCCATCGACGACTCCGAGTTAGTGTTGTGGGGCCATGGTAC
>VFFB01000188.1 GCA_018882585.1 Candidatus Kapaibacterium sp.
CGTCTCGTGCGGCCTGTGACTCAACGTTGAAGGGCGAGATCACCTCGCGCATCAAGCTTGTCAACACCAAGATCTACTGTCTCGACGGCTACGTCTACGTCAACGACGGGGCTTCGCTCGAGATCGAGCCTGGCACGATCATTCTTGGTGGACTTCCGGGAACGAACTCTGCCCTTGTTGTAAACCGAGGCGGAACGCTGGTCGCTCAGGGTACGGATTCGCTGCCGATCATCTTCACAAGTCGTGCGGTGCCGGGGCAACGTGCCCGTGGCGACTGGGGTGGCGTGCTCATCTGCGGCAAGGCGCGTACAAATCATCCTGCCGGACAGGCCGCTCTTGAAGGCGGCGTGGCGGATGCAACGGCCGGAGGCAAGGGCTGGTTTGGTGGCACGGATGACAACGATTCGAGCGGTGTACTCAAGTACGTGCGCATCGAGTTTGCGGGCATAGCCACGCAGCCAAACTCCGAGCTCAATGGTCTGACCATGGGTGCTGTCGGACGTCGTACGATCATCGAAAACGTCCAGGTCTCGTACGGTAACGACGACGCATTTGAATGGTTCGGTGGTACGGTCAATGGCAAGAACCTCATTGCCGTTGGAACGCTCGACGACGACTTTGACTGCGATAACGGTTTCAGCGGTCGCATCCAGTTCGGTCTTGTACAGCGCTTCCGCACGTCGGCTGACGTTTCGACCTCGCAGGCGTTCGAGATCGACAACGATGCGACGGCAACGTATAACCAGCCATTCACGACAGCCACATTCTCGAACGTCACCGCCATCGGTCCGGTCCAAGACACCAGCTGGACTGTCGGATCGGGTGCCAACCAATTCAGTTCGCGGTTTGGAGCAGCAGCCCAGATCCGTCGTAATGCCCGTGCCAACATCCATAACTCTGTGCTGGTAGGTTGGCCACGTGGTTTCGAACTCGCACAGGTACCCACGATGCAGGCCGCGCTGGCGGACTCCATCGAAGTCCGCAACAATTCGTGGTATGGCGTGAAGGGGGCAACGTTGACGCTTGCCGGTGGTACTCCTCCGGCCGGTATCGACAACACCTGGCTTGCCAAGCCTTCATTTGGTAACATCGTCGACAAGTCTTCGCCCGATGCCGCCCAGCTTGAAGGTGCTTTCCGCAGCGGAGTCGAATTCAACCCCATGCCCAAGAACAACTCTCCTGTGATGCAGGGTGCCGGCTTCGAAGGCACGGCCAATGACCCTTACTTTGAAAAGGTCTCGTACCGGGGTGCTTTTGGCATGCGTCGTTGGGATCTACCGTGGGCCGAGTATGATCCTGTGAACAAGGAGTACAAGGCACAGGTCGTAAAGCCGAACAGTGTCCGAGAAGACGACATGGCGGCTGTTGGCATAAGTGGTCGCGCCTATCCCAATCCTACGTCGGATGCAACGGTCATCCGTTATGAACTCCGAAATGACGATGCGGTCACCATCCGCGTCTTGGATGCGCTTGGCGCGATGCATTCAACCTTCATCGCCAATGACGTGCAGGGTAAAGGCTTCTACGAGTTCCGACTCGTGACATCCGAACTTGCCAGCGGCATCTACTATGTGACGATCAGCGGTAACCGCGGCACAGCCACCATTCCGGTGACAGTGACGCGTTGACGCTGAGTAAGAACAACGGCAGGAACGGGGCTTCGGCCCCGTTCTTGTTTCTGGTCAGACGCATCAATCGAACGTATGCGACTGCGGGGCGATCAGGAAGTACGTGATGAACACGATTACCTGCAGTGCAAGGATGTCACGGGCACGCTCGGGACGTTCACGTTTGAAGTTGTGCCACCACTGCATCAGAAAGAGCAGCGGAACAGTGACGACCACCCATGCAATGACTATGGTAAGGTAGCCGGAGTTGGCGATACCGAGCATATCGCGCAGGGATGCACCCACGGCACCGTACACGATCGTCAGGTGGCTGAGATACATGAAGAGTGATTCGTTGCCGATCAGCTGCAGACGAGCACCAAGACGAGATTCTCGCAGTCGTGGTTCGAACAGCATCAGCAACGCAAGCAGCGTAAGCGTCCCGCAGATGCGGAATACGTGCATGCCGGGCGATGTCTTCCACCACGTTGCATCATATGGCGACGCAATGGGCATCCATTTTAGGATGAAGATTCCTGTCGGCAGTAGCACACCAATGGCAAGCAGCCATCTGGCAAGACGTTCCTTGTTTTCCGTGCGCATCACCAGACCTCCTACGGCAACGCCAGCGAAGAGATATCCGGCCCATGGTAGGTATGGGAAGGGGCTAAGCGGAACGATGGCATATGCCACAATTGGCGGTGCCCACGACGTAGGATCCGAAGTCCAGACGAAACTTGAGCA
>VFFB01000010.1 GCA_018882585.1 Candidatus Kapaibacterium sp.
GCACCGGCCAGGCCAGTACCGACGACGATGACCGTGAATTTCCGTTTGTTTGCCGGGTTTACCAGCTTGAGGTCTGCCCGGTAGCTGTCCCACTTTTTATCAAGCGGTCCGCCGGGTGCTTTTGAGAGCAGTTCCATGGTGCTGTTATCTCCGCAGATGTTGTGCTTAGTGAGTGCCGCCGACAAGGCCGAGCAGGATCGTGAGAGGCAGGCTGCCGAAACCTACGGCCAGGGCGATGGCAAGCGCCTTGCCACCTTTTCTGATCACCGGCGCGTAGCGCGGGTGGCTAATGCCCAACGTCTGGACGGCGCTCTGAATGGCATGATGCAGGTGCATGCCCGTGAACACCATGGCCAGCATGTACAACACGGCAATCAGCGGCTGGCGGAACGACGCAACGACCATGCCGTACACGTCGTGGACGACGATGCCGTTGGCAAGCGTATATGTTCCATCATACCATTCCGTGTGAACCGCTCCCCACGTGAAGTGGGCAAGATGGTAAAGCACGTACGATAGGATCAGCAGTCCCGACAGGGCCATTGAGCGCGAGGCGATGCTCGACGTGCGATGTTCCGTGCGCGCATAGCCCTGCGGGCGCGAGGCGCGGATCCGACGGGTGAGTGTAAAGGCAGACCAGATGTGCAGTACGGCGAAGAGTAGCAGACCGCCTCGGGCGAGCCATATGCCTGCACCGTGCAGGAGGTGCTTCAGGTCGTACGCATACGTGTTCATCGCCTCCGGGCCCATGAACAACAGCATGTTGCCGGCAAGATGGCCGAACAGGAACAACACAAGACCGATACCTGTCACGGCCATGATCCATTTCCGTGCAATCGTCGATCCCCAGAGCTCCGATAACGATCTCATGACGTCATCCGATGGTGTGTGGTAGGTGCAATTCTTCCGCGTCGAACACGACACGTCGGAACAAAGTGCCGCAAATTTACGAAACACAGACATCCCCGTGTCTTGGCAGTGACATACAGGCGGTTCCGAGCTAGTTTTGCACCCATGCTATCTGTGCAATCCGTTACAAAGCGCTTCGGCGCACAACTGGCCAACGACAACGTGTCGTTCGACGTCCGCGAAGGATGCATTTTCGGCTTGCTTGGCCCGAACGGGGCCGGGAAGACAACGCTGATACGCATGATGACAAACATCATCGTGCCCGACAGCGGAGCGATCTTGCTTGATGGCGTGACCGTGGGAGCCGTCCAGCAAAATGACATCGGCTACCTGCCCGAGGAACGAGGTCTGTACAAGAAGCTGAAGGTTCTTGACCAGCTGGCCTACTTCGGCAAGCTGAAGGGACTTTCGGGCGATGATGCAATGCGGCGTGGCCTGCAGTGGCTGCGGCGCATGCACGCCGAGGACTTTGTGCCAAAGAAGATCCAGGAACTCTCCAAGGGCATGCAGCAGAAGGTCCAGTTCGTCAGCACGGTCATGCACGAACCGAAGTTGCTCATCCTGGACGAGCCCTTCAGCGGGCTTGACCCCGTGAATGCAGGTCTGTTCATTGATGTCATCAAAGAGCTGAAGGCAGATGGCATGACCATCATTCTGTCGACCCATCAGATGGACCAGGTTGAACGACTCTGCGACGACATCGTACTGATCAATGCCGGCAAGGTCGTCCTGCAAGGTTCCCTCAGCGAAGTTCGCGCGCGATATCGCCGGAACCGCCTGATGGTTGCGTTCGACGGCGAGCTGCCGCCGGTCAGCGACATCGAGGGCGTGAGCATCGTCGACAGCGGTCCGCAACGCATGGAGCTGCAGTTCGACCATCGGCAAACGCATGATTCGATCTTGCGCAAACTGGTCGACCGCACATCGATCATCCGCTTCGAGGTTGCCGAGCCGTCCCTCCACGACATCTTTGTCGACACGGTTACGCACAACGCATGAAGCAACGTAGGCGCCGCCTTCTGTCCGTGCTGCTCCTTGCAGCCGTTACGGCAGCCGTTGCAACAGGCGCAACCGTCTGGCTGCAACTGTCGCGTTCGATCGATTTGTCGACCTCGGACAGCGCCCAGATCCGGCGTGGCAGCAGCGTCGTCGCCGCCGTCAACGCCATCGATACACAATGCCCCCTTCCGACTCCAAAACTGGTATCGGTGGCGGCCCGGTTGATCGCCCGGATCTCCGGCAGTACGGTACAACGTGGATGGTATCGATTCAAGGCGGGCGACACGCAATTCGACGTGCTGATGGCCCTGTTCGGCAGCCATCGTCGCCCCACGATCCGCGTCACGATTCCCGAAGGCCGCACGTATGCCGAGATCGCCGGTATCCTTGCCCGTACGATCGAGGCGGATTCTGCGGCGTTCGTTGATTGGTGCGAACGTGACAGCGTATGCCGCTCCTACGGTGTTGACGGCCCGACCATGGAGGGCTATCTGATGCCCGATACGTATGCGTTCTACTGGCGCGACGAGGTTCCTATCATCGGCGACCGTCTCGCTTCGGAGTTCCGGCGGCGATGGCAGCAGCACTGCGATGGCCTGCTTGCAAAAGGTTTGCGAACGAAACACGAGATCATAAGCTTAGCTAGTATCGTGCAGGCCGAAGCGGCCAATGTCGACGAGATGCCCCGTATCGCCGGCGTCTATCAAAACCGCCTTGACCGCAACATGCGGCTCGAGGCCGACCCAACAGTGCAGTATGGACGTGGAGCGCGTCAACGCGTGTTGTACAAGCACTTGGACGACGACTCGCCGTACAACACGTATCGGCGCTCGGGTCTTCCACCCGGCCCTATCTGTAATCCCGGCATCCATGCGCTGATGGCCGCATTGCAGCCCGAAGACCATGCCTATATGTTCTTTGTTGCTCGCGGCGATGGATCAGGGCTGCACTACTTTGCAACGGATGGTGCCGGTCACGTGGCGAATGTTCGGCGATATCGCGCCACGCGTCGTTAGGTCATCGATCTTCGGCCCATGGCCGGGACACGGCTCCGCGTTTGTCGCGAGCAGCGATGCGAAACGCAAATGGCTTTGCAGCATCCTTTGGCGTAACGACGAATTGCTCCGTCCACGTCACCGTCGGACGCTGGCCCGGTGAAGCCGGAGCCAGGTTGCCATGCAGTTTTTGTACGGCGCCGATGTTGCCCTCAAGGATCTGCAGCTCCGGACGGTTCTCTTTGCCACCAAAGAACCGCACAACCACGAGCTTCTTGCCACCGTCGGCATATGGCCGCACATCAACGATCTCGGGCGGATCGAAGCTACTGATACGGATCGCGTCCTGCGAGACTCGCTGTTGATCAATGTAGCGCTCCAGGTAGACCGTCTTCCCCGTATCCGCGGCAACAGGCGTGAATCGGACGGTCTCGGCATTCGTCGGTTGCACACGCCATATCTGCCCCTCGCGCACAGCCGCACGGACATCACTTCCCGGCAAGTCCGGAAGTCGGGTTGTAAGCACGTATTCGATGCCCGGATACATCACAACCGGGACTGAGAGGGCGGTAAGGGGCGTCGATTCGACCACGAATCGCGTCTGTGCCGCACGACCATCGCGGCGGACAGCGCTGACGTCAACGGTAAGCGTTCCGGATGTTGGCGAAATGCCCTCGACAAGGATCGAAGCACCGTCATCGTCGGTACGAACGCCAACGCCCTGCGCGGCGCGACCGTCGCTTCCGCTGGCGGTAACCTTGGGCAATGACGACAGATCGCGCGATACGTCGGCACCGCCAAAGGACAGGCGATTCGTCCAGCGTCGGCCTGGCAGGTCCACAATGCGTTCGCGGGCGGGTGCAACCCAGAATGTACCGAAGGTCTGCCCTTGGTTCAGCGCCTGTTCGCGCAACACTACCGTGTCGACACGTGATTCCACGCGGACGACCGTTTCGGTCTGCCGCTGCTCGACGGCCATGGCCAGCACGAACTCTGTTGTGCCGCGCACCTGCGTGCTCCCCAAAGGGTCGTCGGCAGGGACGGCCGTTGCTGTCAGGCGCACGCGAAACGTTCGATCGGTGGGGTCGAGCGCCGAAGGACGCCACCGGAACCGGGCAGCTCCGCGCGCTGCGTCATGTACCAGCCAGAACAGGCCATCGGCCGGAGATGCCTCGTCGATCTGCGTGCGCGCTCCGGTCTCGACGTCTTCGATCTCTGCCTGCAGGCGGATATCGCGCACGTTACCGGAGTATCTGATCACATTCATCGTGTCGGCCTGCCGTACGATGTACGAACTACCGGAATCCCGCACGACGTCATAGAGCAACCGAACCCGCTCAGGCTGAAGGTCGATGCGAACGGTCGACACATCTGCACTGACGGCATCCTTGTCACGAACGCCATCCGGCATCAGCAGAACGAGTGCCGCCAGGTAGAGAACGAAGTAGATCTCAACGCGACGTCGGCGAGGAGGGCGCGTTGGCATTGTCGATGATGGTTCGTGACAGAATCCGCTCGAGCTCGACACGCACAAGGCGTTCGACCTCTTGCCGTTCAACGGAGCGAAGGCGCTCGTCAAGAGAAGACACACTTTGGCTAAGCGACGCAAGAGCGGCAGTTGTTTCCTGCATCGACGTCATGAGCCCAGGGTTCGGCGCAACGGCCGAAACGGCCGTATCGACGCTTTCGCGCACGGCACGGATCAACGTGTCTTGACGCTCCACAACGTCGAGCAAGGCGCTGCCGATCGTTTCAAGCTGCACGGCCATGGCCGCGTAATCACGACCGATCTCGCCAAGCTCGCGCAAAAGTTCGTCTGTCATTGCCCCCGGCCCTTCACCCTTTGCCAGCAATTCGTCGGGCTCGTCGGCAGGTGTGAAGAACATGACCGTAAAGAGGGCGATCAGCAGGACCGCCTCGAGGATGACTCCCACAACAACAATGATGGGACTGTCGATGACACGGGTACGGTTCAGGCCTACGGCAACAAGCAGCAACGCCGCTCCAAGGTAGACGAAGGCATTGATGGCGGCGTAGAAGTATCGGTTGACGATCTCCTGCATCCATAGCGAGGTTCCGTTCCACACGCCAAGGGGGTGCAGGACGACAACGTCGCGCTTGGTCAGCCGAACCAGCTCGCGTTCGCGCGTGCAGATCTGCCAGCAGATCCGCAGCGTGGCGACACCGCTAAGCTGCCGCTCGAAACGCAGCTCGCGATAGATATCGCGGAGCAGCGCGCGGCCCTGCACACTGGATAAGGTTTCGAGTTGCGTCATGATGGTTCCGGATTCATCTCAATGATACGCAATGTTCAGAGTTGCAGAACGGCTCAGCACTTCGTACAATGCGCTACTATTTTGACCGAAAGGATATGGTATGAAGGTTTTGAGACCCTTGGTGATGCTGTGCTTCTTTGCCGGAGTGCTGTCAACAGCACTTGCAGGCACTGGTACGCGTCGAGCTGCGCCACGTCCCGCACTGGAGGTGAACGTTGGTCAGGTGCGCACCGACAACGGACTGCCTGCCGACCATGTTCGAGCCTTCTCGCGGCAGGGAAACGTCACGTCATACCTTCATCCGACGGGAGCGCATCTGGTGACACGCACGTTCGACTTCGAGCGTCGCGAAGAGCCAACGGCGCCGTATACCGAGACGGCGTACCGTTGCGATATGAGGTTTCTGGGCGGTAACCCCATGGCCCGAACCATACACGGCGCAACGGCCGGAGGCCCAAGTCGATACTACCTGCCCGGCCTGAACGGCGTTGCGGCCGAGCAGCTTACATCCATGACCTTTGTTGACGTTTGGGATGGCATCGACGTCCGATGGACGTCAGGCATGCAAGGACTGAAGTACGAGTTTGTCGTCCGCCCTGGTGCCGATCCCTCGGCCATCGCCATTGCCTTCGACGGCGCTTCGTCCACGCGCACTACGGCCGACGGTGGCTTCGAGCTGGCCACGCCAATGGGCGTGATGAACGAGGCAGCCCCGGTAAGCTGGCGCAGTGCCGACCATGATGGGCGCAGCAACATTGGTCCGGCCGACGTCCGGTTTATGCTCAGCGGCAACGTACTTCGCTTTGACGTTCGCTCGCATGACCCCTCGAAAACGCTCGTGATCGACCCTGCACAGATCTGGACGACCTACTACAGTGGCAATGCCGACATTGCCGAGGAGGTCCGCCTGGCAAAAGACAAGTTCATGAATGTCATCATTACCGGTGCTTCGCCTGCTACGAATCTCCCGACGACCGTTGGAGTCATCCAGCGCAACAAGAAAAACGGCAATGGCAACTGGGATGGATTCATTGCGAAATTCGACATCGATGGAAAGCACCTGTGGAGCACCTACTACGGCTCGAGCAAGCAGGACGCCTTCCGAGATGTCGCCTGCGACTCGTTGGGCAATGTATGGGCCGTTGGCTTCGTGGGCGATGTGGATGCTCCGAACCTCATCGTCGATGGCAAGGATGCCACCGGGAAAGACACGGTTAAGAAGTTCGACATCCTTGTTGTCAAGCTGAATCCCAAGGGGGCTTGGATCGACGCATTCACGATGTCCGGCCGCGAGAACGACATCGCCAATGCCATTGACATCACCGGTTCGAACGTCACGATCGTTGGCGTGACGCGAAGCCCCGAGATCTACGGTCTGCGTGGGACACCATATGCCAAGGCCTCGGCTGGCACGCCTCCGTTGCCCGACAACAATGACGATGCCTTCATTGCGCGATTCATTCCCGTCCCGAACAACCCTGATCGGTCAAAGCTGTCGTGGCTCACGTTCTTTGGTGGTACTGCCTACGACGATGCCTTGGCAGTACGCTGCAATTCGGCGGGCGACATCTTTGTATGTGGCAAGACCGTTTCGACAAACATTCCCTCAACGCTGGGTACGTTTGGCGGAGGCTCCTTCTTTGACGGCTGGATCGCCCGCTTCCCGTCGGCCGGCGGTGCCCGCACATGGTGTACGTACCTTGGTGGATCGCTTGATGATCAGGCCCTTGACATTGCCGTAGATAATCAAGGAACGCCTACCGTCGTAGGAACGACAATCAGCACGAACTTCCCAGTAACGCCAGGTCTCGACGGCTTCATCGCCGGCCGAGCAGGCTTCATTGCCCAGCTCAATGCCGGTACCGGTGCCCGCACATGGTCGACGCTCGTGGCCGCCAACGGCGTCATTGGCTCGATGCAACTGAAGGGCGTGGCTATCGACCAGTCCCGGCGGATCTGGGTAACGGGGTTCCGTGAACTCGTAACAGGGTGGACAACAACAACGGACGCATTCCAGAAGACCGTCACCGATGAGACGCGGACATATGACGGTATCATGGCGCGCTACTCGCCCACCGGACAGCGCCAATATGCGTCGTATCTGAGCGCGCCGTCCGACCCCGGCATTCCCGCGGGTCTTCCGCCTGCCGGCAGTGACCTTGGTCGCGACGAGTGTTTTGACGTGATGTGCGAGGGAGATGCCTACATGATCTTCGCCAACATCACCACCAGCAACAACTTCCCCACGAAGAACGCATATCAGGATTCGACCAACTTGCTGTCGACCGGCCTTGCCCGCAATGCCGTCATCGCCTTCTTCAGTGATTGCCCGGATTCGACGATCTCGATCACCGGACCCTCGAACATTTGCAACGGCCAGCCCATCCAGCTTGCCGCTCCCATCGGATTCGCCAAGTATCAATGGAGCACCGGCGAGACCACGCGTACGATCACCGTGGCCGACTCGGGGTCGTACATTCTGACGGCCATCACCGACAAGGGCTGCCGCTATCGCGACACGCTCAAGGTGCAGTACTTCGTGTCTGCCTCCATCTCGGCCGGCAAGGACATCACCATCTGTAAGGACACACTTACCGAACTCAGCGTGACCATCACGGGCGGCACACCGCCGTTCAAGTACAAGTGGAACCGCATCGAGTCCGGCCAGGAGTACATCCAAGGCGATACGACGGCAACGCCAAAGGTATTCCCGGCAACGACATCGAACTACGAGATCGCTACGACCGATGCAAACGGTTGTATCTCACGGGATACGATCCTTGTTGCCGTGCTCGATCCAAAGCCGACCTTCGGTTCGGGCAACGTCGAGTTCGGTCTGATCGATGCCTGCTCGTCCTTCGGCGAAGCGGGATTCATCCTGCGCAATCCGATGCCCTACCCTATTACGGTAACGACCATCACGTCGGCAACGGGTACGATCAGCGATGCTACACCCCTTGGCGCCGGAGGCCTGACGATTCCGGCCAACGGATCTGCCGACCTGATGGCACGCTACACACCAACGGCACCGGGCGTGGTAACTGGCACGATCATCCTACGGGGTATGCCTTGCGGGTGGACGGCAACGATCCCGTTCCGGGCCGACAAGGCGCGGCTTGGAGCCTCGGTTGCACCCGGCACCGTGTCGTTCGGTGTTGCCAGCGCATGCGAGACCATCGACGTGATCGACACGGTCGAGATTCGCAATGGCGGTACGGATCCGCTGGTCGTCCAGCCGGGTATTGTTGGCGCGCCCTACAGTGTGGTTGCCCCGACGGCCGAGACGACCGTCGACCCCGGGAAGACCCTTGACGTCATCATCCGCTACGCACCCTCGGCTGCCGGAACGTACAACGATCAGCTGAAGCTGCCGTACACGGCGGGACTCTGCGACGACACGTTGCGCGTCAACCTGTCGGGGGTCGCCTCGAAGACCGACGTACGGGCACTCTCGACGACGATCGCCATGCCAGACCTTTCAGGCTGCGAGACCGAGATGGACACAACGATCACGTTGACCAATACCGGCGACGCACCGATCTCGCTCACGTGGACCGCTCCGGCGGACGCTGTCATCACGACCACGCAACCGCTGACTGTTGCGCCCGGCAAAGACGCCGTGATCCCCGTGACGATCCGGCCCTCGGCCATTGGACCTTACAGCGTGCCGGTCGAATTCACGGCCACGCCTTGTGAATTGAAGCTGACGGTTACCCTGACAGGCTCGAAACAAGGCGTTTCGTTTGACACACCGCCCACGATAGCACTCGGCGAGGTAAACAGCTGCGCACCGGGTGGCGCCTCGGCTTCCGGCAGCATCACCTACAACGGCACATCCGGAACTGGCAGTGTTACCGACGTGGTCACAGGGCCAGGGATTACGACGACCCTTGCCAAGAATGCCACGCTTGCCGCAGGCACCCCGCTGTCGTTCAATGTCACATGGACGCCCACGCAGGACGGCGCTCTGGTCGACAGTATCGTTGTCATCCTGCAGCCATGCGATACGCGACGCGTGATCCGCGTGACGGGCGTCCGCACCACGCCTGCCATTGCTCCGGCACAACCCGCGGTCGACCTTGGGACATTGCCCGTCGGTGGAACGACGGGTACGATCACGTTCCGCAACAGCGGGACGGACACACTCAGCGCCATTGTCGGTTCCGATACGCCCGGAATCATTGTCACAGGCACACGGCCGGCAGCTCTCACGTCAATCCTTCCGGGGACGACCATCGAGGTTGACTACCGTATCCCCTGCGACGCAGGCACGGGCATCTCCGGCACGATTGCTGCCGTGGCGAATCCTTGTGCGCTGACGGCCGCGACGACGATCACGGCCGTATGCTCCAAGCCGCCTGCCGTCGGAACGGCAATAGTGGCGCTCGACACGCAACGCGTCAGCGTCGGCGATCGCGTTACGATGCCTATCCGAATCGTCGGATCGTCGAACCTCAACAGCAGTGATGCCCGCTCGTGGAGAGCTCTTGTCTCGTACGACCCCTACATTCTGGTAGCAACGGGCTCGACCCGAGACTGCTACACCGAGGGGATGATGGGACGTTGCACCACGGAGGTAACGGGTGTTCGCGGAGCCGACACCGTGGGTACGGTCGGACAGCTGACATTCACGGCCGTGCTTGGCTACACGTCGTTCTCGGCGGTGCAGATCGAATCCTTCGACTGGACGTCACAAACGCCGGTCACCACAACCGTCCGCCATGGCCGCGTAGAGATCGACAACATCTGCAACGATCGATACCTGGTGTACAAGCGTGGTACAACCGTCAACGTTCGACCGCAACCGGCCGATGATGTGGTCGAGATCTCCATGCAGACGTCGGCACCAACGTCAGATGTCGTGCTGTACGACCTGATCGGAAATGTGGTCGACCGCATGACCATTGCACTTGACCGTGATGGCGCAGGCACGATCGACGTGCGGCATCTCGAAGCAGGCACCTATCTCCTCACGGCACGTGTCGGCGACATCGTGCGTTCCAACATGATTGTCATCGCCCGATAAGGAGTCCGACCATGTCACCAATGAACCGACTGCTGATCTGCTTCTGTGCACTGTTGTGCGTAACGTCCGTGACTGCATTCGCTCAGGACGATGAGGAGACGTCGAAACTTCCCACGCGCAGGCAAGCCTACATCGACCCCGTCGTGTCGAACTCCGAGATCCTGAGCCTGGGACTGCACGGTGGCTTCGGCTCGACAAGTCACTCCGGAGCCTTCAAAGGAGCGCCGAATGTCCTGTCATGCTGCCCCGAGTTCAGCTCGGGCAGCGGAAGCGGCATCGTGTTCGGCCTGGATGTCTCATTGCCCCTTACCGAGAAGCTGCGGTTCCTTGGTCGGATAAACCTGCAGGGCCTTGGAGGTGCGTTCGAGGCTTCCGAGTCGACGACGGTTCGCATCGGGAATCAGGCCGTCGAGACGTCCTTCCTTCATACGTTCGATGCGTCGCTCAGTATGATCGCCCTTGAGCCGGCCGTGGAGTACCGCCTAGGCGGTCTTGGAATCGTTGCAGGTCTTCGTGTGGGCATCCTGTCAGGAGGGACGTACAAGCAGGTCGACGAACTTTCGGACAAGAGTATCCCCTATACCTTCCCGAACGGCCAACAGGTGTTTCAGAATGCAACGGGTGATCTTACCGACCTGTCATCAATGCAGATCGGCGCTCTTGCCGGACTTCGCTACCATGTTGGGCTGAGCAACAACCTGAGTGTCGTACCCGAGGTGATGTTTGCGCCAAACTTCACCGCGTTGAACGCGGATAGGGATTGGGGCGTTAGCTCACTGCGCTTCGGAGCTTCCGTTGTGCTCACCTTGTGGGGCAAGAACGTGATCGCTTCGCCCGTCATGCCGAAGTAATCCTTCGACCATCGACCGTCGGCTTCGCCGTATGTTTGTGGTCCTATGTCATCAACGACCGCCGAGATCGCTCGTCGGCGTACGGTTGCCATCATCTCGCACCCCGACGCCGGCAAAACGACGCTGACCGAAAAACTTCTTCTGTACTCGGGCGCCATCCATAAGGCCGGCGCCGTCACGGGCGGCAAGCACAGTTCGACAACCTCGGACTGGATGGAGATCGAACAGCAGCGCGGTATCTCCGTGTCGTCCAGCGCCATGCGCGTCGAGTACGACGGCTACCTGCTGAACATTCTTGACACACCCGGCCACCAGGACTTTTCGGAAGACACGTACCGGACGCTGATGGCCGTGGACTCGGCCATCATGCTTCTCGACGCTGGCCGGGGCGTACAGGAGCAGACCATCAAGCTGTTCAAGGTATGTCGTGACCGCGGCATACCGATCGTTACACTGATGAACAAGCTCGACCGCCCGGCACGCAACCCACTGGAGTTGCTGGACGAGGTGGAGCAGGTGCTTGGCATCACGGCCATTCCGCGAACGTGGCCTATTGGCGATGGTACAGACTTCCGAGGCATCTATGACCGCGAGGCAAGGATGTTTCACCAGTTCGAGCGCACCGTCGGTAATAAGTACAAGGCCCCGGTCGACGTCAGCGATATCCGTAGTGCGGCAATCCGCGAAGCCCTCGGTTCGGCGCAACACGACCGGCTGCTTGAGGACCTCGAATTCGTAGACCATGTCATCCCGACGTTCGACCGCAACGCCTACCTGAACGAATCTTGCACGCCGGTGTATTGGGGCTCGGCCATCACCAACTTCGGCATTGAGCATTTCCTGCAACAGATCCTTGATCTTGCGCCGGCACCGCAGCCATTCGAGATGTCAGGGGGCATTGTGCCACCCGAAGAGGCGGAGTTCACCGGCTTTGTCTACAAAGTGCAGGCCAACATGAACAAGGCCCACCGTGACCGGATCTCCTTCCTGCGCATCGTCTCGGGAACATTCGAGCGTGGCATGACGGCGTTTCACCCGCGTTCGGGCAAGGAGACGAAGCTGACGTATCCCTTCGAGATCTTTGGCCGCGAGCGCAAGATCATCGATGTAGCCTATCCCGGCGACGTGATCGGTCTTACGAATCCGGGTTTGTTTCAGGTTGGCGACACCATCACCGAACGCAGCAACATTACGCTTGAACGGTTCCCGCGCTTCGCGCCGGAGATCTTTGCCAAGGTCTGGCCATCGACCGGGTCGTTCTCGAAGTCGTTCCGCAAGGGCATCGACCAGTTGCGCGAAGAGGGAGTCATCCAGATCTTTTCCGAGGCAGACCGAAGCCCCGTACCAATGGTTGCCGTTGTTGGCGAACTCCAGCTGGAACTCTTCGCATGGCGCATGGCAAACGAATACAACGAGTCGATCAAGCTTGAGCGACTGCCCTATACGCGTACACGGTGGATCACGGGCGATGCCCGCCCGGCAACGGCCGCACCCGTCGTCTTCGACGACAATGACCGGGCCGTTGTGCTGTTCAAGAGCGACTGGGAGATCGACTACACCGTAGAGCGCAGCCCTGGGCTGGTGCTGCGAGATACTCCCTGATGCATCACTCGTCAAGGACGCCGAACTTGCCTCCGGCATAGTCACGGAAGGCTGCACGCAGTTCGTCGTCGGTGTTCATGACGAAGGGACCGTACGAAGCGATCGGTTCGCCGATCGGTTCCCCGCCCAGGAACAACAGGTGGCCATCCTCAAGCACCTCGATCATGATGTCGCCATCGACGTCGTCGAACACGACAAGCTGCTGACGGTCGACGCGATGCTCGTTATTCACGCGGATGCTTCCGCCAAGCACGTAAAGAAGGCTGCGTCGTTCTGCGGGAGCCTCCAGTAGTCCACTGCCCCCTTGCTTCATTGATGCCATGATGGCCGTGATTGGTGTCTGCGTGATGGCAGGCCCCGTCACATTACCGTAGGTGCCGGCCACGACGCTGCACGTAACCGCGCCGTCGAGCATGGACACAGTCGGTATAGCTTCGCGATGCAACTCCTGGTACACGGGGTGCATCATCTTTTTGGCTGCCGGAAGATTCACCCACAGCTGAATGAGCTCCAGCTCTCCGCCGCGTTCCATAAGATCAGGCGTAGGCCCTTCGCTGTGCAGGATACCGCTGCCGCTGGTGATCCACTGCACTTCGCCGGCGCTTATGCTACCGGCATTACCGAGGGAATCGCGATGCAGCACGCTCCCCCGGTAGACGAATGTGACCGGCTCGAAACCTCGATGTGGATGCGGCTCGATGCGGTGCGCTTCGCCGCCCGACGTGAATTGTTGCGGTCCTGCATGATGCAGCAGCAGGAACGGATCAGCATCACGCAGCGCATGTGTTGGCAACGGCTGCGCAACCCGCAGCGGACCAACGCCCGTGTGCAACGACGATGTGATGAGTCGGATGGGACGAAACATCGCAGGAACCTTGAGTGGGGGTGATTAGGCCGTCTTCTGTAGCTGAACGTTCAGCATCAGGCGGACGTCATCGCTGACAACAATACCACCTGCTTCGGTAACAGCACTCCAGCCAAGACCGAACTCCTTGCGGTTGATCGTACCGGTGATCTCAAAACCGGCCTTCTCGTTACCATAGAAGTCAGTCATACGGCCGCCATACTCTACGTTCAGCGTCACAGGCTTGGTCACGTCGCGGATGGTCAGATCGCCAAGCAGCGAGTAATTCCCATCGGCCTTCTTCGTGAACGATGTAGATGCGAACGTCATGGCAGGGTACTTCTCGGCGTTAAAGAAGTCATCCGACTTCAAGTGTCCGTCGCGCATCTCGTTCTTCGTATTGATGGAGTTGACGTCTGCCGAAAACGCAATCTTGGCATCGGAGAAGTCGTCAGCGGCGGCATCGACGTTCACGTTGTACGATGTGAATTCGCCGGTAACGGTGTTGATCATTAGGTGCTTCACCTTGAATTGCACGTCGCTGTGCAGCGGATCGACGGTCCATGTAGCCATTCTCATCTCCAAGAAGTGTGGTGGTGTGATTATGTGTGTTGAAACACAAATATATGTGTCGCAACACGTTTTTCCAAACTCTGCTGCAACTTCTTGCCCGGGCGTTACGGAATCATGTATGGCGTTCGCAGCACCACTCGACCGCCGTGGGTAACGCTGATGTACATCGGCCCGTGCAGTGCAGACACGTTGGCCGTGCATGCACCATTGACGACCTGGGCCTCGGTCTGCATGCACTGACGTCCGTCGTACGAGTCGATCTCGATGAAGGCCATGTCATACCGATCGTCAAGTCCGCGCACATGCAGCATCCCGGCATCATCCACACAAATGAAGGCATACTGGTCAAGGGCCAAGGAGACTCCTGCCCGCGGTAACGTAAATGTCCCGACCCAGGCGTGACGACCGTTCACACCAAACTGGTGCAACCAATCGCGTGTGAATCGTTGTTCGAAGAATGGCCACCACACCGCATATGGTTCACCGTTGTTGACCGGATACAGATAATCACCGATATGGTCAGCCGTGACGTTTCGATACAGCAGTAGACCCGCATTCGATGGCAGGAATCTGCAGCGCATGCCGTCAGTGTCGGGATCGCCATTGAGTTCGATGACGCGAACAACGGAATCACCATCGCGATCATAGATCACGCACGAGCCTCCGCGGGGCGGGACGCCGAGTTCCGGCAGACGTGTAACGGCCACATATCTGGCATCGTCCGACACGGCGATCGAGGCGATCTGGTCCTGACCTCTGCCTCCGTGAAAGATATCGGTGATGATGCCGGTCGAAGCGTCGAGCAGAACGCCCACGTCACGTGCACCCAGGTAGGACGTTCTGACAGTGGCGATGAAGCGCTCGTCCGGCGTCATCATGGGCCGAGCCTTGGTCGCCGTAAACACGGTGATAAACCGCCACAGCGTATCACCCCGATCCGTATCGTACATCACACCATCGATGTTGCTGTACAGGTGGCATCCGTCGTGCGACAGCAGGACGTGTGGCAGTGCTTCGGCCGAGCCCGTAAACTCCCGACGCAGACGCATCTCCGGCCAATGCCACAACTTGATGCGACCAGCCTCGGCTGTAGCGAGCGATCTGCCGTTCCCGGCAAACACAACGTCTCTGATCGAGCTCACATGCCCAGTCTCCAGACTGCGCAACGAGTCGCCCGTGCGGATATCGTACACTACCAGTTTCTGACCACGTTGTCTAACACTCGAATTCGCCGTGACGGCAGCCACCAGCGTCGGCTCGTCACCGCCAAGGTCGCAAGCCTGGTACTCGACGAAGTCCCGCGCTGAGGCCAGATGCGTCCACAGGGTATCAACCCGCGGCGTCATCAAGGGCAGGGGCACCTGCGCCGGCAGCGGGACCTGTGCGATGGAAACGAAGAACGATGCCAATGCACATAGCGCAATGGCCTTGGCCGCATCAAGACGTGCGGCTGCAATGCGAGGAAACATGACCCCCCCGGGAGCAAGCAAAACGTGACTTCGTTCACGTCACGTGTGCGACTGAAGGATCGCACGTCATGCATGAACGGTTGCGAATCTCGGTGCTGCAACCGGAGAAGGCGAGATGTAGATTTACTCGATATGCACTACTGGCACTGGTGCCGGCCTTGGAGCGGCGTACCGCTCCGCGTGATCACTGATCGAGATTGCGAACGATGGCCACTCCCGAGCTCGTGCCAAGCCGAGAGGCACCGGCAGCCAGCATCGACAGCGCTGTACTCGTCTCGCGTATACCGCCCGAGGCCTTAATGCTGACGCCCGGCCCGACATGATCACGCATGAGCAGAACGTCGGCAACAGTGGCTCCACCGGTCGAGAATCCCGTCGACGTCTTGATGAAGTCAGCACCGGCCTGGGTCACGATCGAACACATGCGGCGCTTCTCTTCGTCTGTCAGGACACATGTTTCGATGATCACTTTGACGATACCCTTGCGGTCATGCACGGACGTGACAAGCGATCGGATCTCATGCAGAACGGTATCGACATCGCCGCTCTTGAGTGCCGAGATGTTTATCACCATATCCAGCTCAAGAGCTCCGTCATCCATGCAGCGCATGGCCTCGGCAATCTTTACGTCGGTATACGTTGCGCCCAGCGGGAAGCCCACAACGGTGCAGACAGCAACACTGCTATCGCGCACGATCGATGCTGCACGCCGGACGTGCCACGGCAGAACGCAAACGCTGGCAAAGCCATAGGTCACTGCCTCGGCGCACAGAGCCTCGATCTGTGCAGCAGTGCCATCCGGCTTCAGGAGTGTATGGTCGATAGTTCTTGCAAGTTCTTGCGGTGTGAGTTGCATGGGTACCTCGTTGATCAGCGATTGTCGATGGTGGCGCCTGTGGGCGAGGGGGCACGGAAGGCGTGCGAGCCGAAGGCACTGAATAGTTGGCGGACGGAAAAGAGCAGGCCGGTGAACCGGCGTTCATCCATGTTGTATGCCACGTCAAAGCGAAACGTCGTGTCTTCGCCCGAGGCTTTCAGATTGTGAATGCGGATGCCTCCGCCAAGGCTGTGGCGCAGCCGAACGGACGTCAGGTTGTCGCCCTGATTCCAGACTGCGCCGGCATCATGAAACACGACACCCGAGAAACCAAGGATCCATAGCCTCCAGTCCGTCATCCAGCGAACTTCCGTATTCATGACGATCCGGTTATCGCCCGTGAGCTTATTAGCCTGGTATCCGCGCAAGCCGGCATCGTTGTCCAGCACAAGCTGGTGGAAGGCATCCCAGTTCCATACCGTCTCCTGCCGGAAGCGGCTTGCAACCAATAAGGACGGTGTCAGCCGATAGTGGCCCAACAGCTCGGACTCGACTGCTGTGTATCGCGCCCGGCCAGGGCGTATGCCCGAGCCCCCTGCCACCTTACCAAAGACATAGAACTCTGGGGTGACGTAGGCAGACTGTTCGCCTTCGGCGCCGATGTACCACATCGAGCCACCAAGACTGTCGGGCATGAAGACGCGACCGATGATGGCCGAGCCCCAACCTCCGGTTTGCACATCCTCGGTCTCGAAGCCATCAAGCATGGCCGTCCGTGTGAACTGCTGTGCAATCGAAGAGAAGCCCACCAGGATTCGGCTGGTATTGTCGTATGCCTGACGCGATGTCGCGATACTTCGTTGCGTGGAGTTATGGTCGACGGCAAGGGTCAGGAACTGTCGCGTCTCATTGATGCCCTGGGCATAACTGCCCCACCCCTTCAGCACGCGCTGCGTGAACGGCAGCAACGTCAGTGTGTCGCCATCGTACCGAAAGTCTCGTCCGAAGGCGTTCACGCCCGTCAATGCCATTGCCCATGGCGTAGCCATGGTCCGAAATGGCTTGTACACCTGCAGTGCCTGATCGGTTCTGAACTTGTTGGCCAACACCGAACCATAGATCCCGAATTCGCTACGGAACAACCGTCGCTGGCCTGCGGCGATCATGCCTTCGGCGCCGATGTCGTTCTCGGTGCGATATAGACCGCTGCCGAGCAGATACGTTGCCGTACCGCCGAGATTCACCTCGTCGACCTTCGCGCCGACGTTCGCGATGCCACCGCCAAGGCCGAACAGCACGGCGGGACGGAGCGAGAATCGATCCTGGGTGACGACGGTGACGTCGACACTGTCGGCCGAGACCACGGTGCTGCGCACCTCGACGTTACTGAACAGGCCTGTTCGTCGAAGGTTGCGCTCGAGTTCGAGCAGCCTGTCGGCATCAACCTCGTCGCCTTCGTCGAACAGCAGTTCATCTTCGATGATGTACTCCTTGGTCACAACATGCAGGGCGTTCATGACGCGTCCGGCAAGCGACCAGTCGCTGTGGCGCCGGTCGAAGACGTCCAAGCGCTCTATCGTCAGGGATCGGATGAAGGGTTGCGCGTGTGCGGTCATGGGCAGCAAGCAGCATAGGAGCACGGCCAGACGATGTCGCATCGCGTCAGCGTCCTTCCGTCAGCAATGCGTGAACGCCGAGCGTCGATGTGCAGCGCAAGAGCTTCTCGACAAGTTGTCGGGCGTCGGCATACTGTGTTGCGCGGACGCGTTGTTTGACCTCAAGCACAAGCCTTGGTGCGACGCTCAGTTCGCGGATACCCAGGCCAACGAGCATCTCGGTTGCCGCGGCATGTCCGGCCAGCTCGCCGCAGACGCTTACGGTGCGCCCATGTGCATCCGCGGCATCAACGATCATGCGGATCATGCGAAGCACGGCAGGATGGCTTGCATCGAAGATATCGGCCACAAGTTCGTTCGTTCGGTCGGTCGCAAGCGCATACTGCGCCAGATCGTTGGTGCCGATGCTCAGGAAGTCCGTTTCCGAGGCAAAGACGTCGGCAAGCAAGGCGGCAGCAGGCGTTTCGATCATCACACCGACAGGCATGGCACGATCGAAATCAACACCTTCGGCGATCAGTGCCTGTCGGCAGGCCTCGATGATCTCCTTTGCCTGTTGCAGCTCCTCGTACACCGACACCATCGGCAGCATGAACCGCACGTTGCGGTGCGCCGAAGCGCGAAGCACGGCAAAGATCTGCTGTGCGAAGATATCGGGCCGGTACAACAGGAAGCGGATACCGCGCAAACCCAAGGCCGGATTGTCCTCGTGATGCGGTATTCCCTCGCGGAACTTATCGCTGCCCACATCGAAGGCACGAAACGTCACCGGCTGCGGGAAGGCCCGTTCGGCGATGTCGGTGTACCAGGACGTCTGCTCTTCCATGCTTGGATACCTGCCATGCTGTGCAAGCATGACTTCGGTACGAACCAGACCGATGCCTTCGCATCCCTGCATCATTGCCGTGTCGACATCATCGGGTGTGTCGATGTTGGCAAGCAGTGCGACGTGCACGCCATCGACCGTGGTGCTTGACTGATCACGGAGTTCACCAAGGCGTTGACGATACTCTTCGGCCTGATGCAGTTTGCTCTCGTACTCTGCGCGCGTCTCGGCGGTCGGATACACGATGATCACGCCGGAATAGCCGTCAACGATCATCGGAGCCGCCGTAGGAATAACTGTCGTTGCATTCCGCACGCCGATCACGGCCGGGATACCAAGGTCGCGGGCAAGAATGCACGTATGCGAATTGATGCCCCCGACCTCGGTCACGAAGCCCAACGTCTGATTCTGTCGGAAGAACAGCATATCCTGCGGCGTCACGCTGCCCGCAACCACTGCGGCTCCGGCAGCTGATTCGTGCGACAGCTGTCGGTTGCGCATGGCAGCCAACAGGCGTTCCTTGACGTGTTCAAGGTCTTGAGCGCGTTCGCGCATGACGGCATCACGTGCCGCGTACAGCAGGCTCTTGTGCGTGTCGTATTCGGCAATGACTGCCCATTCGGCAGCATAGCCATGTCGGATACGGTCGACGATCGAGGCCGTGATCGTCGGGTCATTCACGATGTGGATGAAGGATTCAATGATCGACGTCACCGTTCCCTTTTCCGTCCGTGCGATCTCGACGGCCTTGTACAGCTCACGGGTCGACACATCGATGGCGATGGCGAAGCGCGCCAGCTCGGCGTCAACTTCGTTGGGCGATATCCGCTCGTGCCGGATCGTCGGTGATTCCACGCTAAGCACAAAGGCGCGGCCAACGGCAATGCCGGGCGAGGCCGGGATGCCTTTCAGAACACGCTCCCGTGCCACATCATCGGCGGGATTCATTCCCGCACCTTGCTAGTATTGACCTTGAAGCTTGCCATGTGCAGTGCAGATCGTAGGTCGTCCGGTTCAAGGTTCATCGAATCCCGAGGCGAACAGGTCCTTGATGGCGTTGGCTGCCTCCTGCTCGTCGGCCCCAACAACGGTAAGCCCCAGGCGTGCACCTTGTTCGGCGGCCAGCGTCATCACGCCGATGATACTCTTGGCATTGATGCTGAAGCCGTCCCGAACAAGGTAGATCTCGCTCTGAAACTTCGAAGCGATCTTCACGAGCATGGCGGCCGGCCGCGTATGCAGGCCAGCGCGGTTCACAACGTCGACGCTCGATTCGATCATGTACCATCTCCCTGTGCTTCGGATACCGCATCCGCCGCCTTGCGAAGCCTGTTCCAAAGGGCTTCGTGTTCGACGACGGATGCATCACAAAGTACGAGAATTTTGTCGGCTCCGAGCGCGTCAGCAAGACGCAGCTCGGCATACAGTTCATGGGCTGTCAGGGGGCGATGATCAACGTCGAGCACCACGCCCGGTCGGGCCAGCACAAACGGCCGATCGGCCCTGCGCATGGCCTTGATCAGCTCGGCCGGCGAATGGCACAGCAGGACCGGCGCCGACGGAGCATAGTGGCGATGTCGCATGCCGGGGCTGCCGCCTTCGGCGTCGGCGGCGCGCCGCAACGGTGCTCCAACGAGTTGCTCGATCAGCGATGCATCCAGTGCGCCGGGACGTAACAGCGTCACGGCACCACCATCAACGCGGATCACGGTTGATTCGATGCCTTGGCTGCAAGCTCCGGCATCAAGCACGGCATCAATGCGCCCGTCAAGGTCGTCCAGCACATGGTCGGCCGTGGTCGGGCTCGGACGTCCGGAACGGTTCGCCGATGGCGCCGCCAGGGGGCCGACGATACGCAACAGCTGTTGCATCACCTGATGATCGGGCACACGCACGGCCACGGTCTCAAGCCCGGCCGTAACGACCTGCGGCAACCCCGGAATGCGCGGAAGCACCACCGTGAGCGGGCCCGGGGCGAATGCACGAAGGATCTTCATCGACAGTGCATCGGGCAGGGCGATCGTCGATACGTCGTCAATATCGGCCACGTGCACGATCAGCGGATTGTCGGACGGACGACCCTTTGCCTCGAACACGCGTTCGACGGCCCGGGAGTCGAGCGCCGATGCGGCAAGCCCATAGACCGTCTCGGTGGGAACGGCAACAAGGCCGCCCTGACGCAACAGGTGGGCCGCATGTGCCACTGCTGCATCTACGTCGTTCACGGCATCAAGCCGTTCCGTCATGCGTGGTATCTTCGAAGTCATCATCGCCCCCTAATCTACGACCCCAATGCCTGCATGAGACCTGTTACAACCTTCCTTGTTCGTCCCAACCTGCCGTCGGCACTGACTCCGCTGCGCGAGATCGCCTACAACTACTGGTGGTGTTGGGATGCCGAGGCACGCGACCTGTTCGAACATATCGATTCGACGCTTTGGGACGCCGTGCATCACAACCCTGTGGCACTGTTGCATAGGCTGCCGGCAGGCACCCTTGACCAGCTTGCAGCGTCGACATCGTTCCTTGATCGACTGGCCGGCATCCATCGTCGGTTTCGTGCCTACATGGACGAGCCGGCGACATCGGCGACGTCGGAGACCATTGCCTATTTCTGCGCCGAATTCGGCATCCACGAGTCGTTCATGAATTACTCAGGGGGCCTTGGCGTCCTTGCCGGCGACCACCTGAAGAGCGCATCCGACCTTGGCCTTCCGTTGATCGGCGTCGGCCTGCTGTACCAGGAAGGCTACTTCCGACAGCAGCTGACGCAGAACGGCTGGCAGAATGAGCGCTATGCCGAGGTCGATTTTCACGCCTTGCCGGTACTGCCCGTGATGCACGACGACGGAAGCCCTGCGATGGTCTCGGTCGACCTGCCGCTTGGCACATGCTTCGCGCGAGTATGGCGGCTGCACGTGGGGCGCGTGACGTTGTACCTGCTTGATACCAACATTGCCGAAAACACGAACCATGTGCTTCGTGATGTGACGGACCGTCTGTACGGCGGCACCACGGATACGCGCGTGATGCAGGAACTTGTGCTTGGCATCGGCGGAATGCGTGCCCTGCAGACGCTTGGCATCGACCCTGCGGTTGTACACGTCAACGAGGGCCATGCCGCCTTCTGTCTGATCGAGCGCAGCCGCCAGTATATGCACCGTCATCACCTGACGTTCAACGAGGCATGGCGGCTGACGCAGACATCGACCGTTTTCACCACGCACACGCCCGTGCCGGCGGGCAACGAAGTGTTTCCACATGAGCTGCTGCGCACGTATCTGCAGCACTACGTGGAGCAGCTGGACATTTCGTGGGAGGCATTCCTGCGACTTGGGGCGCAGCATGAACTGGACGAGGCAGGGTTTTCGATGACCGTCCTTGGACTCCGCGGTTCTTCGTTCCGCAACGGCGTCAGTCAACTGCACGGGGCAGTGGCGCGATCCATGTGGCACGATACGTGGCGCGGCTTCACGGTTGACGAAGTACCAATCCGGGGCATCACCAATGGCGTTCACACCGCCACGTGGGTCTCGAAAGAACTTGGCGAACTGTATGACCAACACATCGGCACCGACTGGAGAACGCGCCCGCATGAAATGGCCTCATGGGAACGTGTCGATTCCATTCCCGACAGCGAGCTGTGGAGCATCCACCAGCAGCGGCGGCAGATGCTGGTATCGGCCGCTCGCGCCCACGTGCTGACGAAGCATAGCGCGTCGCTTACGGCTGCGCAGGCAACCCACATCCAGGACTGTCTGGACCCGGCCGCACTCACGATCGGCTTTGCGCGCAGGTTTGCAACATACAAGCGTGCCGACCTGTTCATGCACGACATGGAACGTCTGGGCCGGATCCTTGGCAGCACCGATCGCCCAGTGCAGCTCGTCCTTGCCGGCAAGGCGCATCCGCGAGACTTGCAGGGCAAAGAACTCATCCAGAAGGTACACTCCTACATCCGGCAGCATGGACTCGAGCATCGCATCATCTTCCTCGAAGACTACGACATGTCCATTGCACGATTCCTTGTCCGTGGATGCGACATCTGGCTTAACACCCCGCGTCGACCGCACGAGGCTTCCGGCACAAGTGGCATGAAGGCCGCCGTCAATGGTGGACTGCATTGCAGCATCCTGGATGGCTGGTGGGCGGAAGCCTACGACGGCACCAATGGCTTTGCTATCGGGCAGGGCGAGGCTCTGGCGGGCGACGAACAGGATGCTGCCGACGCATACGCACTGTACGATCTGCTGGAACACAAGATCGTTCCGCTGTACTACGACCGTCGTGCCGACGGCACACCGATAGGATGGACGGCCATGATGAAGCGCAGCATCGCCACCAACGGCTGGCGCTTTGCCGCCACCCGGATGGTGGATGATTACAGCAACATGTGCTACAAGGCAGCCATGCATCAGCGTACGGCCGCACTTGCCGACGGAGCCCGGGCCGTACGCGATGCCGAGCATTTTGTGCAACAGCTTGACGCGCACTGGCCCGAGGTTGCCATCACGCACGTCGAAGTACTTGGCGCCGATGCTGCTCACGTCGGCAACACGATCACAGTCCGTGCCACCGTCAGACTTGGCTCGCTGTCGGCCTCAAACGTATCGGTACAGGCAATGCACGGCCTGATCGATTCCCATGGTGTTATCCAATCGCCACGATTTGCCCCCTTGTCTCCCGTACAAACCAAGGATGCCGAAACCGTGTTTGAAGGTAGCTACCAATGCGAATCAACGGGTGTACAAGGTTGCACCGTACGAATTGCGCCCGTTCACGAAACTTTCACGAACTTGCCGGACGCATTCCGCGTGACCTATGCCGGCGTAGTGTGAAACTTTCACATCGCTGTCCTGTTTTTCATCGTTCTGAACGACAAGCAACATCGATTCATCTCGGAGACCACTATGCGGACCGTCCTTTACGTCTTGGCAATGATGCTTGCACTGCAGGTAGCGCAGGCACAGAATGTCGACATCACTGTCGTTCACAACGCACCCGACCCTGCGATCAGCGTCGTCGACGTGTACATCACCCAAGGTGGCATTACCAACAAGATCGAAGACCTTGCCTACCGGGCGGCCAGCAACGTTTCCAACGTGGTCACCCTGTTCGCCGATCTTGAAGTCACGATGCAATTCGCACCGGGGACGAGCACGGATGCCGGACAGGCACTGCTCACGGAGCGGTTCACACCGGTCGACGGCGAAGCCTATGTCATGACCGTCATCGGTCTTGCCGATCCGTCAAGCGGCTGGGTTGCCAATCCGTCCGGCGTTTCTACAGCCGCCGCCGTTCGCCGTTTCAAGGCTCTTTCCGAGACGTCCGACCCAACCAAGAGCGGCATCTATCTGGTGCATGCCTCCACGGATTTCGACGCATGCGACGTGTATATCCGTGGCACTGCCAAGCCGCTTGCCACCAACTTCAAGTACGGCGACCAGATGACGACCATGGTCGAGGTTAGCCGCGATCGGGTGACCTTCGACCTGACACAGGTTGGACAAAAGACCAAGGTCCTGGCAAGCTTCTCGGCCGACCTAGGGGCACTCACCAACGTTTCGGTGTTCCAACTCTCCGGATTCAAGACGCCGGGCGACAACAAGGGTGGCACGGACACGCTTAGCATGATTGCCGTGATGGCCGACGGACAGGTTGCCCGCTTCCCGCTGCTGTCAGGTTCGCAAACAGCCCGCTTGCAGATCATTCACAATGCGGCAGCGCCGGCACTTGGCACGATCGACCTGTACTTGAACGGCGATCGCCGCGCAGACAACTTCTCGTTCCGCAAGGCCACGCCCTTTGCCGACGTGCCTGCCGGAACGCCGCTTGCGTTCGGTATCGCACCTCCAACAAGCAAGGATGCCAAAGAGATCACGGGCACGATCAATGTGCCTGCCCTTCGTCCCGGCCGCGCCTACACCATGATCGTGTCTGGCATCACCGACACGGCCGCCTTTGCAAAGAATCCCGACGGTCGCAACATCACACCTTCGATCACGGTGTTGGAAGGGGCATTGGAAGCCTCGGCTGTCGACGGTAAGACGTCGCTCCGTATCGCCCATGGTGCAACGGATGCCCCTTCGGTCATCGTCGAAACCGACGGCACGCCCATCGGAGGCACCCTGGGATATGGCGACGCCACAGCCGAGTATGCAGCCGTCGAGCCGGCCCAGGATACGCTCTGGGTGGCAGACCCTGTAACGAAGAAGCGCATCAAAGGCTACGTCGCCGATCTCCGTGGCAACAAGAAGGCCTTCATCGCCCTTGCCTCGGGCTTCATGGATCCGTCGAAGAATGCCAATGGTCCGGCCTTCCGCCTGGTCCTTGTCGATGCCTCCGGCACGGTCAACACGTCGATGCCGGAAGTCATGCCGGATACGACCGACCCAGGTGACACGACGTCAAGTGTCGACGAGCCGATGGTTCCGGCCTCTGCATGGTCGGTGGCTCCGAATCCCACCGACGATCGTCTGACCGTTGGCGTCGAAGCTCCGGTCGACCACGCCACGTTCGTCGTATTCGACGTCACCGGCACAGCACTGATGAGCATCAAGGCCGAAGGATCCGGTCGCCCCAGCGTCACGTTCCCTACGCCGGAGCTTGCCCCCGGCACCTACGTCGTGCGTGGTCTGACGCCGGACGGACGCTTCCTGGGTTCTACCCGCTTTGTGAAGCGGTAACCCCTGCCCCCCATTATTGCCCATCCATGAAAGAGCGCCCAAACGGGCGCTCTTTCGTATGTTTGCGGTTCTACTATGTTCGAGTCACTCCAGGAAAAGCTCGAAGGCGCGCTGAAGCGCATTCGGGGACACGCCAATATCACCGAAGAGAACGTCGCCGAGGCGCTCTCCGAGGTTCGCCGTGCATTGCTTGATGCCGACGTGAATTTCGGTGTCGTCAAGAAGTTCATCGACGACGTTCGCGAAAAGTCACTCGGCCTCGAAGTCAAGGGCAACGTCCTGCCCGGCCAGCTCATGATCAAGTTGATCCATGATGAGCTGGTCGCCCTGATGGGTTCGTCGAAAGAAGAACTCAAGCTGGCGCCGCAGGCGCCTACCGTTGTCATGGTGGCCGGCCTGCAGGGATCGGGTAAGACCACGTTCTGCGCCAAGCTGGCATTCCAACTCAAGAAGAAGGGGCGTCAGCCGTTGCTCGTGGCCTGCGACGTGTATCGTCCTGCCGCCGTGGACCAGCTGAAGACGCTGGGCCAGTCAATGTCGCTGCCCGTCTACTCCAAAGAGGACGGCAAGCCGCAGGACATTGCGAACGAAGCGATGCAGTACGCACGGAAGTTCGGCCGTGATGTTGTGATCATCGATACGGCCGGACGTCTGACGATCGACGAGGACATGATGCAGGAGGTGGCCGACCTTAAGGCCATCACCAAGCCGCATGAGATCCTGTTCGTTTGTGATGCCATGACGGGTCAGGACGCCGTGACCACGGCCCAGGCCTTCCATGACCGTCTGGAACTGACAGGCGTCGTGCTTACGAAGCTCGACGGCGACACGCGCGGCGGTGCAGCACTGTCCATCCGGGCCGTCCTTGGCAAGCCGATCAAGTATGTTGGCGTCGGCGAAAAGATCGACCAGCTCGAGTCCTTCCATCCCGAGCGTATCGCTTCGCGTATTCTTGGCATGGGTGACATCATCACCCTTGTCGAAAAGGCGCAACAGCAGATCGACGAGAAAGAGGCCGAGCGTCTTGAAGAGAAACTTCGCAAGAATCAGTTTTCGTTCGAAGACTTCCTTGACCAGCTGCGGATGATCAAGAAGATGGGCTCGTTGCGGGACCTGCTTGGTATGATCCCCGGCATGGATAAGGCCATGAGGGGCGTCGAGATCGACGAGCGGGCCTTCGGCCGCGTCGAGGCCATCATCCTGTCGATGACCCGCGAAGAGCGTCAGAATCCCAAACTGCTGAACGGCTCGCGTCGACGCCGGATCGCTGCCGGCAGCGGCACGTCGATCCAGGACGTCAACCGCCTGATCAAGCAGTTCGAAGACATGCAGAAGATGATGAAAAACATGACGCGCGGTCGGATGGCCCAAATGATGGGTCAGCAGGCTGGTTTGCGTCGCTAACCACTTCACTTTTCACACAAGGGTTTACCCATGGTCAAACTCCGCTTGCGTCGCCGCGGTCGTAAGAAGGCTCCCTTCTACGACATCGTTGCGATCGACGGACGCGCTCGTCGTGACGGCGCTTCGATCGAACGTGTGGGATACATCGATCCGATGACATCGCCCAAGGCAGTCATCCTTGATGTAGACCGCGCTCTTTACTGGCTTGGTGTCGGTGCTCAGCCTACCGATATCGTGCGTCAGATCCTTAGCCGCGAAGGCGTCCTGCTTCGTCGCAACCTGCTTGCCAAGGGGCACAGCGAGGCCGAAGTTGATGCCGCCGTCAGCCAGCACCGTGCCACGGCACAGGCGCGCTGGGATCGCATGAAGCGGAAGCGCGTTGAGCGCGCCGAAGCCAAGATCAAGGCCGCTGAAGCCGCTGCTGCTGCCGCCGCTGCCGCTGCCGAAGCCGAGGCACGCGCCGCCGCTGCGGCCGCCGAAGCCGAAGCACGCGCCGCTGCTGCCGCCGCCGAGGCTGCTGCCGCCGCCGAGGCTGCCGCTTCCGAGGCTCCGGCCCAGGATGCACCGGCCGCCGAGTGATCGGCTGTTCCATGAACGCGTAACCAACGCCCCGCTTGCGGGGCGTTGTTCGTTTCGGGGTCGCTCACGCCTAAGTGACGCAGGCCGTATCTTGCGTCATGCTACACCCCTCACTCGCCGAACGCTACGTGTCCGAGCGCCGGACATACGGACGTCTTCTCAGACTGGCCTTCGCCATGGCCGGCATCTACTGGATCGTCATCTACTGCCTTCCGTTAGATACACACGTGCAGCTGCGGTCCGGACAGACGTTCATCTACTTCGTCCTGCTCACGCTGTGGGGCTTGGACTATATGCGCGAGCAGCGCCGGCTGACCATCGTAATCCAACAGGCAAACGCCAACGGCATACCTCCGGAGTCGGTATCACTGTCCGATGTTGAACAGCGGGCTTCGCTGTTCACAATGATGACGCCGCGCGGCGGTGGCTGGGGCATGATCATGCCCGTGTTCTTTGTGGTTGGCATGGTCGTGGGCTGGGTACTCATCATTGGCCAGTACATGCGTGCCATCAATGTCATGTTGCAGTAAGACATCGTTCCCCGGAGCATCATCATGCGTCTAGTTCTCTGCCTTGCCATTCTGGCCATTGCCACAGGCACAACGGTTGCGTCGGTCGACACGCTGCGCTACGACGACGGAACGTATACCAGCATCAACACGGCTCGCGAAAACTGGGAAGAGTCGGTCATCATCGCAGCCGACGGACCCTGTAGAGTGGAACGCATCCTGGTTTACTATGCAGGCGGTACCGGCAATGATGTTGTGCGGCTGACGGGTGACGCCGCCGAAGGGGCAATTCCGCCCACACAGTACTGCTTTGACTATAACACACTGGCCATGGCCAACGTCAGCGTCACAGCTCCCGGCTGGATGAGCATCGACGTGTCGTCGCAGAACGTTATCATTGGCGGCTACGAGCGCATCGTCGTACAGCATCTAGTCCGCCCGGGCGGCCCACAGTTCGGCCAGGACGCAGGCCAATCCGCCGTCAGGTCGTTTTTCTACGACCCTGTAACACCCAATCCGAACTTTTATCAGATCCCCGGCATCTATTATCGCGCCAGCGGCGACTACATGGTGCGTCTGGTGGTGACGCGACTTGCAACCGAGCAGCCCGTACCGACCATGGTGGACGTCACCCGGACCGCCGGCCTTGTTGATGCAGCAGGCACTGCGATCAAGGCCGATATCAGCTCCGTTGCCGATATCGACAACGATGGATGGGACGATATCGTTGTTGGAGCCGGCATGGCCTTCGCCAACAACGCCAATGGAACATTCACACGTAAGACGCTGCCCTTCAGCGGCGGAGCCACGGTATGGGCAGACGTCGACAATGACGGACGTGTTGATGCCTTCGTCGCCGCCGGTTTTGGCAATGATATACTTTGGCATAATGATGGCAACTGGACCTTCACAGACATCACGAAGGCCTCGGGCATCGTAAATGACGCTCCCACCGTCACGCCGCTGTTTGCCGACTATGACGGCGACGGCGACCTTGACCTGTTCATTGCCAACGGTCGTACGGAGCAGAACGGCCAGGAGGTCTACTTCCAGGACAAGCTCTGGCGCAACGACAACGGCACGTTCGTCGACGTGACGACTGCCTCCGGTATCGCCTTGGGAGAACGTAGCCCCTTTTATGATACGTGGGGCGCAAGTGTTGCCGATGCCAACAATGATGGGCGCCCTGATTTCTTTGTTGCCACGTACCGACTTGCTCCGGACAGGCTGTACCTGAACAAGGGTGACGGAACCTTCCGCGAGATATCTGCAGCCTCGGGTGTGCAAGGCAATACCACAACAGAGCCCGGATACTTTGGTCATGGCATGGGTAGCGATTGGGCCGACATCGACAACGACGGCGATCAGGATCTTGCCGTGGGCAACCTTGGACATCCCGATTCGCGCGCGCGATACTCCAACCCGTCGCTGATCTGGATCAACGATGGCAAGAGCGATCCTTCGTTCACGTCGCGTGTTGCCGGCAACGGTGGCGTAAAATTCTACGAGATGAATGCCGGCATGTGTTTCATGGATCTTGACCATGACGGCTACCAGGACCTGTGGCATGGGCAGATCTCGTACGAGCAGTTCGGTGCCGGCGCTACCCGTCGGTCGCGACTCTACCTGAATGAAGGCGGCAAACGATTCAATGACATCACCTGGGACGCCGGCATGTCGCATCACGGTCCGTGGACGGGTGTTCGGATCGACTACGATCGCGACGGAGACCTTGATCTGCTTGCATCTTCGGGTACAGAATCCGTGAAGCTCTATCGCAACGACGTCGAGAAGAAAGGGGCATCGGTCACGCTGTTGCTTCGCAACACGAAAGACAATGCCATGCCTCGCGACGGTTCGGGCGCCTACGTCACCGTCGTTGCCGGCGGGACACGATTCCACCGCTGGACGGTAGCAACCCCCATCGGCGGCCGCGCAGCGCAGATGAGCACTGATCTGCATGTTGGAGTAGGCGAAGCAAAGGTCATCGACAGCGTGATCATCCGCTGGCCGAATGGTGAACGCCAGGTTGTTACGGCGCTCAGCGCAGGCGGCACATACGTCATCGACAGAGCAGGCAGCACCAAGCGTCTTGCCTCGGTGCCCAACCTGCGGGCCCCCATGAACGGAGCGACCGGACTTTCCGACAATGTCACGCTGCAGTGGGACGCGCCGTTCGGTGATACGGTCAGGGTCATCGTCGCCACCGATGCAGCGCTGACCAACCTTATCAAGAATGTAACGAGCACTGCGTCGACCCTTCCGCTCAGCACCGTCGAGCAGGGATCAACGTATTTCTGGCAGGTCGTGCGCACGATCGGCGACAAAACCTACAGCACGCCCACATGGTCGTTCAGCGTCGGCCTGCCGAAACCGGATACCGTCATGGCGCTGTATCCATTTCCGGGAAGCCCCGGTGTTTCGACTGCTCCGGTGATGACGTGGCACAGGGCCACGTACAGCTCGCTGAGATCATTTCCGACGACGTACGACGCACAGATATCCCGTGACAGTACGTTTGCCACAGTGGATAGATCTGCGAGCGGCATCAGCGACACCTTGCACGCATTCGATTCGCTCGTGGGCGAGACGCGGTACTTCTGGCGAGTTCGCGGCGTCAATGGCACGCAGCCGGGCCCGTGGACGCAAGCTCGTGGATTTACCACGTACGGTCTGCCGCCGGCCATCGCCTTGGATCTGCCCTCCGACGGAGCCACAGGTGTCTCGCAACGTCCAAAACTGCAATGGCGCCGCCACCCCTGGGCGGAGCGCTACACGGTCGAACTTGATACGACGCCATCGTTCGACGCACCGCTCACGCGCGAGCGCCCCGACACAGCATTCTCGGTCACGTCGCTGCGCAAGCCGCAGACGACGTACTACTGGCGTGTTATCGGCATCAACGCGCTGGGCAATGGCACGCCGTCGCCAACATGGTCGTTCAAGACCGGTGGTACGGTTAGCGTTCCACTCGACGAGATCCCTGTATCCGCCTTTGACACGTGGAAGGCATACGACGTACTTGGACGCACCATCGCCGAGGGCAGTCCTGTTGTTGTCAAGCAGCGCATCGAGTCTCACCGCGGCATCATCATCATCGAACAAATCGACGAACGTGGCAATCGTGCCAATGTGTATGCCGTGATGCGGTAACTTTGCCGCATGGCACGTATCCTCATCACCGGCGGTGCCGGATTTCTTGGGTCGCATCTATGCGATCGCTTCATCGCCGAAGGCGATGCGGTGATCTGCATGGACAACTTCATCACCGGCTCGCCCGCCAACGTCGATCACCTGATCGGCCACCCTCGATTCGAGCTGGTGCAGTACGACGTCACCAACTTTGTGTACGTCCACGGCGACCTTGATGCGATCCTCCATTTTGCCTCACCCGCCTCGCCCATCGACTACCTGCGCTATCCCATTCAGACGCTCAAGGTTGGATCACTGGGTACGCACAAAGCCCTCGGCCTGGCCAAGGCCAAGGGTGCACGGTTCCTGCTGGCCAGCACCAGCGAGGTCTACGGCGACCCGCTCATTCACCCCCAGCCCGAGACGTACTGGGGCAATGTAAACCCTGTTGGTATTCGCGGAGTCTACGACGAGGCGAAACGCTTCGCCGAAGCAATGACAATGGCCTACCATCGCTACCATAACGTCGACACACGCATCGTCCGGATCTTTAACACCTACGGCGAGCGGATGCGCATCGAAGATGGCAGGGCCATACCCGCCTTCATCAGTCAGGCACTGCGGGGCGAGCCGCTGACGGTGTTTGGCGACGGCTCGCAAACACGAAGCGTATGCTACGTATCGGATCTTGTGGACGGCATCGTACGTCTGCTGCGAAGCGACATCACCGATCCGGTCAACATTGGCAATGCCAACGAGATCACGATGCTTGATCTTGCCCGCGAGATTATTTCCCTCACAGGCTCGGCCAGCGAGATCTCGTTCATGCCATTGCCGGCGGATGATCCGAAGGTGCGACGACCCGACAACACCATTGCCAGAACGAAACTCGGCTGGACGCCGATGGTTGACCGCACCGAGGGTCTGCGGCGGACCATCGGATATTTCAGTGCAGCACTCGACGCGCGATCAGCATGACGCTTCCCGTTGCCAACTGGCGACGCACGGTCCGTGCACTACTTACCCGGGGACGTCCGGAGTTCGCTTCGACGGTCTCGCTGCTTGCCTGTACGCTGCTGGCCCTTGGCAGCATCGCACTGGGCGTGATCCAGCGGTCGCTCATCATGCAGACCAACGGATATATCGCCCTGATCGACATCGGCAACTCGCTCCTGTTCTTGGCAGCCGTGCAACGAAGCAGCCGTCAGGCCGATGTAACATTCAACTACGGCTATGGGAAGTACGAAAGCCTGGCCATTCTGGTCAGCGCAAACCTGCTCATCGTGCTTACCATCTTTACGTTGGGCGAAGCATTCTCCTTTGCACGGCGTCCACCGGTCGACGTCAACAGCGTTTTCCTGGCAGGTTGGGCCATGCTGTCGTTCGTTGTCATGCGCTACACAGCGCGGCTGCTTGAGCGCTATGCCAACCGCTTTCACATGCCCATGCTGCGGTATGACGCCGAGCTGTGGCGGGCCGATTCCTGGATGGAGCTTGGCGTACTCTCCGGCATCGGCATCAGCGCTGCGCTGCGCACGATCGACCGTAGCAACATCGCCGCCATCCTGGATATTGCGGCTTCGATCATCCTACTGCTTGTTGCGCTGCGCGTACCTCTCAAGCATGGACGCGAAGCATTTCGGCAGCTTCTTGACCGAACGCTTCCCGACCAGGCCCAGTATGAGATCCTGGCCATCATTGCCGAGAATGTTCGCAACATGTGTGCGTTCAACAGTGTGCATACGCGACAATCCGGCCGCGACATCTTTATCGAAATCGACCTGGTGATGCCGTTCGATTACACGTTGGGTCAGCTGTACGAGCTTGAACGATCCATCCTGGACAATCTCCGCGCGAAGTTCCCCACGGCCATTCCTCGCGTATACGTAACGCCGTGCGACAGATCGTGTGAGCACGACGGAGTTTCGTCGTGCCCCATCAAGGTCCTTCGTCAAGGCTGACGGCGTATGCCGCCTTAACGATCAGCGCGACCGCTTAACTTCGATCTGCACGGTACGGCTCAGGAATCGCTCTTCCGGCGTCGCGTACGACTCGATGCCCGGCGGAAAACGGTCCGTGCGAACCTCGTCGCAGTTCAACGTCACGCGCTTCTTCAGGTGCTTTTGGATGGCTTCGCACACGGCACTTGCGCGGCGTTGCGAAAGCTCGCGGTTGAATGCGGCATTGCCAAGCATGTCGGCAAATCCGCGCACGGTCACCGTTGATCCGGCAGGCACCACTTCGACGAATCGTTTGATCTGTTCTTCGGCGATCGGCGTCACCTTGTCGGAGGCGACGTCGAACAGCGTCAGCGTCAGACGCTCATATTCGTTCGAAGCCGTATCCCGCTTGATGGGAAGTGTGGCCGAGGCTGTTGCCGTCACACCGCGGATGCCAAGTATCGTCAGGTCTACGGCAACGGTCGATCCGTCCTTCATCTGATTTGCCTGGGCAAGGGTCAGCGGCTGCGTGATCGACGTCGGTACGCCCTGTCCCTCCTGCGCGAAGACCTCTTCGGCGCCGCTGCGAGCGACAAGCTTCCAGCCGGTGACGTATTGCGTCGACGATCCCGCGGGATCGAAGAGCAGACCTGGCGGATCGATGGCTCGAGCTTCGTTGAAACGACGACGTGCAACCGGTGCGAGCAAGGCAAGGTCGTCGCTCTCGATCTCGACGCGACGGTTCTCGGAGTAGCCGTCTTCGGACTGCTGACGCGTGAGTTTTTCCGGTGCGCACGATCCGTTTGCTGTCGCATTCACGATGCGGCCAGGATCGATGCCCCACACGGAGGTCAAATACTTCTTTACCGATTCGGCGCGGCCGCGGGCAAGTTCGCAGTTACCACCTTCGGTGGTGGGATCTGCATAGCCACGCAATCTGACGGACATCGCGGCGTTGTCGCGAAGGCGTCTTCCGATCACGTTCATCACTTCGTGATGCACATCCGTCGTTCGAGGCCGAACCTTCATCTCGTCGTATTGCATCGGATCGGTGACCTGCGTGTAGCGCGATGCAATGGCAGGCGACTGTGCATCAAAGAAGATCACCGGAAGCACCGGCAGTGCTTCGGTCACGAACTGCGTGGCAACGTTGATGGTGAACGTTCCCTTGAGCGAACCATCGGCCTGTACGGCCTTCGTTGCAACCGCCGCCTTGATCTTGGGCAACGGCGGCGTGAACACCGTATCGGTGCGGTAAGCACGCTCGGTGATCACCACCAGATCCTCGCTCACGGCAGTATCGGCTTCGACGCGCTCCAGGCCTTTTTCGCGACGATATGGCTTGTCGGGAGCGATGTCGACGATAAGCGAATCGACGAACGTGTCGCGACGTCGCTCGATCGGTATCGGCGGCGGTGGTGCGTTCAGGTTGAAGGCAAGCGACACGCCTGCACGGATTACCGAGGTCTTCCACGGCTGATCTTCGAGGTTGTCGCTCAGCGGAAGCGTATACAGTACTTCGGGCGTGACGACAACTGAATGATTGATGGTCATGGGGATATCCATGCCAACACCAGCGACCAGCCCCATTGCGGAGCCGGCAAGGCCCTGCATGGGCTGGTTGGTCTGCACTCCGCGCTCGCGCCTGCCATTTTCGAAGGTGCCGACGGCAGGCTCCAGCAGGACCTCTTTCTGCGAATAGATCGACGACATGAACGATCCGAAGGACAAGCCTCCCAGAACGCGGATACGACCGGGGAGTCGCGCATCAAGGAGTACCTCGCCCCCAATCATATCCATTGCGGTTTGAAGCTCGTGCTTCACCAGACCGTTGATCTGGCCGGAAAGAAGCAGACTCTCCGATGTTGTGAACAATCCCGAATACGGTAGATATGTTGCCCGCAGATTCAGGCGCAGATGTTTGGTGATCTCCTGCTTGAGAAACAAGCTTGCGGCTATGCCAAACCCCGTCGACGTGGTGTACTCCGTACAGCACGTTGGCGCACCGGGGAGCAGGAACGAGCCATCGTCCGACTGATAGCTGCCGTGGACAGCAACGCCAAGGCTTGTAAGCCAAACGTCTTCGGTGGAGAGTGTCGTTGGGATCTTGCTTGGTGCCTGCGCGAAGGATTGCATCGATGCAACGAGCGAGACAACGAGGAGTGTTCGGAGTGCCTTCATTGCTTGCTCACCAGGATCGTTGCACGTTCCGTGGCCGAGGTCACGGAGATGATATACGGGCCGCTTGCAAGCGCCGACGCATCGATACTTCGGGTCATCGACTTCCGTTGCTGCTCGTCAGCCGTGGCCTGATCGGCAAACACCACACGTCCGAGCATGTCAACGACGGTCAGCGTTGCAGGCATGGCCTCGGCCAGGGCCACATCAAGATCGATCATGGATCCCCTTCTGGCCACGGCGATCGACAGCTGCTGACCATTGGGATTGAACAGACGCGGTGTTCCGCCTTCGCGACAGATGCCACGAACGAGGATGTCGGCCGATGCCGTGTCGAACGTCACGCCCGGACCAGAACCGATCTGCCGTACACCCCGGACGCGGACGCGGGTTAGGGAATCCGTGCCCAGCGTGGCGCGGAACGTCAGGACGTCAATGATGGCTTCGGTAAGGGGCAGCGGGACGGCCTTGAGCGTTACCGTGCGCATGTCGGCCGAATCGACCTCGCCTGCGACAAGATCGCGCGTCTCCAGGTCGATCATCGTGTAGTTGTAGCGAAGGCTTACGGCGATGGAATCGATGTCGGCCAGCGCAAGGAAGGACGTTGCTTCGAGCCGCAATTCACTTTGCAGTCGATCGCCGATCATCACGGTGTCGCCCGTGGTACGCAGCCGGGCAAAGGCTGGCGGCGGCGGCGAGATCGAGAATACATTGTCGGAGGTGTCGGCCTGCAGCACGATGGACTTGATTCTCCATATCCGAGCCGCATCTACGGCCGTCGTCATGATGCGCGTATCGTCCGGACTCCATGCAATGGTGTTGAGCGGGCCCGGATGCGGCAGCCTGCGGAATTGGCGCAATGCCACCATGTCGAAGATCTGTACCGAGGCATCGTTGCTTGCCGTGGCCAGCATGGTGCCATCGCTGTTCCACTCCACGTCGACCAGGTACGAGGTATGTCCGCCGAATCGCACGATGAGTTTTGCGGTGTCCGGCGCCGTGATGTCCCAGACGGTCACGGTCGAGTCGCTCATGCCAACGGCAAGACGTGTTCCGTCCGGCGAAAAATCCAGACAGCGAACACCTTCGTCGACAACGCTCAGCGAATCTCGCTGTCGGCCATTCGTCGAGTTGAACAGCCGCACCGTAGCGTCACCACCAACCGTTGCCACAAGGGCGCCATCGGGCGAGAACTCGGCCTGCAGCACCCCTGCCTGCACGTGGCCACGCAGCTTCAGGCCAAGGCCTCCGGTGCGGTTATAGATGGTGGCAAGATTATCGTCAGAACCGGTCACGATGCGATCGCCGGAAGCCGACCAGGAAATGTCGTTGACGGTTGCCGGATGACTGAACTGGGCCGATGCCACGCCGGACGCCGTAGGAAAGATCCTAGCCCTGTCGTCACGCGCATACGTGGCGATGAACTTCGATGTCGCATCAAATCGTGCTTCGCGCACAACGTCGGGATGCGTGTACGTCCGAACAGCCTGATACGTCGTGGCATCCCACAGGCGGGCCGTGTTATCGTCGGACGCACTGATGATAAGCAGCGAGTCCTTGCTCCAGTCAACGGTGTTGACGGCATCGTCGTGACCACTCAGCACGCTGAGCGTTGCGCCGGTCTCGGCATCCCACACATGTGGTTCGGCCCCGGCCGTCACGACGCGGGTTCCGTTCGGTGCCCACGATCCGTCAAGAACATTCGTGAAGTGCCTGGCATAGGTCACGTTGTCGGCCGGTGCGGGAGGCCGCACCTGCTGGATCAGTACCCTGTAAGCGGATGCAACCGGAAACTTCGATGCATCCCACTGATAGGTCAGGCCGCGTGCACTGTCGGCGACAAGTGTCCACGATGTTCCGTCGTTGGGCGAAACGAAGATCTGCACGGCAAGCGTGTCATCAACGCCGGTCCACTCAATCGGGATGATGCGATCACGATTGATGTAAAAGATCTCGCCACCATTGGGCTTGACAATCGTGAGCTGAGCCGACAGGTCTGCGACGAATACGATGGCGGTGGCGGCAAGGACAAGCCAGCGTAATGGCATGTTCGACATGGTGATTCCAAGCGTCTGAAGTAAATGTACTCCGTCAACGGGCATGGAATATACGGCTTTGTCAGAACGGAACGTCCGGCCCCTGATCCACATATCCGCCAACCGACGGCCCCTCGAACTGCGAGTGCACGTAGGTGAGGTTCGCGAACCGCGCAAGGTCCTTGTTGTAAAACAGGCGAGTATCGCCGACGGGTCCATTCCGCTGTTTTCCGACGATGATCTCGGCGATATTCTCCGTGGACGTGCCGTCCTCGAACTTCTCGATCTTGTAGTATTCGGGTCGGTGAACGAACATCACGACGTCGGCATCCTGCTCGATCGAGCCGGACTCCCGAAGGTCAGACAGCATGGGGCGCTTGTCGGCTCGCGCCTCGAGTCCACGGTTCAGCTGCGACAGTGCCAGAACGGGAATGTTCAACTCTTTGGCAACCTGCTTGAGTGTGTGCGAGATGGCCGAGATCTCGCGCTCGCGGCTTTCGGCCTTGGGCGCATGCATCAACTGCAAGTAGTCCACAATCACAAGGTCGATCTTATGCTCGATCTTCATGCGGCGGCACTTGGCGCGGAACTCGACGGGCGACAGCGCCGCCGAATCGTCGATGTACATCGGCGCACTCATCAGCTTGTCGATCTTGGCTACGATGTCATTCATCTCGCGCTGCGTAAGACGTCCCGAGCGCAACGACTGCAGGTTCACTTCGGCATCGGCCGAGATAAGACGAAGCACCAGCTGCTGCGCCGACATTTCGAGCGAGAAGATCCCGACGGCTTTGCCGCGGCGCGACGCTTCGCGCGCGATCGACAGCGCGAACGCCGTCTTGCCCATTGACGGACGTGCGGCAAGGATGATCAGGTCCGACGGCTGCAGACCGCTCAGCATCGAGTCCAGTCCGTTGAAGCCCGTCGGGACGCCGGTCACTCCGTCGTTATCGCCTTGAGCCAGATGGAAGATCTTGTCGATGGCATCGCGTGTGAGCTTCTTCATGCCCGTGTACGAGCGCTTCAGTCGCCGCTCGGCCACTTCGAAGATGCGTTGCTCCGCGCGGTCAACCTCGTCAAGAGCATCCGTGGTATCGTCGTAGCAGTCGCCGATGATCTCGCGGGCTACGCCGATCAGCTGACGCTTCAGATAACGCTCCAGCACGATCCGTGCGTGGTGCTCGATGTTCGCCGACGTCACGGCCCGAACGCTCAGGTCGGTCAGCGTATACATACCGCCAACGCGCTCCAGCTCGCCGGTACGACTGAGTTCATTGTTCAGCGTGATCAGGTCGATCGAGACGGATCGATTGAACAGCTCGATCATCGCCTTGAAGATGATCTGGTGCTTCTCGTGGTAGAAGCAGTCGGAATCCAACACTTCCATGGCTTTCGAAGCTGCGTCACGGTCTACCATGACGGCACCAAGGACAGCGACTTCGGCTTCGGTGGAGTGCGGAGGGATGTGCCCTTCGAGTTCGGTCAGGGAAAGGACTTGCGCGGGTTGCTGGCGCTTTCGACGATCAGATGCTTGGGCCATGATGCAAGGATAACAAAACCGCTGGCCAGCGCAGGGCCGGCGTTAGCCACGCGTTATCCAGACGTATGAGACTGGTTTTCCACAGCTGGCGTCAGGGGATGACGATCTCGCGCTTGAGCTCGGCACTTGCATAGAGTGCCTCGACGATCTTCATCCGCTCCACTGCTTCGTCCACGGTCGAGATCATCGGCACGATGCCCCGTACGGCGTTGACGAAATGCTTCAATTCGGCCTCGTACGTGCGCTTGTACACGTCTATCTGCGAGCGTTGCTGCTGCGGGACCGTCGTGGTTTGCGTCGTGGCTCCCGATCGGGTGACCAGCTTGAACGGATTGATGAAGGCGCTGCCCTTTGTGCCAAAGACGTTGCAGTAGAACACGTCTTCCGACCGCACCAGCGACCAGCTGGCCTCGATCGTGGCAACGGCTCCGTTGTCGAACTGCAGCATTGCAACGGCCACGTCTTCCACGCTCTTGGTATCGTGGTGATACGTCGATGCCATCACGCTGCGTACACGTCCAAAATTGAAGACGTGCAGGATCATGTCGATCACAACGATGCCAAGATCGACCAGCACGCCACCACCTGATTTGTCGGCCTGGGCAAGCCATCTCGCATCGGTGCTGCGCTGCTTCACCCATCCGGCCTTGACATACGATACATTGCCGATGTCGCCGCGTTCAACGGCGTTCTTCATGTGCACCAGGTCCGGACGGAAACGGTGATTCATCCCGACCATCACATGCACGCCAGCTTCCTGGGCTGCAGTGCGGATCTCGACGGTCTCCTCGAGTGTGCGCGCGATCGGTCGCTCGACAAACACGTGCCTGCCGGCAGCAATGGCCTTGCGAGCGATCTCGGCGTGCGCATCCGTACTGGTC
>VFFB01000094.1 GCA_018882585.1 Candidatus Kapaibacterium sp.
ATGTATCATTACCAGTTTCCGACAACAACATCTCGAATGTCGCCTTTAAAGAACTCAGATACATCAGGTGGTCGACCGATGGTAAGTTGCATCGGTGTCTGCTTGAATGACGTAGGAACGGGTCCTTCGTAGACGACGTTTCCGGATACGTTCACCAGCATTCTCGTTGCATTGAAACCAAGGACCACGTGGTGCCACTGGTCTGGCAGTAGATGAAGCACGAATGGCACCTTCCAAGCTGATCCATTGCCAATGCCAAGAAGATAGCTATTCGGTCTGTCGGCCGCCGTCTGCATGACGATGCCAAGTTTACCGCCGCCTAGCATGGTAAGCACTCTGGAACCGGGTGTTTCGCTTGACGTCGGTTTCAGCATGAACTCAATTGTGAACGTGTCGTCGGGTGGAGTACATGTACGATACACGGCGGCATCCCCAAGCGGTCTGGGTATCACGACATCGATCATGCTTGCTGGTCGTGTCGGTAGCATCGGTTGAGACGACTCGTTGGTGAATGCATACAGGCCGTTGTCGAGCTTCGAGAAATTGTGTTTCGTCATTGCGAGCAGCTCCGTTTGCTGGATCAGATCTTGAGCAATGACCGTCGTTCGCCGCTGAAGCAGGGAATCAATATGTGCTGCGAGATCGGCCTTCATGACCCATGCACCGCACGGATTGAAGAAGCCCGGCATCTGGAACCCGCCGAGCGTGTAATACAGGAAGTCATTCTTGAAGTCAAGCACGTAGATTCCCGAAGACCCTGCTGCCAGTCTTCGAAGAGCATCAACGTCGATACTCGCAGACTTTGGCGGCATGTGAAAACGGCCGTTACGGAGGTTTTGTGCTTGGCTCTCAACACGTGAAGCGATGGTACCGGAGTAGTGCACTACGGCCGAAGTCAGTAATGCCAGTCCAAGGATAAAACCAACGTTCGATCGTAGACGTATGAACGGAGCCGTCGTTCTCGATGAGGTCTCTTTTCGGCCATGTGCGGGTTCACTGATACCTGTCCTGATCCCAAGCAGGTCGAGCAGCAGGAAGATCAGTAGCACAAGAATGCTGGAGATGTTAAGAAGGTTATTCTCGTGACTACGACCAAAGAAATACATCAGACTTCCAGCCGCCAGAAAGACCAGGAAGATTGACGTTTCGACGTAGTTGCGGGGGAGCGACTTTCGCAGATGAGACGCCATCAAGAAGACCGTTGGCAAGACCATGGCAACCAACCAGTAGAACGAATGCCGGTCTACGGGAAGCATTCCAAGCCCCAGCTTCTGATACAGGAGCGCACTCTCCGGCAGGATGCTTCCGAAGATCACAAGGTTCACGCACAGCGCGCCGAGGATGATCGTGACATTGGGCCAGAGTACTCGTGCAACTTCGGATACTGTGAACTTGATCGAGGCGGCCCATGAACCTGCTGAAGCACTGTTATCGCGCAGACGTTGAAAGGCCAGCACTGCGCAGAAGAGAGTGTAACAGGCAAGGTAGATGATGGCAAAATTCTTGTGAACGATAAGTAGTACGCCGAGAGCAGCCCCCAGCGTCCAGTCAAAGGCACCTCTATAGTATGCCAGGGCAGCAAGTAGAAGCCACCAGTCAAGTCGAAGTGAAGTGACCTGCAGCAGCGCTGTCGGATTATGCATGTTTGCGTAAATCCTGATGATCAGCATTGTTACAAGGAAGATCACAGGCAAACGCTGGTCACGGAACAACGACCTGCTGAAACCGAATGCGCCAATCATACAGATGAACATGGCAGTCTGCCCGATGATCTCCACGGTTTCTAACCGAAGCTCCAGTTTGAGCCAAACAGCGCTGATCAGCGACGGAAGCAAATCGTACTGAAGGTAGATATCATGGATTTGAGCGCCCTGCAGCATTCGAATTGCAGGTGCGAGAATGAATGAATAGTCGACAAGACTGATCGGTTCAGAGGCAACGTAGCAGCAAGCGAATAGTAAGATGGCCACTACGAACGTTCCTACCCTGGGAACGTACTTGTGCAGAACGTATATCAGCGCTGTTATCGTGGCGACGCCAATCAGCATTGGAAGCACGTCTGAGAAGGGCTCAATAATCGCAGCCTGTGGTGGATAAACACCCACCGTCACGATGTAGACAATCGTGGCGGCAACGGCAACAACGAGAATCGAACGCTGCCAAATAGGAGCTGTCAATGCGTTTGATGCTTTACCAAGTAGCACGGCAAATAGAATTGACAGGATCGTCTGCGCAAACAGTACGTAACCTTCAATCCCATCGCGCTCAAGAACAAATCCCCGAACATGTGGCAATACATCGGCTATTGACAGAGGGTGTTTGAAGGACCAGATAACATCAGATAAAGCGAAGAAGACGTGATAGTGGATAAGAGAGACAAGGCCTGCCGCACCCAATGCAGCAAGAGAGCTGGTCTGCATTAGACCTGAAGTGCTAAATCGTAGCTTCATCACGAGTACAAGTACTAGTAGCAGACTGATGAACACTGCCGTCAGCCGCGACCATACTTGCATCCGTAACTCATTCCGTGCTTGTTGTCTGAGAAAAGACAACGTCGATTCATTCGCATTTAGCTCAAGACCGCGATCACAGTACTCGACCACATCATCCCATGCTTTGAGTTTACTGCTTGCGGCGGCGTAGCTCACATAGGCGGGCACAAAGGCTGGAGCCGCCGCGATAGCTTTGAGACTGTATGCTATTGCCGAGTCCTGTTGATTGATCCCATTGAAGCCAACAGCGGCTATGTTGAGCAGGTTTGGATCACGTGGCCAAGTCTTGAGGCCGGTCTTCGACATTGTCACGGCCAAATCGTACTCGCCACGGTTGATGGCAGCGATGGCCTTGCTGGCGATAGCTTCGACGGATTCTGCGGCATGCATCGTTGTGACCGTGAGTAGAGTCACGACGATCAATACGATCGATTGAGCAATTCTTTGCAGCATCATAAGGGCAGCTGACAATGAAAGAATGAAACACTGCTTCTTGGAAGGATCAGCGATGTATTGTGAGGCCCGATGTGACTCACTCATACCGTATCTCTACCGAGTGACGCCCTGCCCCTATTGCAAAGCCAACGAAACCGACATTGGCAATGGTCGTTGGTGTGGGGGAGCCATCGACATAGACACGTAGGCGTTGGTCGTAGGCAATGCTGGCAACTGCGAATGATGCTCGTGCGCATGTGACCGTTGCAGATACGCCGTCCTTCGTTGTCCGTGCCTGTACAGACATCATTGCCCTGCGGCTATCGGCCATGGCAGCGATGCTGGCCTTGTCGATCACCGTCGCCGTATCGTTCTGCACGGGATAAGCGGCAAGGTCGTACTGTTGTGCCGGGCCAGGATCTAGGATCGCACTCTTGAACAGCTGCAGCTCGCGCTTGAAGGGATCCATGGTAGCAAGCTGGGCTGGTGTGATGAAGCTGTCGTAGGCGACGAGCAACGGAAGGGCGACCTTTGACTCATGGATGTAGGCGCTGTCGATCTGCTTGACTGGACCAAAGTAGGTATCGTCAAATGTCAGCGGGGCTCCTTTGCGGATGAAGTACTTTGCCCCAAGAGCAGAAGCCAGGTAGGGTTGATACATGGCCTTGTACACCCACTTGGCATCCGACGGGTTACGCAGGTCGATCATTCCCATGGCCTCCATGAAGCGCAGATAGTATTTGTTGTGGATCGACTGATAGCCGATCATGCCGTTATAGCCCATAACCATGGCATCATTCAAGCTCTGATGCATGGCCGGACCGGATGGATCGAGTTTGACAATTCGGTACAGGCTATTGTCATGCTGCTTGATCCAGTTCACGGCCTTGCGTGTGTCGTCGCCATACAGCCGTCCACGGTCGATGTCCTTCGTCTTCAGCGCGATCCGATCATTAATGGTCGCGTCGGCGTTCAGCGTAAGATCGACAACAGTGAGCGCCAGGAATGCCAGCAGGAAGGCGGGCCTTCTGGTGATGGCGAGCGCGCTACCTGCCACGGCAAATCCGATCAGGAGCACGGTGGCAGTATTGCGGACGTCCACATCCACGTCTGTCGGCGAAGCGCCAACAGCCATAAGCAGCAGCATCAAGGCCAAGGCCGTAGCGCTTGGTATCCACCTGGTTGCAGCATTGCCCCCTTCCATCATGGCATTGAACCCACGCATGGAGACAATCAGCAATGCGGCTCCGATCAATAGGGTGTATTCGCGGAAGTAGTCAAGGTTGAATCCCCAGAACGCAAACCGGAACCAAGGGAAGAACATGAGAACGATTAGACCGGCAATCAGAATGCCATACACGACACGTCTTCGCCGGTCGGTGCCAACAAGAAACGTCGGAATGAACAACATCATGGGAAGGCCGATGTACAGTATCGGGCCCTCTAGGAAGTTCATCATGCCTTTGTAGGCATTTCCCGAGCCCATCATGACGCCGGAATAGGTGCGCAAGATGATGTTCGTGCGCTCTTTACTTTCGGCCAAATCAGCCATGCCAACGTTCATGTTCGTCCCATACGTGCTGACCGCACCCGACTTTGCGATACCCTCTGCACGTCCGCTTTCTGTGACCTGTTGGCGGAGGGCCACAAACTGATTGAACGACAGTGCGAGACCACCCACCATCAAGGCAAGGGTGATGCCGGCCGGCATCAAACGCTCGCGCCATGTGCCATGTTCGATTGTGCGTAAAGCCAGATACGCGACAAGCATGGCGGCCAGGTAGACGACAAAGACAAAATTGTTTTGGGCAATGAAGACCATTGCAGCAGGCAACACCATGTAGTACACGGGCCGTCGCGCAATGGCATACTCGACTGCCCAAAGGCCTAATGCTAAGAGTACCACTTCAACACTGAGACTGTACCAGCCCGATGCGGTGAGTGCTGCATATCCACAGAAGGCCAAGCACAGTCCGCCGATAGACGCTGTAAGATTCGACGACCCTTGCAGTCGGAAAAAGAAGAATCCCAGAACCGTCGTCGCCAACATTTTTATCGCTTCGATGATGGCAAGCGAATGCGGGACGTTCTCGGCACCACCCCACATTAACAGCCACATAGACGGGTCCCACATGTTGATGTGCACCGGCATCCCCATGGATGATTCAAGACTGAATCCGGTGGCGCTGTTGTGGATAGCCCAGTGCCGTGCCATCTGTACATAGCTGGGATAGGAGAAGTTCACCGAATCCGACCCGATGTCGGTGTAGAGCAACACCTTCGCAAACGTCAGATAGTCCCAGTACACGTAGGCCACCATCAGCAGGGCAATGCCCAGCACAACCCAGAGGCCATGCGCACCCATTGCCTCGAATCGATCCAATAACGATGGAGTGGAGGGGGCAGTGGCCTTACGTACCGTACCAGCGTTGGCGGTACTCGACGTCTTGGTGTACTTCATAATCATAACTCAGAGCAGCGGTTTATCGGTAGATCTTCATGGATGACGTGCCGATCACGTGCTGATCGGCGCCTCAATTCATTTGCAATTCGCCATCAGCAACTTCGTTGCCTCTGCACTCCCTAAGCTTTGTGCCTGCTGCCAGTCAGAGCACGCATCCGACATTCGACCGAGCTGCTGATAGGCGACGCCGCGGTTGAACCACGATGTTCCATTTTTTCGATCTCTGTCGATTGCGGCCGAGAACAGCACAAGGGCGTTCGACCAGTTGCCAATTCGCGACTCCAGCACACCCAGGTTCAAGGGTGCATCTACGTTCGTGGGGTCGTTGACGTAGGCCTTCCGATACCAGTAGCTGGCGCTATCGGCGGCATTCATTCCAAGGTAGGCATGTCCAAGCAGCAAGTATGGTTGTGTGATGGAACTGTCGATGGCCAGCGACCTACGGAAGTGTGCGATGGCACTGTCTTGGCGGTTTCTGTTCAGGTAGATCCCGCCCAGCACGATATGCGGCAGTGCAAAATTGGGATACTGTGCGATCACGGCATTGTAGTCGGCGATGGCCCCGTCGATATCGTTGGCTACCTGCCGGATCTGACCTCGGTTGGTGCGTGCAAGTCCCGACGCCGGGTTCGACTCGATGACCCGGTTATAGAACGTCTCCTGCGTTCGATAGTGTTCGATATAGCGAAAGGCAAAAGCGCCATTTGCCACGATCGAGAGCATGATGAGGTTGGTAACGATCCGAGGTGGGAACGTGCGCAGTGCGTTTGCTAGTCCCAATGCGATGACGACCATCATGCCGACGAGTGACGCATAGCCTCGGTGCTCAAGATAGTCATAGGCCATCGCACCGAAACGGTGTGTGTACATGGAGCCAGGCAACATGAACAAGGCATACCAGGCAACTCCCGCGGCCACAAGCTGCCAAGCGTTGGCCATACCACTGCGTAATGCGGCAAGAACAAGACCAATCATGATAACGCCGCCGCCTACGGTGGCTACGAGCGTATAGCCGGCCATCGGTTGCAGCAGATTCGGCGCGAAGAACTTGGCGATGATCTCGGGGAACACTCTAAGGTTTTGCAGGAAGTTCGCCGGGTCGAAACTGTTGTATGTCGGCGGATCCGTATTGATCAGTGAGCGGACATAGAGCATGGCCGCTGCGATCGCGATGGTGACGGCGGATGTTGTGACGAGACGCTTGATCGTTTGACCATTCCTGCCGTTGAGCAGCAACCACGTCAGTGGAAGCAGGACGACCAGCACGATACCTGTCTCTTTCGAGAACACCGTAAGCAAGAACGTTACGGCAAGCAGGACAAGCGAAGATGTCGTACCCGCCTGCATATAGGTAAGGTAGTTCAGCAGCGCCAGCAACGAGAATACGGTCAGCAGCAGGTCGCCCCGGCCAGGCGTCCACGCTATGGCCTGCGCAAACAGCGGGCTCCCGGCAAACAGCAGGGCAGTGGCAACGCTTACGTCAGCACGGCCGATCAGGCGTCGGAGGGCAACGAACAGCAAACACGATGCAATGGCATGCAGAAGGATGTTCGTAACGTAAAACGTCGAGGCTTTGCCGCCACCGATGGTGGCGTCGATGAAGAACGAAACGTTCTGCACCGGGCGGTAGAAGATCTTACCCGGAGTCCGAAAGAAGGCATCACGCAGTACGACGTCAGTTAGCGATGCGTCCTTCACCAGATAGGTGATGTTCTGCTGCAGAATAAGGTCTTCGTCGAACTTGTCGTATCCGAACTCGGTCGCCTTTGCGAACACGATGATCGCCACTATGGCGATAGCGATGAATGCCGCGGGCGAGGCGCCAAGTTTGTCCAGAATCGTGGCTGACGCTGCCCGTACCTGCTTTGTACGTCCCATGCGACAAACATACTGCCGAAGACGGTGTCGGGGAAACAGAATGCAGGGAATCGTAACTTTGGCCCTCGCCTTACGCGATCCACGCATTTTCAGGACAGACCATGTCATTCAGCTCGACGCTTTTCTCCATGCGCAGCTACACACCGCTGCCGTTTCTGGTCTGCATGATCATCTTCGCTCAACCCACGGTACTGACCATGGTGATCGGCGGGGCACTCGTGATCGCCGGGGAGTTCATGCGCTTCTGGGGCGTGGCGTATGCCGGCAGTCTGACGCGTGTAACGGGCACGGTTGGCGCACCCGAGCTGATCGTGGCCGGTCCGTTCGCCTACGTTCGGAATCCGCTCTACGTTGGTAACATCACGATGTACGTCGGTATCGGCATCATGTCGAACGCTCTTTGGCCATGGCTGGTGATCGCCGCCTTTGGCTGGTTCGTCTTCCAATACATGGTGATCGTCAAGCACGAAGAGGACTTCCTGTCGACAACCTTTGCCGAGTATGCAGCCTATCGAGCAAACGTGCGGCGTTTCCTGCCGCGGCTTACACCGTATCGGACAGAGGCGCAGGCACGGCAACAACCAGATACCGCCGCCGCGTGGAAGTCTGAACGACGCACGCTGCAGGCAATGACCGTGGCCGTCGCCATCATTGTGACCTTGTGGCTGGTGCGGTAATGGTAGGGGCGGCCCAACGTGGCCGCCCATGAACTCATGGCCGGCGAATTTATTCGTCGGCCATGGAGGGACGCCGCGCGGCCATGACGAATGTTTGGGCGACCGCGTTGGGTCGCCCTTACTAATGCACTATTGCACAAACGCCGAAATCCCATATTTTTGTGGGCTTCCTTAGCTCAGCTGGTTAGAGCAACTGACTCTTAATCAGTGGGTCCGGGGTTCGAGTCCCCGAGGGAGCACAGACCATTGACCCCATCACGACCAGCGTGGTGGGGTTTTTTGTTGCTCATCGAGGAACCTGACACGTGGTGTTGCAGGTTTACAGTCCGTCAAGCGGGTGTACACACATAGAATTGCACTACCATCCGGGGAACCTGCCGTTGACGTGTATCCTACCCAACAATACCTGGGAGCATGATGAATACGACTCTTGCCTTACTCGCTGCATTAGTGTTAACTACGATTCCTGATGGGTCGCTGAAGGTCGATTTCGGTAATGCACCCGATAAGTGTCAGGATTGGGCGGTCTTGTCCGACAACGTCATGGGTGGTGTTTCCAAATCAAACTTGGTGTACACAGACAATGCCGCTGTGCTTACAGGTGATATCTCGTTTGATAACTATGGAGGCTTTTCCTCCATCAAAACGAAGTTTCGCGCAGTCGACCTGTCGAGTTATACGGGTGTCAAGATCAGGTTCAAGTCCGCAAACCAGAAGTTTGCCTTTACACTCGAAGACAGCCGCAACTGGACACGGCCGAACTACAAGTGTAAGTTTGCTTCGAAGAGGGGCGATTCGTGGGAGGAAGCAACCCTCTACTTCAAGGATTTCAAGGAGTACGTCATCGGACAGCCAACCGGTAGCAGCATGGATGCGGCAGTATTGAAGGGCATCGTTCGGCTTGGCATCATGACCGATGAAAAGAAAGAGGGTCCGTTCTCTCTCGAGATCGATTACGTCGAGTTCTTCAGCTGATCAGACGTGTTTTCGCTGCTTGCACGCGTTCACTGCCGCATCGTGTCATGTACGACAACTGCCTTATGGTAGTGCGTGCCAACGGTTACAAAGTACAGGCCGTTGTCCATCGATCGAAGGAGCTGAACGGTGCCATCGTCCATCGTCATGCCTTGGTCCACCATCGCCCCCATATAGGTGTAGATGCGAACACGGGTGCCACTAGGCACCTGGTCCAAGTGCACGATGCCATTCACCACATGGATGGCAGGGGGCAAAGCATCACCGGCGACGGACGTTGTCTCAAGATCGACCTTGAGGCCCTCGCTCTGTGCTGTGCATGCAATCGATGTGTCGTACGAAACCTCGACGGCATATGTGCCGGAGCGCTCAGGAACCAGCCACTGCTTGTCCCAGTCGGGAATAGGTGTGGCATCGAATGTCCATGCATAGCGCAGGCCCGACGTTGACCAGAGTGTGTCGCGTTCGTATGTCAACGTTGGCACCGGAGCGTTGATGTCACGCACAGTCAGCCGGAGCGTGTCGGTGCGGACGATGCAGTCTGCCTCATCGCGTGGATACAATCGGGCAGAGAGTACATATTGTCCGGGTTTACGAATGGCCAGCATACTCCCCGTGGTACCATTACTCCAGATCACGCGGTCGTACCGATCGCGGTCGAAGACCGGTTCGAGTTCGACGCTGCCCACGCCATTGCAGAAGACCGTTGATCCGCGCTGTACGATGGATGCGCGGGGAACGTCGCGCAGGCGTACGACCGTACTGTCCACTCCTGCAGCGCAGCCGTATTGACTGATGGCCGTAGCCGTATAGATGCCGGCTGCAGCAACGGTGATGCTGTCGCCAACCTCACCGGTCGACCACTCGATACGAGATGCATTCGTTGCTCGTGCGCGAAGCGTGGTCGTCCCTTCCGGACAGAGCTCGGCCGCCGGTTCGACGGTGATGCCGGCATCGGGAAGACGCCGAAGGGTGACGTCAAGTCGCGTATCGCCAAAGCAGTGCGTGTTCACCAGCGTGACGTGCGTGGCGCTGTCACGAATGACAACCTTGTAGGTCTGGCCGCGGACGTTCCCCGGGAGCCACAACAAATCAGGACTGACGATCTTCGAACGAAGCACGATGGTATCGCCCAAACAGGCCTCAGTCTTGTCGGCCTGGAGTTCATCGCCCTTGAATAGCCTCATCGTTGTCTGCAGCTGCGTGTCATCGATGGTGGCAGCAACCGAGTCGGTGCGGGCAAGCATGGCATTGATGTAGCTCCAGCATCGGTCGAATTGCGCGGCACGAGGTATGGTTGCGCGGCAGTTCAGCTCGCC
>VFFB01000011.1 GCA_018882585.1 Candidatus Kapaibacterium sp.
GGTATGCATCGTCCAAACCGTTGTTCCTCCACTCCCGGTTACGCTTGCGGCGGGTGATAGCATAACAATCGAACTTGGCTACACGCCTCGTGCAGAGACGTCGAACGTCAAGGATGGCTGGGAGTATGATACGCTTGTTCTAACCGCCACAGGCTGTGATGTTCGTCATGCCATGCGCGGCATGGGTGTTGTGCCGCGTGTTAGCGTACTCGACGTATTGCTCGACACCGTCGACGTTGGCGGTGTCATCTGCTCAACGCTTGGCATGGCAATAACCAATGGCATTGCAGGCATTCCGGGCACCGACACGCTCGTGGTAACGGACGCACGGAGTCTTGATGAACCGTTCTTCGTAAGCGATCCGCCGGAGCCACCATTGCCCCTTATCATAGCCCCGGGCGAGTCTGCCTACGTAGGGCGTATTTGCGTGCGAGGCGAAGGGAACGGTCCGATTCATGGCGACGTCGTTGTCGTGTCCAATGCCATAGAGGGCGACTCTGTTTCGCGCATTTCAGCCACCGTGCGGGGTGGTGTTTCTGTGGCCGAGGGAATCCAAGCCAGTATGTTGCGCTTTACACCGCATCCTGTGCAGGGGGCATTGCAGGTGCGCTGGGCGACGCCGTTGGCGGCAGACGCTGTGGTGACGCTGACCAACGTAAGCGGCCGGACCGTTGCCACGGCTGTCCCCCGAAGCGGCGATACGGGCGTGGAGGTCGACTGCTCCAACCTTGCGCCCGGAGCCTACGTTGTACGTCTTGTCGTGGCGGGTTCTACGGTGGTACACAAGCCCGTCATTATCGTCGACTGACGTCTTCATACATCCGGCAGCTGTCTCTACCGATGTAACCCTCTGCTGCGTCAACTGGGTGTTGCGCACGGACTCTGCCCTGTGCTGTTTGCGACGGGAAGTTTATTCACGTCATACCGCAGCAGCATGGAGACGAATCCGACACTACTCTACCGCGTGGTCTCGCGGCAGTTTCCGGGGGCAGAACGCGACGATCTGGCCGAGGCCGTACGCGAGGCCATCTACGTGGCCCTGATGACCGTCCGCGACCGATGTATCGATCTGTACAATGCCGAAGCCTTCATGGTGACGGTGGCACGCCGAGCCATGGCTCGGGAACTGCGACGGCAGCGCCGTCTTGTTCGACCCGACAAGGGCGAGCACATTTCATGGGACACCGTCGAAGCCGACTTCCGCGATCTGCCCGACGAAGAGGAGTCACGTGCTGCGGCCATCGACGCAGCCGACATTGTGCAGGCAATGCCGCCGAACTATGCCGAGGTGATGCGGCTGTACTACCTTGAGGGCCTGACGCACGAGCAGGTGGCAGAGCGCCTCGGTGTCTCGCCACAGTGCGCGCGGAAGCGACACGAGCGCGCCATCAAATGGGCACGAAAGACGTTTGGGGAGTGATGTGTGATTTGGCCGCCGACTTACGTCGTCGGCCATGCAGTCACGCCTGCTGCATCGCCTTGAGTTTCGACAGGTCGTGCGAAAGGTCAACCAGGTTACGGATGACGCCTGTTGTCATGCCGAAGTAGATATCGTCGAAGCGCTTCAGCGTTTCGTCGTCGGCGTGCTGCATCATGTCGGCCAGGTGTTCGCGCAGCGTGTTCATCTGGGTGGCGAACTCGCGTTCAAGCTGCTGATATCCTTCTGCGCCAGGCTGCAGGCGGCGCAGCGTGCCGTAGACCTTCCACAGGCCGGTGCCGGTACGGATGATGTCGATCACCAGCGTGGACTCATCGTACGTTGCCGCGATCTCGAGGATGACGGCCATATCGTTCTTCTTGCGAAGGCCGCCTTCGCTGTGCTCTTCAAGCACGGCGATCACATGTTCGGTGTCGGCAGAGATCTGCATCAGTATTGTACGGTGGCGAGGATTGAACGAAAGACCCGTTGTATCTCGGCGTCGACGGGGAGTTCCTTGCCGCCAACGGTGAGCGGCACCAAGGCAAACTCATAGTGATTGCCGCTGCTGCTGGTGAATACGGCGCAGCGCGTGCGCAGTGCCCCACCGGTCGTGCTGAAGTCGTACATGCCAAAGGTGCGCGTGCCAAGTTGAGCTGTCTTATACGTACCAACAAGCTTGGCTGTGCCTGCCGTCTTGCGGGAGCGACGTGCAAAGGCAGTGCGGGCAAGACCAAGCATGCGCTCTTGGTCGGTCTGTTCGGATGCCGTCTGCTCGCCGTGCTGGATGTGACTGAAGACGGCCGTGAGCGAGTATTCCGGATTGGTGGCCACAACAAGGATCTCGGACGACTGCTGTCCCTTCGGATCAAGGAAGATCCATCCCAGCGGAAGCTGTGCGATCATGTCGCCGGCCTGCGTTCGCACGATCTCGTCACTCATGTCGATCTCGGGCTGCGGACTCAGTTCGACATTGACCGGCTCGACGTAGGTGTCGGGTGCTTTCACGAACAGGCATCCGCCAAGCACGACCGTGCAGAACAGCACTATACCAAGCAGTCGCGGATGCATCATTTCCAACGGCGTTCTCCGGCGCGGATGGCAACGCGCAGCGTGTTTCCGTCCGGGACGAGCGGACACGTGTAGTTGTCGTTATAGGCACAGTACGGGTTGTAGGCGCTGTTGAAGTCGATCGTCACCGTCGAGTCGCCCACGTCCGTCACATTCAGGTACCGCCCGCCGCCATACGTCTCGTTGCCCGTCGTTCTGTCCTTGAACGGTACGAACAGACCGTCATCCGCGTCGGGGATCTCCTGGTAGGCTGTCAGCTTGCAGCGCGTGCCGTTCAAGGTAAAGGTCAGCGTTCCCATCCGTAGTGTCCGGCGCACATCAGACGGATCCGTTGTGGGCATCACGATCGTGTCGGGACGCGAAAAGGGGGCATAGGTCGCGTCGACGATGAACGCTTCGGACGGTTCAAAGTAGGACAGACCGTTGAAGTGCTCGCGCATTTCGATGGGAATCGGCGAGTCGTCGGAGTTCTTCAGAAAGTCATCCTTGGCGGCACGGGCGTCAACAACTTCCTGCTCGTCGAATCCGTTCAGGGCTGACCCCTGTTCTTCCTCGCAGGCTGTTACGATCCATGCCATGGCTAGCACTGCAACAACGAAAAGCCGAACCGTCACGGTGCCTCTTTCAGAAAGTTCTTCCACATCATCGATTCTACCGGGGCATTGGTACGGGCCGTGTACTTGGCCGATGCCTTGGCGTTGTAGGGATTGTTCACCGTGCCCTGGACGGCAAAGTAGATAAGCTGACCGATCGGCATGCCGGCATAAACCCGTACGGGCTGCTTGACGCTGATCTCGAGCGTCCAGAAGTTGCAAAAGCCGATGTCACCCTTGCCGGCCGTGGCGTGAATGTCGATACCAAGACGTCCAACGCTGGACTTACCCTCAAGGAACGGCACATGGGCGTGCGTCTCTGTGTATTCAGCCGTGACGCCCAGGTAGAACTTATCAGGCTGCAACACGAAGCCCTCTTCGGGGATCGGGTACAGACGGATTTTGTTGTGTGCCTTGGCGTCCAGTACATCGTCGACATATTCGGCAAGCATGCCGCCAAGGTGGACGTCGTAGGAGTTCGAACCAAGGCATCCCGAATCGAAGGGCTCGATCACGATGGAGCCCTGCTTCATGCAGGCGAGGATCTCGTTGTCGGTAAGGATCATGACCAAAAATAGCGAACTGGCGGAAGGTGGCGTCGGATAGGAACCGGCTGCCGCTAGACCTTCGCATAGCGCGGGTGCTTCACCAGGCCCCACTTGTGCAGGCGGTGCTGCAGGCTTGTCACCAGCACGCCGATGCCGTAGATCGAACTCCGGCGGAAGCTGATGGAACTTGCGTCGTCGAAGTACTTGGTCGGACACGTGACCTCGCCGATCGGGAAGTCGGCCATGATGATCTGCGAAAGCATCTGATTGTCGAAGACGAAGTCGTCGGAGTTCGCATCAAGGTTAATCGTCTCGAGTACCTGCCGCGAGAAGGCGCGGTAGCCCGTGTGATACTCGCTCAGCTTCTGTCCAACCATGATGTTCTGGAACAGCGTCAGCAAGCGGTTGGCGATGTACTTGTACTTCGGCATGCCGCCCAGCAATGCCCCTTTGCCAAGGATGCGGGAGCCGAGGACGACCGGGTAGAGGTCGTTGGCGATGATCCATGCGATGGACGGGATCAGCAAGGGCGTGTACTGGTAGTCGGGATGCAGCATGATCACGATGTCGGCTCCAAGGTCGAGGGCCGTGCGGTAGCATGTCTTCTGATTGCCGCCGTAGCCCTTGTTCTTGTCGTGGCGGATCACGTGGCTGATGCCAAGAGATCGCGCCAGGGCCGTGGTCTCGTCACGCGAGTGGTCATCAACAAGGACGACCTCATCAACGATATCCATGGGGATCTCGCGATAGGTCATCTCCAGGGTCTTGGCCGCGTTGTAGGCGGGCAGGACGACGACGATGCGTTTGCCACTGATCATTCAAGCTCAAACATAGCAGTGATGGTGACACGGACGATCATCTGTCCGGCCGAAACCGTCGGCGCCGAAGAATCCTCCGTTGCCATGGCCATCATCCGTGCACCCTTTGCAAAGACGGGCGTGGGCGGAGCTGATATCTGTTCGCTCATGTTCAGGACCTTGCCAACGCGTGCGTCGACGGCTTCGGCCATCTGCTGGGCCTTGGTCTTGGCATTGCGCGCTGCCGCGGCACGCAGAGAATCTCGGACGGTATTGGCGTTCGACACATCGAAGTCGATGCTGTTCACCACGTTGCCGCCAACGCCAACGGCTTCGTCCAGCACCCGGTCCAGCTTCGACAGGTCACGCACCGTCACGTGGATGGTATTGCTCATGGTGTACTTCACGAACTCGCGCTTGCCGTCGGGCTTCCAGTTGTAGATCGGCTGCAGGGTAAGGTTGCTTGTCTGAATGTCCTTGTCTTCGATACCGGCACCCGTGAGTGCCTTCAGGATGGAGCGCATCGCCTTGTCGTTGTCGTGCTTTACCGCGCCGGCGTCTTTGCCGTCGGTCTCGACGCCAAGCGTAATGCTTGCGCGGTCGGGCTTCATGGTTACTTCGGCCACGCCTTCGACCGAGATGGTGCGGCGGGTGTCGACCTGCTGTGCGTGCAGCGTGATGGCGGCAAGGCCGACAAATGCGATCACAAGGTTGCGCATCATGTTACTCCTTTGCGAGTTGTTCGATGGACGACTGAAGGGTTTCCCATTCCTGCATCAACGACGCAAGAATACGCGTTGCCGTGTCGTGTCGCGTGGTGGACTGATGCATCTTCACCGCATCCTTGTACAGTTCGGGGTCGGCCAGCACAACGGCCAGCTCGGCGATGGTACGTTCTTGCACGGCAATCTGCTTTTCGATCTCCTCAATGCGTCGCTCGGCCTTCTTGCGCTCGCGGTCGCGGGCCTTCTGTTCTTCGCGCAGCTGTGCTGCGGACTTCTCAGGTGCAGGCGCATGGTTCAGCGGGATCTCGGTGGGCACCGGTGCATGTTGCACGTGCGGATCGCCCAGCAGTTTCAGGTAGGCGTCAACGTCGCCCTCGTACTCCTTGAGCGTTCCCATGCGGAAGGCAATGATGCGTTCCGTGAGTCCGTCAAGGAAGTCGCGGTCGTGCGACACGACGATCATGGCGCCGTCGTAGCCCATCAGTGCTTCCTTCAGCACTTCCTTCGAGAGCATGTCAAGGTGATTCGTCGGCTCGTCCAGCACCAGCAGGTTATACGGTTGCAGCAGCAGGCGGGCAAGGGCCAGACGCGACTTTTCGCCGCCGCTCAGCACGCCGACCTTTTTGTTGATATCGTCACCACGGAACAGAAACGCCCCAAGCAGCGTGCGGATACGCGGACGCATCTCGGGCGGTGCTGCCTGCTCCATCACTTCGAACACTGTGTTGTGTCCGCCCATCATATCGGCCTGCTGCTGGGCATAGTAGCCGATGCTTGTTGCATGACCTATCTGCACGTCGCCGGCCGTGGGCGGCTCGACGCCGGCGATGATCTTGGCGAGCGTCGTCTTGCCCTCGCCATTCTTGCCGATGAAGGCGATCTTCTCGCCGCGTTCCAGCACAAAGTCGACGCCTTTCAGGACCTTCTTTGCCCCATACGACTTTTGGATGCCGGCACATTCCACCACCACTCTACCCGATCGGGGGGCAGGGGGGAACGAGAAGTGGATACTCGATGTGTCGACTTCGTCTACCTCGACCACTTCGATGCGGGCGAGTGCTTTGATGCGGGACTGGGCGCGCGATGCAAGCGATGCTTTGTACTTGAACTTGTCGATCCACTTCTGCATGCGGTCCCGCTCGCGCTGCTGACGGGCGGCCATGGAGCGTTGCAGCTCTTGACGTTCGGCGCGGATCTCTTCGTATTCGGAGTACGGTGCGGGGATATCGTAAACCTTGTTCTTTGTGATCTCGATCGTCCGGTTCGTGATATTGTCCAGAAACGTCCGGTCGTGCGAGATCAGCACCACGGCACCGTCATACGTGCTCAGGAAATCCTCAAGCCAGCGCACGGAGTCGATATCAAGGTGGTTCGTAGGCTCGTCAAGCAGCAAGCAATCCGGATGCAGCAGCAGCAGTCGGCCAAGTTCGGCGCGCATCTGCCATCCGCCGGAGAAGGCGGTTAGGCCCTTGTCGAGGTCTTGCTGTTCGAAGCCAAGGCCGATCAGCACCTGCTCGATATCGGCGTGCATGGTAAGGCCGCCGCGGCGGGCGTACATATCGTTGGCATCGGTAAGCCGTTGCACCACATTCATGTAGGCATCGGTCTCGTAGTCGGTGCGTGTTGCCAGCTCCTCCTGCAGGCGTTCGATCTCGGCCTGCAGGCGCAGCACCTCTTCGAAGGCCATCATGGCAGTCTCGCGCAGCGTCTTGCTCACGTCCAGCGTCAGGTCCTGCGACAGCAGTCCCACGCGGATGCCATTCTGTCGCGACACTTCGCCGGTTGTTGCTTGCAGTTCATCGGCTATGATGCCCATCATGGTGGACTTGCCGGCGCCGTTGCGGCCTACAAGGCCGATGCGGTCGCCGTGTTGAATCAGGAAGCTCACACCTTTGAACAGCACGCGGGTGCCGAAGTCAACGGTGATATTCGACAGAGAGATCATAGCGTGTTGATTGCATCCAGGATCACGTCGGCGCAAGCGCGTTTCGACATGGGCGGAAACGCCTTCGGTTCGGCATTGCGCGTCACGATCGTGATGGTGTTGTCGGTTCCGCCGAAGCCGCTTTGTGTGCCACCGGCAAGGTTGGCAACGATCATATCGGCGTTCTTGCGCAGGAGTTTGTCGGTAGCGTAGGCAACAACATCGGCTGCCTCGAGAGCGAAGCCCACAAGGCGTTGTCCGTTGCGTTTGCGTTCGCCAAGTGTTGCCAGGATATCGTCTGTGCGTACAAGGTTCAGCGTCAGCGTCTGGCCAACATCGGCCTTCTTCAGTTTTCCGTCTATGCGCAGTGCAGGCGTAAAGTCGGCCACGGCAGCAGAGAGGATCGCCACATCGTAGTCGCACGACAGCGTGGCATCGTACATCTCTCGGGCACTTGTCACGTGTACGGTCTCGACGCCCAGTGGAGCGGCAAGGGGCGATGGTCCAAGCACCAGCGTCACCAGGGCGCCACGGTCGCGGGCAGCCTGGGCAAGGGCAATGCCCATGCGTCCCGACGAGTGATTGCCGATGAATCGCACAGCGTCGATCGCCTCGTACGTTGGCCCTGCGGTGATCACCACGCGTTTGCCTGCCAGTGGGTCGGCCGTGCGAGGTGTCGCATGCGCGGGCTGCGCGGCATCGGCTTGCGAGGGCGCAGGTTGGGCGTCTGTCAGGGGTCCGTGCGCCAGCACGGCCTGCACCAGGGTGTCGAGCTCGGGCAGGCGCCCTGCCCCTACCAGACCCGAGGCAAGGGGGCCCGAGGCGGGTGGGATGACGATGGCACCGTCGTGGGCGATGCGGTCTACATTGCGTCGTGTTGTGGGATGGTCCCACATATCCGTATCCATGGCCGGGGCCACCACGAGCGGCGTATCGGCGGGCAGCGAGCAGGCCACGGTCATGACGGCCGTATCGCAGATGCCGTTGGCAAGGCGTGCAAGCGTGGTAGCCGAGCAGGGGGCGATCAGCATCACGTCGGCCCAGCGTGCCAGGTGGACGTGCCACGAGCCGCGGTCCTGGATGTTGGGGTCGTACTGATCGATGATAACCGGGTTGAGCGACGTTGCTTCGAGCGCCAGGGGCGCCACGAATTCGCGTGCCGACGGAGTCATCACCACGCGCACGTCATGTCCTGCACGACGCAGGTCGCGCACCAGCCACGGCGTTTTATACGCCGAGATGCTACCGGTGATACCGAGGATGACCTTCATGAGGGTGCGTTGCGATGGGCGTGGGAAACGTCAGAAACGAGAACGCCATCACGGCGGACCGGATGGCGTTCGGAATACATGTCTTGGAAAGTGTCCGTCCTTAGGCAGCGGGCGTCGCCGGCGGAGCGGGCACTTCGCCGTCCTTGACGGTGATATCGCCGCCAACCATTTCCTTCATAGCCAGGAACGTCGGCTTGGGGATCAGGTCGAACTCGCGGCTGATGGCGATCTGGTCGTAGTTCGGGCCTTCGGCCTCGTCGGTGTCCACGATCACGTCGGCCATGCGCTCCGTCAACTGCGTCTTGATCTGATCGTTGATCTGGCGCGAGCGCATGCCCATGGCCACGATGCTGCGATAGATGGAGCCCTTGGCGGACTCTTCCATGCGTACTTCGACGGGGTTGACGATGTAGGTGCTCATGATATACCTGCCAGATGGTCGTTGGGACAAGGGAGGCAAAGATAGGCAAACGAGGCGGAATAACGTGAATGCGTGGCCGCAAAGGACCCGGTCGCCGCCATCGCGTGCGCATCGATCACCACGGCATTTCGCCTACCACGGCATTTCGCGAACCCCGGCATCTCGCGAACCCCGGGCTGCCGCTTCGGGGCTCGTGTTCGCCGGCACGTATTCGGACGCCGTCTCGCGTGTGCCTGCCTTGGTGTGGTGTTCCTGCTGCCTATCGATGTAGGCTTTCACGATGTCAACATCCTGCGGATTCACCGAACGAGCATAATAGCCGCTTTGCCAGCGAAATGACCTTTCGTTGGTGACTCTTTCGTTGATCGCCTTCGATGAATAGGCCTTCATATCGCGTATGGCGCTGGCTAGAATGCATGTGCTCGACATTACCCCTAGTAGAATGTGTACGTGATCTTCTACGCTATTGATAGCAATCACCGTGAAGCCTCGTTCTTTAGCCTTTGCTCGCATGATGGCGTGAACATTCTCACGGTCGGCATCCTGTAGAATAGCTAATCTGTGTTTTGTGGAAAACACGATGTGTATGAAGATTTGGATGTTGTTGTGCATGATTGGCTATGTGACAACAACTCGCCATTACGTGACACGGCGCTTCTGGTAACTGGCCAAAACAGCGAACATGAGCCCCGAAGGGGCGTAACAATGCTAGCCCCGGGCGGCAGCCCGGGGTACGCGAGATGCCCGTGGTAGGCGATGCGAACATGAGCCCCGAAGGGGCGTAACAATGCTAGCCCCGGGCGGCAGCCCGGGGTAGGTGAGATGCCGTGGTAGGCGGCAGCCCGGGGTACGCGAGATGCCGTGGTAGGCGATGCGAACATGAGCCCCGAAGGGGCGTAACAATGCTAACCCCGGGCGGCAGCCCGGGGTACGCGAGATGCCGGGGTAGGCGGCAGCCCGGGGTACGCGAGATGCCGTGGTAGGCGGCAGCCCGGGGTACGCGAGATGCCGTGGTAGGCGGCAGCCCGGGGTAGGTGAGATGCCGTGGTAGGCGGCAGCCCGGGGTAGGCGAGATGCCGTGGTAGCCGGCAGCCCGGGGTACGCGAGATGCCGTTGTAGGCGATGCGAACATGAGCCCCGAAGGGGCGTAACAATGCTAGCCCCGGGCGCCAGCCCGGGGTAGGCGAGATGCCGTGGTAGGCGGCAGCCCGGGGTACGCGAGATGCCCGTGGTAGGCGGCAGCCCGGGGTTCGCGAGATGCCCGTGACCCGCCCCTACAAAAACCGTTCTCGTTCCGCCGCCGAGGGCAGCCGACAGGTGTCGCGCTTGCCGAACCAGCGGTAGCGGTTGCGGGATGTCCATCGGTAGATGGGGTCGCGTAGCGAGCGCGGAATAACACGCAGAATGCCTAAGGCACGCCACGGCCATGCTAGGTATCTGCTCACATGGATGATGGCGTCGCTGTGTCGGTACAAGGTGTTGCCGTCGATGATGTAGACCGTGTCGGGCGTGGTAAAGACGCCATGCTCGGCAAGGAGTCGTGCGGCGATGTCGCTCTGAAATGGCGTGAAGCGCAATAGACCGGAACGATCGGTGCGCAGTAAAAGGTCGACGGTGTGGTTGCAAAGGACGCAGACTCCGTCGAAGACGACAATGACGTTGTCGGTTCCGGGTGCGGGTAACGTCGTGCGTGACGCGTCAGGCATTGCCGCTGCGCTCCATCACGGCCCAGTACATGCCGTCTTCGGCAACCATATCAGGCATGGTGCGGTGTTCGGCAATGAGCGTAAAGTGGCCATGCCCCTGCAGGAAGTTCCGCACCTGGTCTTCGCTCTCACTCCGCAGCAGACTGCACGTAGCATATACCACGCGGCCTCCGGGTTTTACGGCCATGGCACCACGCCGCAGGATGCCTGCCTGCATGATGATAAGCTCGTCAAGCATCGGTTCCGTCACGTGCAGCATGATGTCCGGATTGCGTCGCAACACACCCGTTCCCGAGCAGGGGGCATCGATCAACACACGGTCGGCCGTACTTGCAAGGCGCTTTACCGTCTTGGTGCTTGCCGCATGACGCGTCTCGACGATGTGCACACCGGCGCGCTGCGCGCGCCGGTGTAGGTCGTCGAGCTTGCGCTCGACGACGTCGATGGCGATGATGCGGCCGCGGTTCTGCATCAGGGCGGCCATCTGCAGGGTCTTGCCACCGGCGCCCGCACAGGCATCTACCACGCGCATGCCGGGGCGTACGTCAAGGTCGAGCGCCACGCGCTGCGAGGCAAGATCCTGTTGCTCGAACCAGCCGTTGCGGAATGCTTCGGTGCGGAACAAGCCAAATGGCTGACCGATGCGCAGTGCCGTTTCCAGGTCGCACCGTGCCGGTTGATGCGCCGCCATAGCAGAGGCTGCTGCCGGAGTTGTTGTTCGCAGCGTGTTCACGCGCACAAACGTTGGAGCGTCGTGCATGAGCGCATCGACCAGGGCCTGCGTGCGCTCGCCCCACGCCTTGCGCAGGCGCGCATGCAGCCACGCCGGCATACCCGCTGCGCGGATCGCGCCGAACAGCTCGGCGCGCAGCGAAGCTGCGCGCGTGGCGTCGGGATGTTCGACGCGGAAGACCTCCTCGAGGACGGCCGATGCGTGGCGTCCGCCCCTGACGGCGTCGAACGCTTCGCGGATGACGTTGCTCACGAGTAGATCAGCAGCTCGTTCTTGGAAGCGTCGAACGAGGTGCGGTAGGATTTGAGATTCGTGGCCGAGCCGCTGTTGGGCTGGACCAGGACAGAGCCATCGCGGGGAGAAAACTGCGCTGCGTGACACGGGCAAATGCAATTGCCACCCGGCGCATTCGGCAGACTCACCTCGCAGCCCGCATGTGTACAGGTTGTGTCAAAGACCGCAAACGTCGTTTGGTCGAGTCGTGAGACAAACACAGGTCGGTCGCCATTCAGTCCGGTGATGGTACGCGAAATGATGCCTCCGGGTGAGGCAAGCTCCGATACCTGCGAGATGTTCCACAGAAAGGTACGTCCCGACGGCGCCGTCTCTGTGGTCTCGCACGAGCTGAGAATGGAGCTGACCGTCGTGGCGCTCAGCGTGATGCCGGCCAAGCCAAGGGCTCGCATCAGGAAATCGCGTCGGTGCTGTTCGGCTTCGTTTGCCATGGCGTTATGCTCGAAGTAGTCGGCAATGGAGTGAAGTTGCTGAACTATTGATTTCTTGTCCGTCGCCGCAGATACAGTCCAAGGCCGATGGCGCTCAGTCCGCAGCCAAGCACAAAAGCGTAGCTGTTGGGGAATCGCGTTACGTCGAGATCGTCGGGCAACATGCCAAAGATGTACTTCGGACGGAATGAGATCTCGACACGCTCTGTGCCGAAGAGCTCGTCCTTGACGACGGTCTCGATACGCTCTCTGTCCTTGGAGTACCATTGCGTACCGTGGCTGACCCATACGATGCCGCCAACAAGAATGGCGACGATTCCGGTCCAGGTGATGATGCGTGCCAGCATGAGGTCTCCGTGGTTGCGTGCAGAAAGGTTGGGCGAAGTGTTGCGCTGCTCAATAGAACACGTAGAGCTGAAAGTTCCAGCGCGACGTTGTTCCCGGAAGCCGCGTGTCCCACATGCGATATTCCGGACGCAGTACGACGTATGGCAGTACAAAGACGTGTGCGCCGAAGACTCCGGCATAGACCACGTCGTCGTCGGCACCGTTTGCCTTCAACGCGTCGAACGTTGTTGACGCGCCCTCCCATCGCACAAACGGCAATATCTCCGGCGTCACCTGATACGTCAGCTCGACCATGCCGCTGCGGGTCGAGACGATATCGTCGGTCTTCATCAACAACAGATCGGCCGTGAGCGAAAGATTGTCGGTAATACCTGCGCCCATGAACGTGTTGACCATCGAATAGCCCTCGGTGGCCAGCACCGAACCGCCAACGTAGACGTTCAACATGTCGTTGAACATCCGCGGCCACAGCACAGCCTTGGCAACAAGGAGCGGCGATTCGTCGTTGGCCAGAGCCTGTACCACGCCGCTGCCCGTGGGTACCTGCAGCTGCGAGAGCGCACCCGTACCAAACACGCCCGCCGTGAGCGTCAGCCACTTCAGTCCCTCATAGTTCAGCTCTGCCCCATACTCAGCCCAGTTGGGGGCAAGGAGTGGCTGACGTCCGATGGACGTCATGAGCGAGCCGGGAAAGACGGTGTGGTCGTCGTAGCGGACGCCGACACCGGGACGGAAGAGGCCAAGGCGTAACGAAGGCCACGCATTGTCCGGCTTGATGATGGCGCTGAAATGCCCGTCGCGCTGACCCGGATACGCAACCTTGCTGCCCGAGGCCGACGTGCGCAGCGCCGCCAGGTTGAAGCTGCCTTCGAGGGTGACGCCGCTGATGGGCGTGAGGGCCGCATAGAGCGAGGCCTGCATGGGGAAGGTGACGCGTTTGGCTGCATCCGACGAGAACGATCGCGTGTTTTGGATGCGGAAGTCCATGCCGGCCGTGAGCATGCCACCCAGGTAACTGTTGGACTCGTCAAGGTCGTACAGCCATTTGACGGCAGCGTTCTCGCGTGAGATAAGGCCGACGTCGTAGTAGGAATACCAGCCGGTTTCCGACCGAAGGCCGCCGCCGTGCGGTGCCACATGACAGTTCGAACAGCGGTTGCCGCTAAGGGCACTGAACTGCGGTATGGCGAACGTGGTACTCGTTGCCACAACGAGTACAACGGCAGCAAGAACGATTCGACGCAGCTGCGCAACGATGATGAGATGAGATGATGTTTGCATTGCCATGCCGTCGGTGATTTGGTGAGATGACGTTACCAGGAGCGCTCCACGACGAAGAACTCCGAGATCGACGTGGACGTCGCCCCGCCGTTGATCGGAACAAACTGACTTGTCTGACGCTGCAACACGATATGCATGCCCGGAACCAGCCATTGCTCGTCAAGGAAGGTTCGTGTACCCGTTGAATCCGGCGTCTGCGTGGCCATCCGCACGTGCACTGCCTGATACGTACCAAGCGGCGTTTTGATGGGCACATCGACGCCAACGATGGAATAGCGGTTGGACTCGACATTGCCGAATGTATCCCGGTATAGGAACCATGTCCCAACACGTACGGGCTCGACAAGGCGGCGCCTATCCACGGTGTCGGTCATCCGCTCGAATGTGATCAGCTGCGAGCCGTCCGTGTACTGGTGCGTGGTGTCGACGAATCTGACGTCGCCGTCGGTGATCGTTTCGCGTTGGATTGCAAGGCAGCGCCTTCCGTCGGTTCGCATGAATCCTGTGTCGACAACGGTGTAGCGATACGCCGAGCCGACGACGGTCGTGGTATCGCCACCGTCCGAAAACGAGATCGTCCGGAACTGCAACGTCATCTGCGAGCCAACAACCTTGCGGAATGTGTAGTCGGTTACCTTTCGCACCACGGTCGGCGTGTCGCCCGTCGGGTCGGCAATGCTGTTCTTGGCACAGCTACCAGTGAGCAGTGCCATCAGGATGAGTGAACAGCGCAGGACGTGGTTCATGGCCGCAACATAGCGAGTGTAGCGGAAGAAGCCTCGACATTCCATATCACGCTTTGTGGCAACGGACACCAAAGGGGCATGGACCGACCCGTGGCAAGGAGCATGTCGGACGTCCACTGGTTGCACGTGTTCAGCACGCTGTATGCACCGTGGGCGCGCACGAAGACGGATGACGGTCCGTAGTGACCGTTGCCGATCACCCACGGACGTCCATCGTCATGCCGCTTCGTTGTGCGGCGCAGCGTTGTAACGATCACGGCTAGATCGGTCGCGCTTGCGCCCAGCGGCACGTCATTGGCCGGATCCCGGTGGCGCAGCACCAGGTGGAAGACGCTGCTGCGTGAGCCGCCGAAGAGCGCCTTCGTTGCCAGGCCGAGGTCGAACGCAGCATTCATCGTGTAGAACGTACTGTCGCCCCAGCCGATCTCGACCACGTCGCCCGAGCCGGCAAGGCCGAACTCGCGCACAAGGTCGTAGGCTTCCGTGCGCGCCGGAAGCACAAGCCCCATGTGGTAGCCGTGGTTGATCAGCGCTATCACATGGGGCTGTGAAGATTCTGTGGGAGCATGGGCCCGTCGCAGCGGCAGCGTTGCCGCTACGAGCAGCGCCAGTCCGAGGCCGACGCTTACTTGAGCGACAGTGAGGCGACGCACTTCTCGAAGATGGGCAGATAGACGGCTTGCTCCGGCTTGTACCAGTTCACCGTCACTCGGAACATCCTGTCGCCCTTGACCGTGTAGTAGGCCCGGGCGGCAACCTGCGCGTTCGGATTGTAGCTGAAGTAGACTGCCTTGCTGCCACTGATGGTCGTCGACTTGGGGTCGCTGCCGCCATACGTGGCCTTGTTCTGATCGGCGATCTTGTCGAGGTTCTTCTGCTTTGACGCATCGAAGACGTCGACCTGGATGGTACAGTCCAGGCGTGAGCCGGCGAAGCTCATCGAAGACAGACCCGAGGACTTGCCCTTCGTACCCTGGAAGTTCTGCGGGATCTGAATCGTAAACTCCGGTGCAGAGTACATACGCAGCGTGTCCGACGGCGGCTCGGGGCCCGTGGGGGCAGCCGTGTCGACCTTTGGAGCGGCCGGAAGTTCCTTCGTTGCAAGTTTTACCGACGCAAGGATCTTTCCGAATTCGGCTTCGTAATCGCCAAACGTTCCGCCAAAGGCAGCCAGCGTCAGCACGGTGATCACACTATCCTGCTCTGCCACGTAGGTCTCGGAGCGGAACTTGCCGTCTTCCTGTCCGAATTCGACCCAGACCTTCTTGCCGGGCTTGCCGCCGAACGTTGTTGGTTCGACCTTGTAGCGGTCGATGCCGTCAACGAATTCGAGCTTGCTGTTTGCCACTACAGAGTCGACCGTGCGCGTGCTGTCGACGACCATGACGCGAAGCTCGATCTTGGCGCCGGCACGGCCCTTGCCAAACGTCTGGAAACGCGTTGCCATGTCCTTGGTGGGATAGGCAACAACCAGCTGGCCGGGCACCTTCTGTGAGAACCAGTTCGAGGGGATCATGACCTCGAACATCCGCACGTCGTCCTTGTGCAGCTTCAGATCGTCGATGGGGAATGAATCTTCGCGCTGCTCGCAGCCTGTGGCCATGAACGCAACGGCAAGGATTAATGTCAAGGTACGCAGCATCTTCATGCCTGGCACTCCAGAGTTCTGTCGGTGATAATGTTGTGTCGTCATCAGTTGTTCAATGCCCCTTCCGAGATCCATGTACGGATGCCGCGGAGCTGGTCTGCCGTGATACGGCGCATCACGTCGAACCGGTGAGGGATGCGTTCATCCATGGTCTGGATGAGCAGACTTTCGTCCGGAGCACCGGGTACCACCAGGTTCGCACGGTCGGTGAAGAGTGCATAATACGTGGTAAGCCGTATCCCGCCGCCTGCATTCACGTCGCCGTGGCAGCCCGAAAATGCACACGAAAGCGTCAGAAACGGACGAACATGCTGCGTAAAACTCACGTCACGTTCCGGAAACACGATCTGCGAGGGGTCCGTGACCGTACCGGAAGAACATCCCGCAAGCATGATCGCCAGCATGCCAAGGCCTGCTGCCGTCTTCATGGATAGCTCTCGTCGGCGTTCGGGAACGTATGGTTGCGCACATCGTCGATGTACGTCTGCACGCCACGCGTGATCACGTCGTGCAGCTCGGCATAGCGGCGCACGAAGCGTGGACGGAATTCGGTGGACATGCCCATCATGTCGGTCCAGACAAGGATCTGGCCGTCGCAGTCGGCGCCGGCACCGATACCGATGGTCGGGATCGATACGCTGGCCGTGATGGCACTGGCAAGGTCGGACGGGATCTTCTCGAGGACGATGGCAAAGGCGCCAGCCTGTTCAAGGGCGATGGCGTCGTCTTTGATCTGTTGTGCTTCTTCTTCGGACGTGCCGCGCTCCTTGTACGAGCCGAACTGGTGGATGCTCTGCGGCGTCAGTCCAAGATGTCCCATCACGGGAATGCCATTCTCTGTCATCAACCGCACGGCCTCCAGCACACGGCGCCCGCCCTCGAGTTTCACAGCGCCCGCACCGGCCTCCTTCATCAGACGTCCTGCATTCATGAAGGCATCTCTTGGCGACACCTGATACGTCATGAAGGGCATGTCGGTAACAACAAGGGCACGCTGTACGCCGCGAACAACGGCTTGCGTGTGGTAGATCATCTGCTCGAGCGTTACAGGCAATGTTGTGTCGTGACCCTGCACCACGTTGCCCACGGAATCGCCCACGAGCAGGACGTCGATCCCGGCCGCATCGAACAGATGCGCCGTCAGGGCGTCGTAGGCCGTCAGACAGGCAATAGGCGTGCCTTTGCGCTTGAGTTCGACAAGGCGTCGCGTGGTCACACGCTTGCCCATCGTTGGGGTTGCAGACATGATGCAAAGATAGGGACGGCAGCTGCACAGAATCCGTTCTGCCTAACTTGCGTCCATGAAGGCCGTTGTCTCAGTGTCGCAGATGACCATCACCCCGGCGCCGGGAAGCAAGGTGTATTTTGTCTCAGACGTGCACCTTGGCCTGGGGGCGCGCGACGCAGACCGCAAGCGCGAGGAGCTGCTGCTGCGTCTGCTGCGCCGTATCAGCCACGATGCAGCGCACATCTTTATCGTGGGTGATCTGTTCGACGCTTGGTTCGATTATCGCACGGTGGTGCCCCGCAATCACATTCGCACGTTGGCCCAGTTGGCATACATGCGCGAACAGGGGCTGCCCATCACGTATCTGATCGGCAATCATGATTTTGGACACTACACGTTTTTCGTCGACGATCTGGACATCGAGCCGATAGGGGGCGATGTGGATGCGACGATCGGTAACACGCGGGTATACATCGCCCACGGCGACGGAAAGGCACACGACGATCGGGGATACCTGCTGCTGAAGGCCATCCTGCGCAATCCGTTGGCGCAGCGCATGTACCGTTGGCTGCATCCCGATACCGGTATCGGCTTGGCAAGCGGCACCTCCGCGAAAAGTCGTGACCACACCGATCGGAAAGACTACGGCGGCCGCGACGGACTGTACGACTTCGCCGTGCAACGCCTTCGCGAGGGATACGACGTCGTCGTCATGGGCCACCGCCATCAAGTGCGCGTTGAACACACGGCCGACGGAACGTATGCCAATCTTGGACACTGGCTGGGCGTGACGCCAACCTTCGGCGTTTTCGACCCGGAGATAGGTCGTATGGACGTGGTTGACGTACGCACCTTTCTTGAGACGTCTGCCAAGTCGTACCCCGAACCATAGGCGTATATTCGTGCAATGTCTGCACGACTCCATTCTGCCGTGGTATGCCTGTTGCTTGCCATGGGATGTACGCTCGAACATCAGCGCCCTGCCAATGCGCAACAACCGTCGTTGCAGGCGTCGGCTGACACCACGATACGCCGGTACGGCCTGAAGAGTGGACGTCTGGTTTCGGCCTTCCACCGGCCCGGCCAGGCAGCGCCGGATACAACGGTGTTCATCTTTGACGACTTCGGACGTCGGGAACGATCGGAACAGTCCTATACGCTTGTTGTGGGCAATAACCAACCTGTCCGGGTTCGGACCGTCCTGATACGCAACGGCCGCAAGGTTCATACGCTGAATGTTGAGCGAAAAACCGCCCATACTTCAGTGGTAGGTGCCACGACCCGTGAACCATTTGTTGACTTCATGGGTTTATCCCCAGCAGAGCTCGAGGCGCTGCACGTTCGGCGGATTGGCGTTGATACGGTCGCGGGCTTGCCCTGCGACGTGTTTGCGATCAACGATCCGGAGCGCGACATCGTTGGAACGTACCATGTATGGAAGAACCTTCCGATACAAACAGACGTAACGATCAACGGTTCGCGAATGTTGATCACGCCGGTCGAGATCCAATCCGACATCGACGTGGCACCGTCGCTCTTCGTCATCCCGCCAGGCTATCGTACGTACACGGAATAATGACTTCGAGGCACACATGAAAAAAATCGGTTTGCTGTTCGGTATGGAGCAAACGTTTCCGCCGGCACTTGTCGAGGCGATCAATTCGCGCGACGAAGGAGTGTCCGCCGAATTCGTCAAGATCGGTGCGGTAACCCTGGCCGAACTCTTCGAGTACGATGTGATCCTTGATCGCATCTCGCAGGATGTGCCGTATTACCGGTCCATGCTCAAGCTGGCTGCCCTGAACGGCGTGCGCGTTGTGAACAATCCGTTCTGGTGGAGCGCCGATGATAAATTCTTCAACTATGCCATTGCCGCCAAACTTGGCATTCCGGTGCCTCGTACGGCGCTGATCCCCAGCAAGAACCATCCGCCGGATACGTCCAGCGAATCATTCCGTAACCTCGTCTACCCGCTGAACTGGCAGGAGATCTTCGACTACGTCGGATTTCCGGCCTACTTCAAGCCGCACGACGGTGGCGGATGGAAGCATGTCTACAAGGTGAACAACGTCGACGAATTCTTCGATGCCTACAGTGCCGCCGCCGACCATGTGATGACGCTGCAGGAGTCGATCGAATTCACGGAATACTATCGCTGCTACTGCATCGGACGCAAGTACGTGCATATCATGCCGTATGAGCCGCGCAATCCGCACCACCTGCGGTACAAGGCCGACTTCGCACCCACGCCGGAAATGCTGGCCCTGCTCAACGATCTGTGCATCAAGATCTGTACGATGCTGGGCTATGACTTCAACACGATCGAGTTTGCCGTCCGCGATGGTATTCCCTACGCTATCGACTACATGAATCCTGCTCCCGATGCCGACCGACATTCGATCCAGGAAGAGAACTTTGCGTGGATCCTGACAACATCGGCAACGTATCTGATCGACCTGGCAAAGCAAGGACGACAGGTGCCCACCGAGTATTCCTGGAGCAAGCTGATGACTCCAGAACAACCCTCATTACCCGCGGGGAAGAAATGACTGCACGCCGAGGAGAGGTCGATGTGAAGGTCGACCAAGTGGTGAATAGCAGCGAGGAACGTCTGCTGCTTGTGATGCACCTGCAGCGCAAACGTGAGTACATGCAGGCCCTTGCCGAACGTCTTGAGCGCTTCATGAAGCTGGCGCCCGATGAGTTGCGGAATGCCCTTGCGGCCCTGCCTCGCGAGATCAGGTCGCAACTCCGTGACTTCGATCACCTGACGGAGATCGAGCGGACGGTCAACATTTTGACCAGTGCATTCGTGACGTCGCTCAAGAAAAAGTTCGATACCCTTACCGCTACAGAGTTGCTCGTGGCCACCTACGTACGGGCAGGCCTGACGGCGGCGCAGACGGCAAGCGTGATGTTCGTGTCCGTCAGAGCCATCGAGAAGCATCGGCAGTCCATCCGCAAGAAGCTCGAGATCGACGCTTCGGCCGACCTTCGAGGATGGTTCATCGAGCATGTTTGACAGTCGCTGGTCCATGAAATGGCATCGGTACCCTCTGCACGCCCGCAGTCGCTGTCTGCGCTCACGGCACAGTTGACCGTCGTACAACGACGCTTTGACGAGTCGTCGATAATTGAGCACGAGCACGTCCTTGCCGCATTGGCCAACGTTGACCCCACGTCGGCACGTGCCGCACAACACCTGCACGATGCGTTGCTCTTCAGCCTTGCCTATGCCCCCACGGCCAATATCTATGACCTGGCCGACCAAGTCCTGAAGCGCTGCTCGGCCTGGATAGGCACGCATGCAGCCGATGATGATCGTCTGTCGAATTCGGGGCTACCCGACACACCCATCCTGGCATCGTTCAGCAGGGCGCTGGCAACGTGGCTTGTCCATCATGCTCCCGGCAGGGTCAGTGTCGACGCTTCGTATGCGCCATCGGACACTGCGGTGCCGGACCTTGTTCTGACGCTTGACCCGACCGAGCAGGAAATGCTGGTGGCAAGACCAACGACGTGGGAGTCTTGGTGTCGTGACGTGCTTCGCACCGACGATGGCATCGAGATCCTGCACCGCACGCTTGCGCTGTCACGGCGACTTCCCGGATCTGTCACATTCGTCGAGCAACTTTGGGCGCGCTGGAATGTCGTCCTGCGATGGCAGACATCCATGGCCGACGCTGTCTACGGCCTTGCCCGCCCGAGTATCGCACCAGTGGCGTGGCATCACGATGGTCTGGTGCGGCACGTCTCGCTCGAGCAGGCCTTTGCCCAAGGAGCCCCCAAGCCCATCCGTTGTACGTCCGCACAGCGCACGCAGCTGTGTGACGTCGCCAAAGGCGTGCTGGCGTCGATGCAGCGCGAGACCGACCCCGTGACGCATGCCGATGAGGCGGCGACGGAGTTGTTCGACATGGGGCGCGGTCTGGCGATCGCCCTGTACTACGCACGGCCGGAACAGAAGATGTCGCTCCAGTCATACGTTGGCTACATGGCCTTCAAGAATCGCGTTCCCATTGCCTACGGTGGCGGCTGGGTGATGGGCGCCGAGTCCGGGTTTGGCGTAAACATCTTTCCGCCGTTCCGCGGCGGCGAGTCGTCCAACATCGTTGCGCAACTGCTGCGTCTTTACGCACATCATTTCGGCGTTCGGTCGTTCACCGTTGATCCATATCAGATCGGCGCCGGTAATCCCGACGGTATCGCTTCGGCCAGTTTCTGGTTTTACTATCGCCTGGGCTTTCGGCCGATGCAGGACGACCTGGCCGAGCTGGCCCGCCGCGAGTTCGAACTGCTGACAACGTCGCGCGAAGCGCGCACGTCACGCTCGGTGCTGCGAACGCTTGCCAATGCGTCGATGCGATGGACGCATCCCGACGCTACGGCGAAACCCATCACGGCAGATGCGATGGCCGAAGTCGTTGCGGCCTATGTAGAGGAGCATGCCGACGGAGATCGTCGCAAGGCTTTGCGTCGGGCGCTCGCACGCCTGTCGGGCCGTACGGGCGAGCGCTACGGCGAGGGCGACGCCATCGCGCGCATCGCCGTGCTTCTGGTTGCCTGCGGCTATGTCGATACGGCAAGTGCGGCCGCCATCCGTTCGTTCGTCCGAGACTATCGCGGTAAGTTCGTTGACGAGCGCACGTACTGTCGTCGCGCCGTTCGCCACACGCTCCTTTACGACTGCCTGCATCGTGCCGAGCAGGCCTTGCGGAACCCATTATGACAACACTGCACCTTGACGGATCGTCGCTGACGATCGACGACCTTGCACGCCTTGCAACGAATCCCGATTCGCAGATCGCCCTGACCGACGACGCACGTAAGGCCGTCGCGCGCAGCCGCGAAGCGGTTGACCGTTGGCAGGCCGAAGACCGTGTGATCTATGGTCTGACGACGGGCTTCGGCGAGTTTGCCAATGTGCGCATTCCGCCGTCGCAGCTCGAGGAGCTGCAGGAGAATCTGATCATCTCGCATAGCGCCGGCATGGGGCCGCTCCTTCCGGACGTCATCGTTCGGGCAATGATGATCCTGCGCATCAACGCGCTTGCCAAGGGGTATAGCGGTATCCGGCTTTCGACGCTCGACACCATGGTCGACATGGTGAATGCCAACCTGTTGCCCGATGTGCCAAGCCTTGGCTCGGTTGGCTCGAGCGGCGACCTTGCCCCCTTGTCACATCTTGCCCTTGCCCTGATCGGACGGGGTATGATAGGCGGACGCCCATCGGCCGACGTGCTGCGCGAACATGGTCTGGAACCCGTGCGGCTGGCAGCAAAGGAAGGACTTGCCCTTATCAACGGTACGCAGATGATGTGTGCCTATGGGGCGTTGAGTGTGCACAGGGCGCGGATGCTGGCCGAGACTGCCGATGTGGCCGGAGCACTGTCGTGCGACGCGCTGCGCGGCACCGACAATGCCTTCGACGCACGGCTGCACGCGCTGCGCCCGCATGCCGGACAGCAGACGTCGGCCTCGCGGTTGCGAGACCTGTTGCGCGGAAGCGCCATCCGTGAGTCGCATCGCGAGGGCGATGGAAAGGTGCAAGATGCCTATTCGCTGCGTTGCATGCCGCAGGTGCACGGTGCTTCGCGCGATACGATCGACTATGTGGCGCGCATCGTCGAGTGCGAGATGAACAGCGTGACCGACAATCCGCTGATCTTTCCGGATGATGACGTCCATATCGAAGGCGGCAATTTTCACGGACAGCCGCTTGCCCTTGTGCTGGACTTCCTTGCCATTGCCATGGCCGAACTGGCGAACATCTCTGAACGTCGTACCGAGCGGATGGTAAACCATGCACTTGGTGGTTTGCCGCGATTCCTGACGCCAAACGGAGGACTCCACTCCGGCATGATGATAGCCCAGTATACGGCCGCTGCCATGGTGAGCGAGAACAAGGTGCTGACGCATCCGGCAAGCGTTGATTCGATCCCCACGTCGGCCAATCAGGAAGACCACAACTCGATGGGTAGCATCGCTGCACGCAAGCTGTGGTCTGTGGTCGACAACGTGGAACGGGTGCTGGCCATCGAAGTGCTGTGTGCGGCACAGGGTGTTGATCTGCTGCGCCCGTTGTACACGAGCGACCGACTCGAAAACGTCGTTGCCGCCGTGCGCACTAAGGTGCCCTTTTCGACGCATGATCGCATCCTGTACCACGATATGGAAGCTGTGCGGCAGCTGGTGGCAGACGGACGAATTGTCGCTGCGGCCGGCCTGTAACCTATGAACGAACAACAGCGCACGACGCCATGGCATGCAGAACGTGCCGATGACGTCCTACATCGTCTTGATGTCGATCTGTCGGCAGGTCTTCCGCAACACGAGATCGCAGCACGCCAAGCCGTCTACGGCACGAATACCCTGCCACGGTCCCAAGGGCCCGGCGCGCTCGTGCGCTTCCTGCGACAGCTTGCCAATCCGCTCGTCCTGATCCTGCTGCTGGCAGGTGTGGTCACCATGATCATGGGTGGCATTACCGACGCAAGCGTCATCATTGGCGTCGTGCTGGTCAATGCCATCATAGGTTTCATCCAGGAAGACAAAGCCGTGCAGGCGTTGGCGTCGCTGTCGCAGACGATTGGCAGCGAGGCGACGGTGCTTCGGGACGGACGCGTGGTGCGCCGCGCTGCGACCGACCTTGTGCCGGGCGACGTGGTGCTGCTGGAAAGCGGCGACAAGGTGCCGGCCGACCTGCGCCTTGTGCGTACGAAAGACCTGGCCATTGCCGAAGCCGCCCTGACGGGCGAGAGCGTCCCTTCGCAGAAACACGTCACTGCGCTACCACAGCAGACCATGTTGGCCGACAGGTCATGCATGGCCTATGCGTCAACGATCGTCACCTCGGGGTCGGCCACGGGCGTGGTGGTGGCCACTGGACCCGCAACAGAGATCGGCGCCATCTCGGCCCTGCTGGCCGAGACTCCGTCGCTGATGACGCCGCTGACCAAGGCCATCGAGCGCTTCAGCATGTTCCTGCTGATTGGTATCCTGATGCTTGCTGCCGTGACGTTTGCCGTGGGGATGGCCCGCGGCGGTTCGCCGCTCGAAATGCTGCTGGCTGCCGTAGCGCTGGCCGTAGGTGCCATTCCCGAGGGATTGCCTGCGGCGGTGACCATCATTCTGGCCATCGGTGTTGGCCGCATGGCCAAACGTCGCGCCATCATCCGACGTCTGGACGCCGTTGAAACCTTAGGCAGTACCACGGTGATCTGCTCGGATAAGACGGGCACGCTCACACAGAATCAGATGACGGTCGTAAGCATCCGCACGATGCACGGAACGTATGGCGTCACCGGCAGCGGCTACGAGCCCGAGGGCGAACTGCGGCATGACGGAATGGCCATCCGCGCCGCCCACGACACCGCCCTTGATACAACGATCCGCGCAGGAGTGCTATGCAGTACGGCAACGGTGCATAACCAGCACGGACGCTGGGATGCCGTGGGTGATCCCACCGAGGCAGCTCTTGTTGTCCTGGGTATGAAGGCCGGCCGCGAGCGACACGTCGAGCATGCCATCACACCGCTTGTCGACGTGTTGCCATTTTCGTCCGATCACCGCTACATGGCTACCCTGCACCGCACAGCCGATGGGGCACAGATCTACCTGAAAGGGTCGGTCGAGGCAGTCCTGTCGCACTGCGGTACAGCCATGGATGTGGATGGCACGTCGACGCTGCTTCGACATAAGGCCATCCTTGACGTGACGAGTGACTATGCCGCGCAGGGGCTGCGCGTGCTGGCCATGGCCGTGAAAGATGTGCCCGGAAGCAAGGTCGACCTTGCACATGATGACATCTCGGACGCCTTTGTCTTCTGCGGTCTTGTAGCCATGGTCGACCCTCCGCGCGACGAGGCGCGCATTTCCGTGGCGTCGTGTCAGCAGGCCGGCATCATGGTCAAGATGATCACCGGCGATCATGCCGATACGGCTTCGACCATTGCCGATGCCATTGGCTTGCAGGGCGACCGCACCGAGGCGGGTCGGCTGGTGGCCTATACGGGCGCCGACCTGTCTGCGATGGACGGAGCGGAGTTCGATCGGGCCGCGCAACGCGCGGCCGTCTTTGCCAGGGTGTCGCCCGAGCAGAAGCTGCGTCTGGTAGACTCGCTGCAGCGGCAGGGCAATGTCGTGGCCATGACGGGTGACGGCGTGAACGACGCGCCGGCGCTGCGTCAGGCCAACATTGGCGTGGCCATGGGCATGACGGGAACCGATGTGGCGAAAGACGCCAGCGATATGATCCTTACCGACGACAACTTTTCGACCATCGTGAATGCCGTCGAAGAGGGTCGGACCGTCTTCGACAACCTCTTGAAGTTCATCGTCTGGACCATTCCCACGAACATCGGCGAAGGGTTGATCATCGTTGCTGCCATCATGCTTGGCGTGGAGCTGCCCATCCTGCCGGTACAAATCCTGTGGATCAACATGACAACGGCCGTCATTCTTGGTCTGCCCCTTGCCTTCGAACCCAAACAGCCCGACGTGATGACGCGTCGTCCACGTACTCCCGATGCCCCCTTGATCGACACGTCACTGATGATGCGGACGCTCTTTGTGGGCGCCATGCTGCTGGTAATGGCCTTTTCGATCTACATGTTCGAGCTGTGGCGAGGTATGGGTATCGACGTTGCCCGCACGGCGTCTACCAATGCCTTTGTGGTGATGGCTGCCTTCTACCTGTTCAACACCCGTACGCTTGTACAACCACTTCGCACCGTTGGCATGTTCAGCAATCTCTGGATATGGGGCGGCGTGGGACTGATGGCTGTACTGCAGCTGGCGCTGATCTACCTGCCCGTCATGAACACGCTATTCCACACGGTACCCATCGATGCCGTCTCGTGGGCTGCCTGCCTGACTTCGGGCGTGGTGCTGCTGACGGCCGTTGCGATCGAAAAGAAGGTCCGTTCGAGTTGGTACGCAACCTCGGACTGAAACCCGAGGTTGCACGATCAGCGTGAGCGGTCGCGGCATGCCGCGACCCTACCTAGCGTTGATGTTGCAGCAACCGCGTTGTGCGTACGCCCTGCGCGTTGATGGTTGACAGCATGTACGTGCCTGAGGGCAGGTTGCTGAGCATGGCGGCGTCAGAGGGCAGGGCCTGTCCGGCAAGGAGTTGCATGGTAGACATCCGATTGCCGTTCATGTCGAACAGTTCAAGCGTCGTAGGTCCAGTGGGCGCGTTGTTCTGTTGGAGGCGGCCATTGTCTGACGGGGCGAGCGGTGCGTCAAGCGGGTCGGCATCGTCAGCGTCATCGGGAACAGTCCCATTCCACAATACAAAGGCAACGGCGGCACGCTTGCGATCACCACCAAGCATTGGCAGTGCGTTGCCGCCATGGCGGCGTGATGGTGCATCGGGATGACTTGTCTTCCACGATGCGACAAGGTCAGCTGCCTGCTGACGCCATCCGGCGATGGTTGACTGTTCGGACGTCGCTATGCGCCGGAGAGATTCCTTGCTAGCCTGCATGATGGGACGTAGTTCGGTCATGATGGCATGACGAGCGTCGTGCATGCGCTCACGCAGGGCGTGCAGGCGCTCGCGTTGCGCTTCGCGGTCGACCCGCGAGGCGCGGATGGATGATGCCTCGGTACGATGTTGCCTGCGCAGTTCAGCAGCGCGCGTGCGCAGACGACGAACCGTCGCAAGATGCTCCGGCGTCAGCGAGGCGTCGTACGTGGCTTGCAGCTGACGCAATGTCGGTGCGACGTCGCGCTCGAACCACGTGCGCATGGACGTTCTGAGTTCCGCATGTGCGGCCTTGTTGGCCTTGTGGTCGGCGTCAGGTGCAGCATGCACGCTGCGCGCAATGCTGCTGCCGATGATAAGGGCCAGAATGATGGTGTACCGCATTGTTGTCTCCATGGTGTGCGTGAATGAACGACGGCCAAGACGCCTGGCACAGACCTTGGGTTTAATGCACGGACTATTCGGCCATGATGGCCTGCTGACGCCGTCGCTCTGCCTGCTTGCGCGCACGCAGGTCGTTCTCGCGTAGACGTCGCTCCAGGATCTGTTGCACCTGGAACATCGTATGGAAGTGATGGTGCGCCACACCGTGTGTCTCGCAGTGCGCAGCCAATGCCCCCTTTGCAAACACAATGTCGGCATGCTCTGCGGCACAGGTGTCGGAACGGCCGTCGCCGACGTAGACGATCACATCGTCGGGTCCGGCATGCGTCAGCAGCACGTTGCGCTTGCAGGATGCGCAGAAACATGCACACGACTCCGATGCTCCCGGGAACGACGGCGTCCACTTCCCGTCGAGATACGTTAGCGTGTTGCAGTGCCGTTGCAGACTGCCAAATCCGATCGCGTCAAGAATGGGGTCGATGTACACGTCAAATCCGTCACTTACCACCGTTACATCGATCGCATGCATTTGGCACCATGTAAACAGTGCAACGATGTAGGGGTCGACGTCCTGTGCCAACGCGAAGGCGCGCACCGCATCGGGTGTGGCCTCGCTACGCAGGTACGAGGCAGAACGCTCGTAGTAGCCGGCAACGGTGTGGAGTCCCTGCAGGAGTTCGCTGTGTACCGGCTCGAAGGAGCCGAACGTGCGAAAGAGTTCATCGCCGACGTCGTTGACCGTGATGGTGCCGTCGAAATCGATGAACAGCTTTATGTTACGAATCATACCGGTAGAATCCCCGGCCAGAGCCAACGCCCAGCCACCCGGCACGCACGTACTGCTTGATCAGTACACAGGGGCGGTACCGCTCTTGCTGATACTCGCGATGCAGTGCATCAAGGATGAGCAGGATGTACGGCAGGCCGATCTCGTCTGCCCAGGCCAGCGGCCCCTTGGGGTAGTTTGTGCCAAGCTTCATTGCCTGGTCGATATCCTCGGGCGATGCAACGCCTTCCATCACGGCAAAGGCAGCCTCGTTGATGATGGTGGCAAGGACACGCATCTGGACAAGGCCCACGCGATCCTCGACCTGTTCGATAGAATAGCCAAGATGCTCGAACAGCTGTCGGGCACGGATAACGTGTCGATCGGTCGTATTTAGTCCCGCACTCATCTCAACGAAGGGCACAGACGACAGGATGGAAGGGGCAAGGCTAGTGCCGATGGTACGCGTTGGACATCCGGCCATCATGCCCAGCTCGGTGGCCGTTGTGGTAAGCACACTTACGATGACCGTTGCTGCGATGTTCTGTGCGGCGGCCATGTCAAGGTGGCGCGCCCGATCGAACGGAGGCGTGATACTCAGGTCAATGATGTGCGTGAAGGCATTGAGCAACTCGCGACTTTCGGGGATCACCTTGTCTGCGTAGATGCCATAGTCGGCGATGATGTCGGCAATCTCGTCCACCTCGGAATCGCCGAACTCCTCAAGCTCGAGTCCGCCAAACACATCCGGTTGCGCGAAGATGCTGAATGGCACGTCGTGGGTTTCGAGGATGTCGGCGAATTGCACGACGAAGTGCGGGTCGCCCGTAAGCAGGACGTTGAATTCCGACGATGGTGTGAGGTTGTAGACAGCCATGCGACAAAACTACGGATGCCAACCATCTTGGGCGGTAAATTTGTGCCATGAGTAATCTCGTCACCCGAGTCCTGGTCGGCCTTGTCGGCATCCCCGTCATTATCGGCATCGTCTGGTTTGGCGGATACGTGTTCAATGGCACCATCATGGTGCTGAGCTGGCTTGCGCTTCGTGAGTTCTACATGCTTGCCGAGTCGAAGCATGCGGCCGCCAACCGCAGCATCGCCTATGTATGGTCCATCGTGTTGCAGGGCGTCGTAGCATATGCCACGACGACGGAGTGGCCTTGGTGGAACGACACGTGGCTGATGCTGATCATGGGCGCCTTTGTGCTTGGCACGCTGGCAACACTGGTAGCAGAGCTCTGGCGCGAACGCGAGAATTCCTTGCTCAATACGGCCATCACGGTGATGGGCGTTGCCTATGTCACCGTGTCGATGTCGGCCCTGATGCTGATGCATGCAATGCCGGTAAGCGCCTTCGGCGACGTAACAACCTTCGGCGTGAACGGAGCGGCACTTGTGTTGACCACCTTTGTAAGCGTGTGGGCGGCAGATACCGTAGCGTACTTCGTTGGCATGGCCATCGGCAAGCACAAGCTGTTTCCGCGCGTCAGCCCGAAGAAGAGCTGGGAGGGTGCCATCGGCGGAGGCTTGGGAGCCACCGCGGCTTTCGCCGGGATGTCGGCCCTGGTGATGCCATCGTATCCTACGATGCTTGCCGTCATCGCCGGCCTGATCGTTGGCGTGGCTGGACCAATAGGCGACCTGATGGAGTCGCTGCTGAAACGTGACGCTGCCATCAAGGACTCGTCGTCGGTGATCCCCGGCCACGGCGGTGTGCTGGACAGGTTCGACAGCATGCTGCTCGTTGCACCTGTCCTGCTTGCGTACATGCTGATCTCGATGCCGTTTGTGTGGCCTCTGTTGTCGGGACAACGGTAGTGTCGCATTCGCACGATCACGCGCATCACCATGGGCATTCGCATGTCCATCATGGTCATCAGCATGGCGATCATGTGCATGAACATCACGACATCCGCCCTGTGCGGATCGCGCTGGCGCTGACCGCAACGGTCTTCGTCGCGCAGATCGTCGGCGGAATCCTTTCGAACAGTCTCGCGCTCTTGTCGGATGCCGGTCACGTCTTCGTTGACATGGGCTCGCTCATCATTGCCTACGCCGGGCTTACGCTGGCGGCTCGAGCACGAGAGCGACATGACCTGAAGTATACCTTTGGGCTACGTCGAATCGAGATACTGGCCGCGCTTACCAATGGTTTCCTGCTGCTGGGAATGTGCATCTACATCATCATCGAAGCAGCCAAACGTTTCGGTGGCGATCATCATGTGCATGCCGATACCATGCTGTGGGTGGCCGTTGTGGGCTTCGTCGCCAATGGCATCAGTGCACTGTACCTGCATCGGTCCGAGCATATCACAACCCGCAGTGCCTACCTGCATGTGCTGACCGACCTTGCGTCGAGCGCCGGCGTGATCGTGGCGGCAATTGTCATCAAGCTGACGGACTGGGACTGGATCGATCCGCTGATATCACTCGCGATCGCCGTCGTCATCATCAATGGCGCCGTACGCGTCATCCGCGAGGCCGGCGTCATCCTGATGGAATCTGCCCCGGCGCACATCGTGCCAACGGACGTGCAGGGAGCGATCCTTGCTCTTGACGGCATTGCCGGCGTGCATGACGTGCACATCTGGCAGCTGGGGCATCAGGAGTTTTCGGCAAGCGTGCACGTGGTGTCGCAACGCAATGGCGACGACGTGGTGCGCGACGTGCAGCATGTGCTCCGCGATCGCTTCGGCATACATCATGCGACGGTTCAGGTCGAATCTCGTGATTTGCACGATAACGGAGAATGCGGAGCATGTTGACCTCACTGATATCTCTTGTGTCCGTTGTCGTACCAGCGCTTGTACTTCTGGTGTTGGCACAGTACGTCGTGATGGCGGTCAGCCAGTTTATGGCCGAGCCTCAGGCATCACGTCTGCGTGTGATGACGCGTGTTTCCGCATGGGTGGTGGGTGCGGCCTTTGTACTGACGTATGCCGTCATGCTGGTTATCATGATGACGTCCACCCAGCCGCAACATGACGCGTCACTCTCGGTGCCGCCTTCCTATCTGCTGGTGCCGATCATCGTCCTGCGAGCTGTTCTGCTGGGACTAACATGGTGCTTTGCCATGATCGCAGCAGGTATGAACGTCGTGATGGCGGGGAACTTCATCAAGGTAGCAAGTGGCCGCCGACCGGCTGCCGCTCTGGTCTGCTCGGCGCTTGGTGGTGTCGTGCTTGCACTTGCGCAGACGGTTGCGCTTGAGGGGACGACCGTTCCGATCAATGTGATGCACGTGGCTGGTGCCGGCCTGTATGCAGCAGCGTGGGCACTGCGTCGCTGAGACGTTTGGCGTTGGCCGACGCTCCGTCATAAAACCCGTAGAACTCCGTAGCTCCCTGCCCCTTGCCATAAGATAGGTTTGCGTCTGTGAACGACGTACGGATGATTATAGCGTCGTCTGGTTAAGTCACAGAGTGTTCAAGGAGTCGGCGATGCGCGGGGGAATTGTTACGATCATGATGGCCGCAGCTTGTGTTGGTGGCGCGGCGCAAAACATGTACGACGGCCGATGGTCTGTTGGTGCGGCTAGTGGTCTTGCCTTTGGCGTGAGCGAAACGCAGGCCTCGGACAGGCAGTGGAGCCCTACCATCAAGGGGCTTGCAATGTTCGACATCAGCAAGTACTTCGGTCTTGAACTTGATCTGGCATATACCACACTGTCTTCGGAGCGTCAGGGAGGTTTCTCGGACTACCTTTCACACGTCGTGCATCCAAACTTGCGCTTCCGATACTATCCTACGCGCGGCGAGTTCAATCCGTACGTGGGGGCAGGGCTTGGACTGATGATGTACAACGTCGACTCTGTGCCCTACAATGCAGCCAATGAAGCGCTCATTGACGGCACGGTTGCAACAGGCGTCTTCACTGCCGGCATGAACTATGCGATGAACGACAATTGGTCGTTCGATCTGAACGTCGCTGCCGTGCCATCGTTCTCTGATGACATCAACCCTGTCCGTGATGACCAGACCGACGGCTACTGGGCCGTTACGCTGGGTCTGACGTACTCGTTCCACGAGCCGGATACCGATCGTGATCGCGACCAGCTGCTGAACTCCGAAGAAGTGGCCTACGGTACGAATCCGGATGTGCCCGACACGGACACGGACCGACTTGATGACGGCCCCGAGGTGAAGACCTTCGAGACGAATCCGCTGAATCCCGACACGGACCGCGATGGCTTGACCGACGGCGACGAAGTTGACACGTACAAGACCGATCCGAAGAAACCGGACACGGATGCCGACCTGCTGTCTGACGGCATGGAAGTCAACACCTACAAGACCAATCCGCTGAGTCAGGACACGGATGCCGACGGTCTGCAGGATGGCGCCGAGGTGAATACCTACCGGACGAATCCACGTCAGCCGGATACCGATGGCGACGCCCTGCGCGACGGCGAAGAGGTGAACGTAAGCTTCACGGATCCTACCAAACGTGATACGGACGGAGACGGCCTGAGTGATGGCGACGAAGTACGTCGGTACAACACGAATCCTCGTGAGGCCGATACCGATAAGGGCTCGCTGCGCGACGGTGATGAGATCGCGCGACGCAAGAACCCGCTCGACCCGGCCGACGATGTCGACCGTCCGATGCCGCGCCTGGAGGTAGGCAAGTCGGTGGTGCTCGAGGGCATCATGTTCGAAACAGGTAAGGCCACGATCCTGCCCGAATCAGAGGCCGTCCTGTCGGGCGTGCTCCGCGCTCTTGCCGAGAATCCTTCGATCGAAGTGCTGATCGGCGGTCACACCGACAACGTGGGCAGCGCCGCCATCAACGAACGTCTGTCGCATGCCCGCGCTGATGCTGTTCGCGACTGGCTGGTAGAGCGAGGCGTCGCCGTTGCACGGATGAAGACAGAAGGGTACGGTCCTGCGCGGCCCATCGCCCCTAACGACACCGAAGAAAACAGACACAAAAACCGCCGGATAGAATTCCAGCGGACGAAATGACAATTCCCATGCTTCAGGTGGAACGGAGCTTGAATCACTCTTCTTCATAGGTCCCACCACCACACGTCCCACCACCACACGCCCCTTCATGGTAACATGAAGGGGCGATGTTTTTTTTGTAGCGTATTGTCGGGGATCAGCGTACGACTGCGACCTGGGTCATGCGGACGCTGCGCGCATCCTGCAGGCGGACGTGGTAGATGCCTGCTGGCAACGTCGAGGCGCGCAGCAGGACATCGCCGGAGCCATTGCCTGAACCTTCGGCCATGACGGCCACTTCGCGGCCGGTTGCATCGAACAGCGACAGCCGGATGGGGCCCGGTGCACAGATGAATTGCACGCGCCCGATGTCATGAATCGGATTCGGGACCACGCTGAGGGAGGTTGTCGCATCAAGCACTGCATCCGAGACGCTTGTGGGCGATCCGCCTTTGATCAGTGCCAGGAGGGGGAAGTCGCGATACAGCAGCTCCCGCACCGTATCCGGCGGAACGCAGAACCAGTCCTTCAGAAGTGTCGCATAGACGGAACGGAAATCGAATTGCATCGGCAGGTTGTCTTCGGGTCCGACGGCAGTGTCGATCGTCGGATTTGCACCAAGAACGCCCGACACGACGTTCGTGCCGAACAGGAAGATCGGTGCGGCGGCACCGTGGTCGGTACCGCCCGAGCCGTTGCTGCGAATGCGGCGTCCGAACTCGGAGAACGTCATACCCATGACGCGATCCTGAACGCCCAGCAGGCGCAGGTCATCCTGAAATGCGTCGATGGCAACGCTCACCTGGTTGAGCAACGTGCCGTGCGGCACGGGTGAACCGGCGCCCCCCGAAACCTGATACGAGTGCGTGTCGAAGCCGGACAGGCTGACGACATAGACGCGCGTCTTGAGGCCGCCTGCGATAAGCTGGGCAACGATCTTGAGCTGGTCGGCAAGGGGATTTGTCTTGGCTGCGGGATACTTGCCGGATTTATTGGTTGCCCTTGATGCGGCATTCTTGACAGGCGTTGCGAAACGTTCGATTTGTTGTCCAACCTTACGAATGAACGTCAGCTCCTGGCCGGCGCGGGCGCCAACACCCGGAGCGGTGTTGCCATTGTTGATGTTGTAGTACGACGTGGGGTCGGTGAATGCCATGCCCATGTTTGCGGCATGGCCCTCGAGTCCCATCGAGATCACCGAGCCGATCTGGATGGCCAGCGGATCAGGCATCGTGGCGTTGGGATAGCCGTCGGGGAAGCCGGGATATTCATGTTCGAGAAAGCGTCCGAGCCAGCCCGTCGAGATCACCTCTTCGCTGTCGGAGCCACTCAGCCAGATATCGGTGGATCGGAAGTGAGAGTAGTTGGGCACGGGATAGCCGACGCTTTGGACAAGTCTGATCTGCCCATTCTTGAACATCGTTTGCACGGCGGCCATTTGCGGGTGCAGGCCGACAGCCTCGGTGAGTTTGAGCGCCTGCGCTTCTGCGATGGCGATGTTGCCTCGGACAGACTGATAGGCGCCGTACTGGTCCAGCGGAATGACGGTGTTCAGACCATCGTTGCCGCCCTGAAGCTGTACCAGCACCAGGACGCGGTCTTCGCATCCTGCGGCGGCAACGGCTTCAAGCAGAGGCGAGTTGGCATAGGCACGAACTCCGTAGCCGTTCATCACGATCGGAAGGAGTCCTGCGGCGCTGGATCGACGGAGAAAGTCGCGACGGTTCATGATGGGTCCTCCTTAGCAGATCTGATATTCAGCCATGGCAAGCATTGTCTTCAGCAGCGTCCGCAGCTTGGTCTCGACCGGCGTCTTGACGGTCTCATCAGCCGGTGACGCCTCGTACTTGTTCCATTCGTAGGTCCAGACCGTCTCCGGAACGCCACCAAGGGCAACCTCGACAAGTGCGTCGATCTGTGCCGCGGTCAGCGGGATCGGGAAGAACAGCGTTGCCCATTCCTGTATCAGCGCACGTACGTTGGACGGGTCAGACGTCAGACGCGCGGCATAGAACGGGTCGAGCATGCTTGGTTCATACGCCTCGTCCAGCAGGTAACCGTCCTTTGCAAGGTCATTGGTAAACTTCACACGCTTTTGCAGCGTGTCGGCATTGATCCACAGTTCGTGATACTGCGGCTCCTGATAGTAGGCCGGCCAACCGGCCACATTGGGGGCATTGAACAGGTCCAGCTGCATTGTCGCCATGGTGCGGCGAACGGTACGGTAGGCCCAGTGCATCAGGTTCTGCTCGGGCGGGAACAGATCCTCGGGCTGAAAGAGTCTGATCGTTCCGATGACAAGGTCTGCCGGATGCTTGATCATGCAGCCGATGCGCTCGGTGGCGAAGAAGTGGTCGCTCATCAGCAGGGCTTTCAGCACTGGCTTGATCTCCCACTGCTGGTCGCGAAGCATAGTTGCCAAGGGGGCGATGATGGTGCGCTCGACGTCCTCGGTCACGACGTAGTCTACAACGTAGCGATAGAGCTTGCGGACAAGGTGCTTGGCCGTTGCAGGCTGTTCCAGGATCATGGATATCAGTTCGTCGAGTTCGCGACGTGCTCCGGATTCACCGATGCCGCCGCGGATGACCTTGTTGCCATAGTGACTGGAAAAGACCTTGTCGGACGTGTCATGGGCACCTGACGTGAACTTGGTTGTGATCGAGGCCTGCACGTCGCTCCATCCGGTAAGGACATGCGCTGCAGCCTTCACGTCATCTTCTGTGTACGTCGTGTAGTCACCGGGTGCGATCTCGGGACCTTTGCCGATCGTGAACAGCTCCTGCAGCTCACGGCCGAAGTTCTCGTTCGGTGCTGCCTTGGTGTTGGTGTTGCCGTTCAGGTAGCGCAGCATGGACGGATCAAGCGTGACGGCCATGGCAAGATCCTTGACGTTGCCCAGCGATAACTCTCGGAGTGTTGTGCACAGCTTGTGTGTGTACCGTGCGTCCTTCACCTGCAGGTGACTCGTCGAGAAGTGATTTGACCAGAACAGGGTCATCTTCTCGCGGATCGAGAACTGCTGCTGCAGCATCAGGTCGATCCACCAGCTTTGCACAAAGCTCAGCCGCTGGCCATCTGTTCCCGAGTCGTACGAGCTGGCGACCCAGGGCTGTCCTGCAGCGACACCGCCGGATTTGGTGTATGCCACCGGATCTTCAGGTGCCGGCAGATCGGCAAGCAGTTTATCGATGGCCTGTTCGAGTGTGCCCGCGAGCGCCGTATCGACATCGCGAATGGTACAACCGAACATCGTTCGCCGTACGAGATGGGCAGCTCTGGCCCTGTCCCAAGGGCCGCTGTAGGGAGTTATCATCATACCTCCAGTGCAACGTGGAAGCCAATGGCCATGCAGCCATGCTAACTCCATAAGCTAAGCAATCTGTGGATGTTCACAAGGCATATTCTGAGGTTTACGCCGTGCTATCTTGTACGGCATTTGTGACTCACGAACCTTACGCACAGATCAATTATGGCCAATTACTACGACCCCGCAGATCTTGCCAAGTTTGGCAAGATCGGAGACTTCCAGAAGCCACTCGCAGACAAGTACTTCGCGTGGTATGGCGAGGTGTTCGCCGAGGGCGCGCTCACGCAGCGAGAGAAGTCGTTGATCGCCCTGGCCGTTGCCCACGCCATTCAATGCCCCTATTGCATTGATGCCTACACCACGGATTCCATGGAGAAGGGTGCATCGGAGGCGATGATGATGGAGGCTGTGCATGTGGCGGCGGCCATCCGTGGGGGCGCATCGCTGGTGCATGCCACGATGATGATGAACAAGGTCAACGAAACCTTGATGTAAAGCACGATGTCAATTGCCGTGAAATCCCTACGCGCCCGTGGCGCGGAGCTGGCCGACGCACAGGTGCAACTGCGCGTCCTGCACGATGCCGACGTCGTTGCGCTGCCTGCCTTTGCACGAACGATGGCAGACCATGGTGTGCCATCGCTTGTGCCTACACGAATGCGGGTGCTGCAGCTGAACATTGGTAAGATGTGCAACCAGTCGTGCAAGCACTGTCATGTCGATGCCGGACCAGACCGTACGGAGATGATGTCGCGCCACCTGCTGCAGACCTGCATTGATGTGGCCAGGGACAATGCATTCGACGTGGTCGATATCACCGGAGGTGCTCCTGAGATGCATCCCGACTTCCGCTGGCTAGTTACGGAGCTGACGTCGACAGGCATCAAGGTCATGGTGCGCTGCAACCTCACGATCATCGTCGCCAACCCGAAGTATCACGACCTGCCAGAGTTCTATGCCCAGCACGGCGTACACGTCGTGAGTTCGCTGCCGTTTTACGAAGAGCGGAACACCGACAGACAACGAGGCGACGGAACATTCCGCGATTCGATACGCGCACTGCACATGCTGAATGATGTCGGCTACGGGATCGAAGGCACAGGACACGTGATCGACCTTGTCTATAATCCTGTGGGAGCCTTGTTGCCCGGACCTCAGGCGGCACTGGAGCAGGACTTCAAGCGCGTGCTTCGGCAGCAACACGGCCTTGAATTCAATTCGCTGATCTGCATCACGAACATGCCCATCAGCAGGTTCCTGGACTTCCTTCTGTCAAGCGGCAACTACGTGGCCTACATGGAAAAGCTTGTGAACGCCTTCAACCCCGCCGCCGCACTGGGCGTGATGTGCCGAGACACGATTTCTGTTGGCTATGACGGCACGTTGTATGACTGTGACTTCAACCAGATGCTTGATCTGCCCGTGGCCGGTCCGTCAAGACATATCACACAGTTCGACGCCTCGGCGTTGATGCGCCGCCACATCGTTGTCGATCAGCACTGCTATGGCTGCACGGCCGGTGCCGGAAGTAGCTGCGGAGGCCAGATCGCCACGGAGTAGCGCTCGCAGATGACCCGTCATCAGTATCTTCGTGCATGCAGAATGCTCTGATCGTACTGCTCAGCTTTGTTGGTATGGAGATGTTCACGGCAGTGTTTCACCGTGTTGTGATGCACCACCTGCTGTGGGTGATCCATCGCACGCATCATGTGCGCGAGTCCGATGGACCATTCGAGTGGAACGATGTGTTCGTGCTGTTCTTTACCACGTCGGCCATCGGGCTGATCATCGCCGGGCTGCCGGATGGAGTAACGGTATGGATCGGCAGTGGCATCGCGCTGTATGGCATGACGTACTTCGTTGTGCACGACATGGTGATCCATCGACGCTTCTTGCGAATGCCGCGGCCAACGTCCGGCTATCTGCATGCCGTGTATCGCGCCCATATGGCTCATCACAAGCACACGACAAACCACACCGGAGAGGCATACGGTCTGCTATGGGTCCCACCGAAGTATTGGTTGTCTTCGCAAAAGCGCCGTTCCCAGGGCGCGTGAAGACGCGTCTCGCTGCGTCGATCGGTGACGAGGCTGCCTGCAGCTGGTACCGCCGATGCGCAGAGCACGTGGTATCGGGTGTGACGGCAGGGTCCTGGCATACGCAACTGTGGGTGGATGCTTCTGACGCCGTTGATGCCGTTGGGTCGTGGCTCCGGAGGCAGCCTCTGGTGCAACAGGGCGATGACCTTGGTAAACGCATGCTGCATGCCATCACCCATCACGCACCGGCCCGTTGCGTCATCGTTGGTACGGACGCACCTGATGTGAATGCGGATACTGTTCGCGCTGCCTTCGACGCACTTGACGAGCACGATGTGGTGCTTGGCCCGGCGTACGACGGAGGTTACTACCTGATCGGCATGCGTCAGCCTCGAGCGGAGCTGTTCGACGGTATTGCATGGAGTACCGACCAAGTGCTGACACAAACGCTGACGGCGGCCACAGCCGCAGGTGCGTCCGTGCACCTGCTGCCTCCGCTGCGCGACATCGACACCGTGGAAGACCTGCAATGGTATGCTGCCACGAGTCCTTCATCGACCCTTGCAGAACATCATGAGCGCACCTGAACGCACACATGTGATCGTGGGGAATGGTGCTGCCGGCATCACGGCAGCACGACACATTCGTAAACGGAGCAACGATCGCATCGTCGTTGTTGGGAGTGAGTCGCGCTTTCACTACGCCAGGCCTGCACTGATGTATCGGTTCATGGGTCACCTTGATCATACACACCTGCAGCCGTACGACGACGAGTTCTGGGTGGCGAATCGCATCGAACTTGTTCACGACCATGTTACAGGCATCGATCGAAAGGGGCAACGAGTTACGCTGGCATCCGGCGATACGATCGCCTACGATGCGCTGCTGCTGGCAACGGGATCGCATGCGCGTAACGCTCCTTGGCCGGGAAGCGAGGCAACGGGTGTACAAACGTTTACGTCGCTTCTCGACCTTGCGTCACTGGAGCGCAACGTTGTTGGTGTGACCTCGGCCGTGGTGGTCGGCGGTGGGCTGACGGCCGCTGAGGTTGCCGAGATGCTGCGTTCTCGACGCATTGCCGTGACCATGCTTGTGCGCGAAGACCGCCTTGTCGAACACCTGCTGCCGGCCGACGAGTCGATACGCGTGCAGGACCACCTGCGGCATCACGGCGTGGATG
>VFFB01000095.1 GCA_018882585.1 Candidatus Kapaibacterium sp.
TGTGTAATAAGAGACAGGTAGAAGAGTTCGTTCTCGATGCCGGCGTTGCCACTCTTCATGGAGCGCTTCAGGACGATGACGTTCTGGGACTGCTCGACGTCGAGAATTGGCATGCCATAGATTGGGCTTTGCGGATCCGTCTTGGCGGCAGGGTTCACCACGTCGTTAGCACCGATCACCAGCACAACGTCTGTGGTCGGGAACTCGGCGTTGGCATCGTCCATTTCCTTCAGCTTGTCGTAATCAACGTTCGACTCTGCAAGAAGAACGTTCATGTGACCGGGCATGCGTCCTGCAACGGGGTGGATGGCATATGAGACGTGGACGCCGAGCTTTTCGAGCACCTGCTCGAGTTCGTGCACGACGTGTTGCGCCTGAGCAACGGCCAGACCGTAGCCCGGGACGATGCTGACCTTACCGGCATAGCGCAGCAGAATGGCCACGTCCGAGGCCTTGACCTCGCGCACCGTGCCTTGCACGCCGGTACCGCCACCACCACCCGTTGCTCCGCCACCGAAGCCGCCGATAATAACGTTCCAGAGCGAGCGGTTCATGGCATTGCACATCACCACGGTAAGGATGGTACCTGCCGAACCGACCAGCACGCCGCCCATCAACATCACGTTGTTGCTGTACAGGAAGCCCCCGAAGGCAGCCGCCATGCCTGTGAACGAATTAAGCAGCGAGATCACGACGGGCATGTCGGCGCCGCCGATAGGCAAGACAAAGAGCAGACCATAGAGGGCAGCCACGCCGGCGATGAGATAGAGATTCGCCGACGTCATCCATGAGCCGGACACGAACATCCATCCAAGGACGACGACAACGGCAAGCATAGCCATATTGATGACAGTGCGGGCAGGCAGCACGAGATCGTTGATGCGCTCTTCCAGCTTGAGGAAGGCGATGATGGAACCCGTGAACGAGATCGTGCCGATGACGAGGCCGGCAACGATCACCAGCAGCATACCCAGCGGCGGCATGTATGTGCCGGCAGAATGTGTCTGCATGGCCAAGATGTGCTGGAACTCGACAACCGAGATCAAGCCGGCGCAGGCGCCACCCATACCATTGAAGAACGACACCATCTGAGGCATCTGCGTCATCTGAACGCGCTTTGCCATCATCCAGCCACCGACGGTTCCCAAGGCGATGGCACCAAACATCAACGGCAGATTGCCAAGAGAGGCGCCTTCAGCGTCGTTGTACAAAAAGATCGTTGCGAAGATGGCCAGCGTCATGCCGACCGCCGCCGTAATGTTGCCTCGACGGGCCGATGCCGGAGCGCCCATCATTTTCAGGCCGACGATAAATGTTACCGCCGCGATGAGGTAGGAGACCTCGAGGAGTGAGTGGATCATGGTCTCTTCCTGAACATTTCCAACATGCGGTCAGTTACAACAAAGCCTCCAACAACGTTCAGCGTTCCGAAGAGAACGGCGACGAATCCAAGGATGAGTGACAGTGCGTCATGCGCCTGCCCCATCACGATGATGGCACCGATGATCACCACGCCGTGAATGGCATTGGCACCCGACATCAGCGGTGTATGCAGAACGGATGGCACGTGCGAGATCAGCTCGATCCCCACGAAGATCATCAACACCAGCAGGTAGATGATGTTGAGATTGTCCGTGATAAAGGTCAGGATAGATTCCATGTCGTCCCCTTCAGTATCTCGTCAGACATATCAAGATTCAGCGTGCCGCCGGGTGCTGCCAACGCAAGCAGGTTCTGAATGTTCTTGGCATACAGCTCACTTGCATTCTGCGGAAGTAAACTCGGCAAGTTTGTCTGTCCAATGATCGTCACACCGTGCGCCGTCACCGTTTCGTTCACCTTGCTCAGCGCACAGTTGCCGCCCTGTTCGACAGCCATGTCAACGATCACGGCACCGGGCTTCATCATCTTCACCTGGTCTTCGGTGATCAGCACAGGGGCAGTGCGGCCCATCACGAGTGCCGTGGTGATGACCAGGTCTGCCATAGCGAGCGACTTATCGATAAGTGCTTTCTGCTTGGCAAGGTAGTCGGCGCTGACCTCCTTGGCATAACCGCCTTCGATCACCACCTGCTCTGCGCCTTCGACAGCAAGATACTTGCCGCCGAGCGACTCGACCTCTTCGCGAGTTGCAGGACGCGGGTCTGTGGCTTCAACCACAGCGCCAAGGCGCTTTGCCGTGGCAATAGCCTGCAGACCTGCCACACCCACGCCGAAGATCAGCACGCGGGCCGGGGCAATGGTGCCTGCCGACGTCATCAGCAACGGAAAGATGCGCGGCATGGCATTGGAGCCCAGTATGACGGCCTTATAGCCGGCAAGGTTGTTCTGTGAGCTCAGGGCATCCATGCTCTGGGCACGCGAGATGCGTGGGAGCAGGTCCATGGCCAATACGGTAACCTTGCGCTGTTGCAGCGCGTTAGCCACATCTGTGTTGATCGTTGGATACAGGAACGACACCAATGTCGTACCCTCGCGCATGGCCGAAGCTTCTTCGACCGATGGTGGCTGAACCTTCACAAGAATCTGTGAATCACGCAACAGCGTGTCGTGGTCTACCACCGTAGCACCCGCAGCGCGGAATGCATCATCGCTGAACCATGCCCCTTCACCGGCGCCTTGTTGCACAAGGCATTCAAAGCCGGCTGTGACGAGCGCCTTGATGATGGTGGGGGTGCAGGCGACCCGGCGTTCGCCGGACCGCGTCTCCTTCATCACTCCAAGCTTCATATGTGTCCCAGGTTGTGTATGTCCCGGGCCCAACATACAAAAACGCCCCGGACGATGTCAGGGGCGTTGAAAACTTCTGTGGACTCTACTGGATTCGAACCAGTGACCTTTACGATGTCAACGTAACGCTCTAACCAACTGAGCTAAGAGTCCGAGAGGGCTACGAATTTAGCGTTGCGCGGACTTCTGTGCAAGGATGCTGTATGATCTTGGCATGAGAACGGCCTGCATGTATCTTTGCGCCATGTTTTAAGGGACTTCCCCATCGTCGGTATGACGTGGCCGGCGGTGTGACACCACAAGAAGAAAGGTCGTATGATCATTATGTCCATCCTGGGCCTTGGCGTGCTCTCGCTCGTCGTGGCCTTTGTGTTCCGCAGCCGTGTTGTTGCGGTGCGAATCGAAGACGGTGCTGCATCGCCTGAAGAGGTTTCACGGCTTACCGAGATCTCGACGGCCATTGCCGAAGGCGCCATGGCCTTCCTGAGCCGCGAGTATCGCGTGCTTGCATTGTTCATGGCACTGTTTGCCGTGCTGATCGCGGCCACGGTGAACCATGGCTGGCAAACTGCACTTGCCTTCGTTGTCGGTGCCGCCACGTCTGTGGCAGCCGGTTACATTGGTATGCGCATCGCCACGATCGGTAATGTGCGCACGGCATCGGCCGCTCGCGTGTCCCTTGCCAAGTCGTTCGGCGTTGCCTTCCAATCCGGCGCCGTGATGGGCTTTGGTCTGACGGGCCTGGCCGTGGTTGGCCTGATCTTGGTATGGCTTGGTATTCCCTACCTGCCAGGTCTGGAAGGCATGACGATGGAAGCGCACATGGAGATCCTGTCTGGCTTCGGCCTTGGAGGTTCTGCTGTTGCTCTCTTTGGCCGCGTTGGTGGTGGCATCTACACGAAGGCTGCCGACGTTGGCGCCGATCTTGTTGGTAAGGTCGAGGCCGGCATCCCCGAGGATGATCCTCGCAACCCTGCTGTGATCGCTGATAACGTGGGTGACAATGTGGGCGATATCGCCGGCATGGGCGCCGACCTGTTCGGCTCGGTTGCCGAATCAACATGCGCCGCCCTTGTCATCGGTGCTGTCGGCTATGAGGCCGCCGGTGGTACGAACACGAACATTCTGCTCTTCCCCATGCTGGTGAATGGCGTGGGTATCGTTGCATCACTCCTCGCGCTGCCGTTCGTGCGTGCCACGGTCGAAGAGAAGGTGGAAGGGGCATTGAAGAACGCGTTGATCATTTCGACGCTGCTCATGCTCGTTGCACTCTATCCCGTCACGAACTGGGCATTTGGCTCCGAGAGCTTTATGGTTGGCGACATCAGCGTCAATGCCTGGGGCGTCTTCGTCGCACTTGCCGTTGGCCTTATCGCCGGTCTTGCCATCGGACTTGTCACGGAGTTTTACACGTCGCATCGCTACAAGCCGGTACGCGAAGTATCGGACGCTTCCAAGACCGGCGCTGCAACGAACATCATCTACGGTCTTGCTCTTGGCTACAACTCGGCCGTTCTGCCGATGCTGCTGATCGCCATCAGCGTTGTCATCGGCTACACCTTCGCCGGCATGTACGGCATCGCACTAACGGCCATCGGTATGCTTGGTACGATCGCTGTCGGACTGACGATTGACGCCTACGGTCCGACCTCGGATAACGCCGGTGGTATCGCCGAAATGGCAGAGATGGGCAAGGACATCCGCAAGCGCACTGACGCACTGGACGCAGCAGGTAATACGACGGCTGCCATCGGCAAGGGTTTTGCCATCGGTTCTGCAGCCCTGACGTCGCTCGCACTTACCAGCGCCTTCCTGACGCGTGCACAAGCGGGCGGCAACACGCTTTCGCTCGAGATCACGAATCCGAAGGTCCTTGCAGGACTGCTCGTTGGCGGTGCGCTTCCGTTTGCTTTCAGCGCCATGACGATGAAGAGTGTCGGCAAGGCTGCCTTCGCCATGATCGAGGAAGTTCGCCGTCAGTTCCGCACCATCCCCGGTCTGATGGAAGGCAAGGCCAAGGCTGATTACGCCAAGTGTGTCGACATTTCGACGGCAGCATCCATCCGTGAGATGATCGCACCCGGCCTGCTGGTCATCCTGTCTCCCTTGGCTGTTGGCTTCCTGTTCGGCGTGCAGATGCTCGCCGGCCTCTTGATCGGTTCGCTCATCGTTGGCGTCATGCTTGCCGTATCCATGGCCAACTCCGGCGGTGCATGGGACAATGCCAAGAAGTACATCGAGACCGGCGTGCACGGCGGCAAAGGATCAGACACGCACAAGGCAGCTGTCGTGGGCGATACGGTCGGTGACCCCTTCAAGGACACCTCCGGCCCGTCACTCAACATCCTTATCAAGCTGATGGCCATCATCTCGCTTGTGTTCGCTGGCGCGTTCGCCGCCAACGGCGGGATGCTGCTGAAGTGATGACGTTCGACGACGTGTGATCTCACCCCAAAAGGCCGACGAATGAATTCGTCGGCCTTTTTTGTGTGTACTCCATGGCCGACGAATGAATTCGTGGGCCATGATGGACACACCAGAGGATATCACACATGCCATGATGTCGGAACCGCGGTGACGCTGTTGTTGTTGTGCTGGCATTCCGTTCACCATGGCTGCACCTATGCGTACAACGATGATCTTGCTGTGCCTTCTCGGCACGGTTTTCTCCACGCCCCTATTTGCGCAAGGTACCGGTACCATCACCGGTACGGTTCGTGATGCTGCAACGCAGGAACTGCTGCCCGGAGCTACGGTCAGGCTAGAAGGCACAACGCTTGGTGCCTATGCCAACAGTAAGGGTGAGTACAGTATCAAGAAGATCCCGCCGAAATCGTACACGGTGGTTGCCAGTTCTGTTGGATACAAGACCAAGCAACTATTCAACGTCGTTGTGACGTCGGGGAACATCGTCAACTTGGCGATCGTGTTGGAACCGTCGGCATCGCAGGGACAGACGGTGACGGTCGAGGCACGCACCTTCGGAAAGCGGTCGGAAACGCCGCTGTCGGTACAGAGTCTGACAACGGAAGAGATCCGCAGCAATCCTGGCGGCAACTTCGACATTTCGCGCGTGCTGCAGGCCCTGCCCGGCGTGGGTGGAGCCACGGGCGGTGCAAGCTTCCGCAATGACATCACGATCCGCGGTGGCGGGCCGAGTGAGAACGTTTACTACCTTGACGGCATCGAGATCCCGCAGATCAACCACTTCGCCACTCAGGGCAGCGCCGGTGGTCCGGCCGGTATCCTGAACGTGGCCTTCATCGAAGACGTCAACCTGAGCTCGTCTGCCTTTGGCAGCGGTTATGACAATGCCCTGTCGTCGGTGATCGCCGTCTCGCAGAAGGAAGGCAACAACGAACATCTCCAGGGCAACATCCGCGTGAGTGCTACAGAGGTTGCGCTAACGTTCGACGGACCGGTGTCCGACAACACCACGTTCATTGCCTCTGCCAGACGTTCATATCTTGATCTGCTGTTCACGGCCATCGACCTGCCGATCCGCCCGAACTTCTGGGACTTTCAGTTCAAGACGACAACGAAGTTTGACAACCGTACGACACTCACGGTGCTCGGCGTTGGTGCCATCGACTTCTTCAAGTTTGGCGTTCCCAGAGAACAGACACCCGAGAAGGAGTTTGTGCTGCGAGCAGCACCGGCGATCGACCAATGGAACTACACCATCGGTGCATCACTGAAGAAGTCGCTCGACAACGGTCAGCTCTTCCTCGCACTGAGTCGTAACATGTTTGATAATCAGCTGCTGCGCAACGAGAAGGACCCCCAAGGCAACGTCACGGGCGTAGGCTTCCGCGTGAACTCGCAGGAGATCGAGAATAAGGCGCGCCTGGAGTATCGCCATGTGACAGCGGATATCTCCATGCGAGCTGGTCTGCAGGCCCAGTACTCCAAGTACAACAACGCTACCTTGAACCGCCTTTCGCCGACACTGGTCCTTGACTTCGCTTCCGATATGGACTTCTTCCGCTACGGTGCCTACATCGATGCTACAACGTCGGCACTCGACGGTCGACTCCAACTTGCCGGTGGTATGCGCGTGGATGGTAATACGTTCATGACCACGGGCAACCAGTTCTGGCGAACCTTCTCGCCGCGCATCTCGGCATCGTTCATCGTTGATTCCTCATGGAACATCAATGCTGCCGTTGGCCAGTATTACAAGCTTCCACAGTACACGATCCTTGGCTATCGTGATGCAAACAACGCACTCGTTAACCAGAACACCCAGTACCTGGGAACAACCCATTACGTGGCCGGCATCGAATATGTACCCGAGCCAAGTATCCGGATGACGCTGGAAGGCTTCTACAAAACGTATTCTGACTATCCCGTATCGCTGATCGACAGCGTTTCCTTGGCAAATCGCGGCACAGATTTCGGTGTTGTTGGCAACGAACCCGTGGCCAGCGCAGGACGTGGTCGTGCCTACGGTGCAGAGCTGTTCTTCCAGAAAAAGCTCACCGAGCGATTCTTCACCACCGTATCCTACACCCTGCTCTTCAGTGAATTCACCGGCCTTCGATCGAACGACTACATCCCTTCGGCCTGGGACTTCCGCCATCTGGTCAGCGGCATCGTCGGCTACAAACTCGAGAGCGGATGGGAGTTCGGTGGCAAGTTCCGCTATGCCGGCGGATCACCCTTCACGGCCATTGACACGGCCGCGTCACGTCGGTTGTATCTGCTTACCGGCCAGGTGCAGCTCGACAATGCCCGCCTGAACCAGGAACGCCTTCGTGCCTTCCGCCAGATCGATATCCGCGTCGACAAGAAGTGGTCCTTCGAATCATGGTCGCTCGATCTGTTTCTCGATGTACAGAATGTCTTCGGCTTCAGCCTCGATGCACCGCAGCAGTATACCTTCGCTCGCACCGATGACAACTCCGACTGGCTAAGCACCGACGGTCAGCCGGTTCGTCCCGATGGCTCCAATGCCATTCCCGTCTTCCTCGATAACTCCTCAACGCTGGTTACACCTTCGATCGGAATTATCGTGGAGTTCTGACACGAGTATGGAAGCCATGAAGGAGATACTTCTTGGCACCTGCAGGACAATTATGACCACGACGACCGTAATCTGTTCCAGTATGCCTACAAGCGCACAATTCGCCGGTACTGGGTAGAAGTTGCCGCCTGGATCACCAAGGTGTAAAGCCCAGGGCGCATCGCTGACATGTCAATGATGTTGTCTGGCATGCTACCCTCTGCAACACGCTGTCCGTGTAAATCAATGATGTGATACGCTGCATCCGAGGGCGACCCCACAACGTGTACGCGATCGTGTGCAGGATTTGGAAACACCGTTATGCCTTGTTCAGCCTCCGTGTCATACGTTACCGACGTTGGCTTGATGTCAATCGTACGCGTAATGACTCCGGTACTAAGATCAATGCCTGCGAAGACCGTGTTACCGTACAGCGCCAACGAAGCAACCGAATGAAAACCAAACGCTACGACGCTTCGATAGTTTGCGCTAATGTCGGTCCAGGTATTGCCGCGATCAATGGAAAGCATGATTTTGTTGACGCTGTCTGCAGCATTGAAACTGCCACCGAACGACACAAGAACAATGTCGCCGTCTGCATACACATTCTTCACAGAGGTCGTATTTCTCGGTAAGACCGTGTCCCATGACATACCATTGTTTGTGCTGCGTAACAGCCACTCCTTACCCCACATTGCAAAGTCAGCATTCGAAGCGTACAGCTCGCCTCCAGTACGGTTCATCCAGATGTTTGCGAGTGGGCTTTTACCCGTTCCTTGCCGGTAGTTCCACGTTTCGCCAAGGTCCGTCGTGTAGGCAGTCATCGGAACCGTTGTAGACGTTTGACAAACAAACACGGTGTCACCATCAAAGAACATGTCTGCGGGTGTTCGATAGTCACTGGGCACGGGAAAGACCTTCCATGCCTGGTCTTCAGGCCGCTTGAACATCGTGAAGTTCGTCTCCAGGATGGCGAAAAGGTACTTGTCATTCCATTGGTGCAAACGCCGAGCAAACGGCAGTACAGGAACACCAGCCACTCCCGTCCATCCTGCTGAGTCCGCCACCCATGATGCTCCTTGGTCGACGGAATAGTACACGCCACGGCTACCATTCCCGCCAAACGAAGCGTACAGTCTATCGCCTATCTTTACCATACCTGTGCAACTCGAAAGTCCGTCCGTAATGCCATTGTTTGTCTTAACGAATGTTGTACCACCATCTATGCTGCGAAAGATCATACCCATACTACCGACATAGATGGTTTGATCATCAACGTAGACATAGGTGCCCGGATTAAAATCGGACCCTCCAAGTTGGATTCTTGTCCACTGCGCATTTGCTGTACTTGCAAGCACGAACAGAACAATAAGAAGGATGGTTTGCATGCTGGTTCTCTCTGCAGTGAATTGTGTACGATTGAACATTCTACGGAGAATATAGCAGTTCTTACTATCATACAACTGAGTATCTTGTAGGTCCTCCTACCGTCATGAGAACAAGGTCCCATGCAGTGAATGCACTCCTCGTTACTTGTATCTTGCTCCTGCATGCCACATGGTTGAGCGCTGCCCCCTATCACGAGGGGAAGGTGCGGCTAACGTTCCGTGACAGTGTACGTGGACGGGACATCCCGGTGACGATCATCTATCCGGCGGACAGTACAGGGACGAATACGCCGCTGGTTGTCACGTCCACGAATTCGACGCCCACGTTTGGTGTGCTAGTCATGGGCCACGGCTATCAGATGCCGGTGACTGCCTATGCGTCATTCGCCTCCAACATCTGCATGCAGACATCGAACTACATCGTCGTCCTGCCCGAAACTGGATCTGGCCTGTTTCCCAGTCATGCCGAGTTTGCCGCCGACATGATAAGCTGTCTTACCTACATGCAACGCGAGAATGCTCGCACAGGGTCGATGTGGAAGGGTCACGTCGCCAACGACAACGTCATTGCCGGACATTCAATGGGAGGGGGCAGTGCCTTTCTTGCGGCGAAGACGGTGCTGCAGCGAAACGATCTGACGCTGACCGCAGTGATCGCGCTGGCGCCCGCAGAAACAAATCCAAGTTCGAAGGCTGCCGCGGCAAGCGTCAACGTACCGACACTCATTCTGGCAGGCGGAGTCGATTGCGTGACGCCGCTGGCAGGTACCGTGCAGCCCATCTATGATAGTCTGCCGGGTCCATGCAAGATTCTCGCCGTGATTCCGGGAGCTAGCCACTGTCAGTTCGCAGATAACAACTCAACGTGTTCTTTGGGCGAGCTGAACTGCCGCGCAACCATACCTCGTGCCGCGCAATTCGACCGATGCTGGAGCTACATC
>VFFB01000012.1 GCA_018882585.1 Candidatus Kapaibacterium sp.
GGCTGGGACAGATACACGGCCTTTATCGAGATCGACAACGACTTCTCTGCCGAGGATCGGAATCGTTACGACTCGCTTGTCTACACCAGAACGAACGGAGTCGAGGCCCTTCGTGTGACATGTGCGCACGAGCTGCACCACGCCATCCAGGTTGGCACCTACGGCTATACGGGAGTGGAGTTCATGGTATACGAACTCACCTCGACTTGGATGGAGCAGATCGTGTATCCCGAGATCTACGATTGGCATCTGCATACGTCTGCCCTGCTGCGTCAGCCATGGTTGTATGCGTTCTCGCGTGACGATGCCTTTGCCGGATACGCATGGGGCTGGTTCGGCTGGCCGTTGCATGAGCGGAGCGATACATTGCTGCGGCACGTTTGGACGCGGATCTCGTCGGGCGAGCGCCCATTCACGGCAATGGTCGGAGCTTGCCGTGATGTTGGCACAACCCTTTCCGAGATCTTCTGCGACGCGATGCCATCGCTGTATGCCACGGGAACGCGTGGAGCACAGAATCGCCATCTGGCGGGCGCCGCACAGCTGCCTGAGATCGGCTACAGTGCAGATGAGCTGGCCAGACCCCCATCGTCAAGTGCCGGCGGCACACTGCCGGCGTTCGGCATCAACGCGTTGCGGTTCATGATTCCGGGAAGTGGCGGATCGCCGATCTCGACATCAATCCTGATCACCGCTCCCGACGAGGCGTCGCTCACGAATCGGCAAGGCAGCAGTACGGAGTATAACGTTCTGGCGACCGCATCGCCGTTGGCAACCGATCAGACTGTGCAGGGTTCGACATGGGGCATTCGCATCGACCCTTCGGATAGGACCTGCTCCCATGTGTCGGGTCTTCGCACCGCCATTCCCAGCGGCCCGTACCCGCAACCCTATGTTTCCGGTCAGCACGACGCGTTGCGTTTCCCCATTGCCAATGCCCGGCCCGGAGAGAAGGCCATTGTGCGTGTGCGCAGTTCTGCCTTCGGGCAGCCCGCGTTGTATAACGCCGTGGTCGAACTCGACGACGACCGCCTTGTTGTTGCGTGGCACGATGCCCGCTTGATCGGCACGGGCATCTACCTTGTCGAGATCGAGAACGGATCTGAGACCTCCACCCATAAGGTGGTGATCAGGCGATGACGCGCCAGCTGACAGCAACGGCAATACACAAGCGGTACGGACCCCGCCCGATCCTGCGTGATGTGCATGTCACCGCGTACGGTGGCGAGTGCCTTGGCATTGTTGGTGACAACGGCTCCGGCAAGTCGACACTCTTACGTGTTCTTGCAGGAGTTCTGACGCCCGATGCGGGAAGCCTGGGTTTGAAGGTCAACGGAACAGATGTGGCACCAGAGCTTATTCCGCAGCATGCGGGCTTTGTAGCACCGTATCTGCGGCTATACGACGAGTTCACGTCGACCGAACTGCTGCATTTGCATGCGCGGTGGCACGGTCGGCATGTCGACGCCACGCATGTTGAGAACATCCTTGACCGAGTCGGCCTTACCGACCGCGCGGACGACGTCATCCGCACATTCTCGTCGGGCCTGCAGCAGCGCATGAGTATCGCCCTTGCCGTGCATCTTTCTCCCGATGTCCTTATTCTTGACGAACCATCCGTAACACTGGATCGACGTGGCCGTGACGTGTTAGAGGCAGAGATTCTGCGAGCGCGCGCCGACGGTGTTATTGTCATCCTGGCAACTAACGACGACCGAGAGCGGCAGCTATGCACATCCATCTTCAACGTTTCGTCGTAGCCGCGGCCGTCGCTGCAGCGTCGAGTCTTCTCATCAGTTGCTCCGAGACAGCCCATAGCGCGGGCAGCAGCAGCGAGCCACCTCGCCCCCTACCGATCAGCACTTGGAAGCTGCCTGACTCGCTGAGTTTCTGTGGCGAACGCGTGCCGCTGAACATACCGGAGGTCCGCGAGCGTGCCGAACGTGAATTCTACATGAATCTTCAGACCCCTGGACAGATCATTCTGTACCTTAAGCGATCGGCGCGATACTTCCCCATGTATCAGCGAATCCTGAAGGAGATGAATGCACCGCAGGACCTGCGATTTCTTTCAGTTGCCGAAAGCGCCCTGTTCATGGCGCGATCGTCGAAGGACGCCGTAGGACTTTGGCAGTTCATGGCCGCAACGGCTAGGGATCATGGTTTGCAAGTGGACGAGGACGTTGACGAGCGTCGTCATCCCGAGCGAAGCACGCGGGCGGCCGTGAAATACTTGCGAGCGGGATATGACAGCAACGGCTCGTGGACGGATGCAGCCGCCGGTTACAACATGGGGCACACGTCGTATGCCAAGAGTCGCGAGTTTCAGTCGGGGCGCTCGTTCTACGACTGCTACCTGAACGAAGAGACATCTCGCTACGTGTTGCGCATCGCCGTAATCAAGCATATCATGGAACATGCACACGACTACGGCATCATCGTACCTGCGAACGAGCGTTATCAGGCCGACAAGACCAAGCGCATTCGAGTGACCACGGCGATCGACAATCTTGCCAATTGGGCATCGACCAATGGCACGACCTACAAGGATGTGAAGTTGCTCAATCCTTGGATCCTTGGCCGAAAGCTTCCCGCACCTGCACGCGAAGCATGGGAGATCGACATCCCGATCTGACAAGATCAGCCTAGCGCTCTTGGAGCAGCCTACGTACAACATGAGGCGCACACACCCAGAAACAAAACAGCCGCGAACTTCGATGTTCGCGGCTGCATGTCCGGACCGATATCCGGAAAAACAATCTCTGGACGTAGCTGCCCCCGAAAGAGGCTGCGTTTCTTTTACTTGGCCTTCTGGAAGACCGGCGACGCCGACTCCATCACCATGCCGTAGGCCATGATATCGACCGAGGCGTGATCGGGATGGTTGGTCTTAAAGGACACCTTGCCATTGAAGCTGCCCTTGGCCTGCGGGATCACCGTGGCAACAAGTTCGAACTTCTCTCCGGGCTTCAGGGTCTTCGTTCCCTTCATGTTCAGCACAAGACCATTGTCGACCTTGATATCAGAGATCACGATGTCGCTCTGATCGTCATTGCGGAGTTCCACCTTCGCCGTTGCCTCTTGGCCGACCTTCATGTCTTGGAATGAGAAGAACTGATTCGGCGACACATTGAGCGCGCGCTGAATCTCCGCCTTCAGGAACAGGTACGTGACCGAGGTATCCTTACCACCAGAGTGACGGACCGTGATGCTCTTGGTGAGCGGACCCGACTGGCTGGGGCTGATGTTCAGACGGACCTTCATCGTGCTGATCTCACCGGCGGCCAGCTCCGTTTTATCGGGGTCGGTCTTGGTGCATCCACATCCAGGCTTGATCTCGACGAGCTTCAGGATGCCGTCGCCCGAACCAACGTTCTTCATCTTGATCTCGGCTTCAAGGTATCCCTCTTTCGGTGGCTTTACCTTGCCCCAATCGTACGTTTCACCACCGATCACCTCGAACTTTGGCTGTCCGCAGGCGATCAGTGCGGAACCAACAAACACGGCGAGTGCCGAAAGTGTGAACCGAAACATTTGTGTGTACTCCGTTGAGCGTTGCGTGAGTTGAAAAAGATTCAAGGTTGTTTTTGACGCGATACATGCAAATATAGTGCGTAGAATGGCGGACGGTGCAACTCTATAGTGCGCGCATGACACGCAAGAGCATGGCAGCTTCGCCGGTCTTCCAGGTAACGCCATTGGCCGTATTCATCAGTGGCAGTCCAATTGTCAGCAGCGGCGACAGGTACAGTCCATTGGCAATGCTGATGTCATACCCCAGCGTGATCAGCGGCGACACCAGAAGGGGTGTTGCATCGGGCACGCCCACAACGGGAATGTCGATCGACCGTGATGGCGGATTTGTGTTGAAGGTGTAGTCGGAAGGAGAGATCACATCCAAACGGTGTGTGGCAGTGGTGCCAAGTAGAAGACTCAGCCGCAGCGCAGCACCCACGGACAAATGGCTGCGACCAAGCCGATAGCGCACACCGCCTGTAATGTCGGCGTAGTGCAGGTTCGCATTGTACGTGTATTGCGTCACCAGCAGCCTTCCATCCGACAACGGCTCATCGAAGGTTGGCGGAGCCGACATGCCGGCCGTCATAAGCCGATATCCAGCCATCCCATGAACTGCAATGTTTGCCGATGTCCATTGTTCGTATCCGACCACTATCGACAGCGGGAGACCCGTCCCGTTTTCGTAGGTGCAGCACGCTACGGGCACATCCTGTTCGAGGTATGGCAGACGCCCCTGATGGATGGCATAGCCACCGCCGACAGCAGCCCCCAGAAACCGCGTTGGGCTTGACGTCGGATATCGAGCAGAGTACTGCCAGTCGAATCCCTGTGCTACGGTGATCTTCGCACAGAACAATAGCGCGAGAATGGTTGCAAGGAGTCTCATGGAAGCCGAACCAAGGGTAATGCCATTCGACGGCGACCTGCAATGACGTCAACGACGTAGTGTCCTGCATCGAACTCGCGGAGCGGTATCCCTATCAGTTGTAGCCCCGGCTCCAACTGTGTGTGCGGCATTTGGTATCTGACCGCGCCTTGGGCATCGACGACGCGCAGGTGGATCGGCTCGGCATCAACAACCATTACCGCTACCGTCGTCTCTTCGGTGGCAGGATTGGGATAGAGCGAGGCCATGACGCTCATACCGGAAGACACGGTCTTGTACTCAAGGCCGCAGACACTGTCAAGTTCGAAGCGACCGCTCCGAGGACGCACTACCAGCGCCGACGGACACGATGTAGATCCGAACGTCACGCCGGCAGCCGTGATCGCCAGCTCCGTGGAGGGTCTCTTCCCGAGAAAGGTGTCGAACGTGAGCACTACGACCGTGTCCTTCGGAAGAAAATTCGTCGGCATTTCAAGGTCGACCAACAGTGTTCCCGGAGACGTCTCCGTCGCTGCACGCTCCGTAGCTCCCTCTGCACCTGTTCCGATCTTGGCAACGGCCCGGAACCGCAATAGCGAAGGGTCATAGCTGGCGTTGATGACGCAGCGAGTCGTTGTGGCCGCGACGAGCGGATCGACGACGACCGGCACCGCAACAACACGACCGGGACGCGACCGAACAACGGCTGGCAGTGCAACACGGATGGTGTCCGGAGCGACAACGCTAGCCGTCATTGCCACGGCTAATGGCTCTCGCAGACCATTCGTATGCAGGAACAGCGTTCCGCTGTCGGCGCCGAGTTGGTTTGGCCTATAGGTAACAATGACGTTCTCATTGCCACCGGGCGGAATATTGATCACCCTTCGCGAATAGACCGCCTCACCCGATGCAACGGCATACGTGATGCTGTCGATACGCAGATCGGTATTGCCAACGTTCGCAAGACGCAGTGTGCGCGAAACGTCCGAATCACAGCGGTCTAACTTGACAACTGTCCCAAAGTTCAATGAAGCAGGCGTGATCTGCAGCTGCGGCAGCAGACCTCGGCCTTTCACGTAAAACGTGATATCCTGGGCTCCGTCGGGAACGCCGGTGATCCCTCGGTTACGCAGGTCTGTGCGAATGACGTAGCGCATGGAGTGCAGTCCGGGATCGACCGGGACGAATCGGACCACGAGTGTATCACTCCAGCCGACGCTAAGACCGGCCCCACCTTGCGACACAGCACGAGCGATCTCGAACGCCGCCGTATCTCGGGCGGTGCCGATGCGCTCCTCACGAAGGATGCCGATCGGACAATTCCCGTCGTTCTTGACAACGACAGTGGCTGTACTTCCAACGTTATCTGCAAAGACATCGCCAAAGTCGATCGTATCACCATCGACACGTACCGGCAACGGAGTACCCGTTCCTGCAAGTATCTGCAGACGTTGTTCGACGCCAACACCCTTGACCATGGCAAGTACGCTGTCAACTTTTGCCGTTGGGTCCGGTCGATATGCGACAACAAAGTATGCGCTATCTGCGCCTCTGTCGATCGGTGCATACTGCAGCGACCATGTCACATCACCTTTCGGCGGGAAGCTGACCTGTGCGAAGGTCGTCGCGCTGATCTCCGGAGTACCGACCACCGGCGACAGCATCGTAACGCGCTGTGCCTCGACCGGCATGGTCTGGTCTACGATGTTGGTCAAGGTATACTGTCGAACAGGTGCAGCCGGTATCGGCCGCACGTAGACCGAGTCAAACCCAACCGTCGGCGTCGTGGTTGCCAGGATCTTCGTCGTCTTGAGCCCCCTCAGCGTAAACCTGCCGAACGTGATCACATCGAGCGGGTTCAGACTGTCTGACACGCGCACATCCAACTTGCAGAGATTCACAACGTCGGGCGGCAGACCGGGATCACCCACGACAGCTCGGAACTGAATTCGCACGATACCGGTCTCGCCCGGACGAACGTAGCGGGGTAGTTTGATATTATCGAGCGGAACATACTCCTCCTTGAATGGAGCATTCCCAGGGACACGACCACCCGTGGTGTCGTTGTAGATAATGAAGTACGGGTCGTTGGCTTGTGGCCATGCTTCGCGGAGCGCCACAGTTCGATCCGTGCGATTACGCACATACAGCGTGCGCGTCACAGGGAACCCTTCTCTGGTTACGCCAAAGTTGATCTCCGTGTTGGACGGATCGTCGACACTCCAATACAGATCGACCTTCGGCTGCGCGAGCGCACTGCCGCTGGCAAGCATCAGCAGGAAGAAGAGCACCTGCGGCAACGGCTTGTTCACGATTGCACCTGCGGTAGACATCTACTGCGACAACAGGCAGTAGGCCTAAATGTTACCACGTGCGGTAAATGTTCAACAGCAGCGACGGGAGAACGCCCAGCACGACAACGGCGATCGTTGCCACGGCAAGCGTGATACCCGCCATACCGGTCGGTGCCGGCTCTGTAGCGTGTTCCGCCTCTTGGAAGTACATCTTCACCACCATGCCCAAGTAGAAGTACACCGAGATCACTGACGACACGACGGCAACAATGGTAAGCCATGTGAAACCGGCCTCGATGGCGGACAGGAAAAGAAGGTACTTGCCAAAGAATCCTGCAAACGGCGGGATGCCTGCCAGCGAGAACATGAAGACCGCCATCAGACCCGCAAGCAGCGGCTGACGCTTGCCAAGACCACGGTAATCGTCGAGCATGACGTTCGTGCCATCTGCCTTCTCGACAAGTCCGACGATCACGAAGGCTCCGATCTGCATGAACACGTACGATGTGACGTAGAAAAGAATGCCAGCAGCTCCGTCGGCCGACCCGCTTACAAGACCCATCATGAGGTAGCCTGCATGAGCGATCGACGAGTAGGCAAGCATGCGTTTGACGTTCGTTTGCGCAATGGCCGATATGTTACCGACCAGCATGGTGATGGCAGCAATGATGGCAAGGACCATCTGCAGTTGCGGTGCATAGGCCGCCGCAGCCGCACCGGCACCTACCGGCATCACCGCCATGATGATCGGAATGAAGGCGCTGAACGCTGCCGCCTTACCTGCTGTCGACATGAAGGCCGTCACCGCCGTCGGCGAGCCTTCGTACACGTCAGGAGCCCACTGGTGGAATGGGAAAGCTGCAACCTTGAAACTCAGGCCAATCGTCATGAGCACGGCACCGGCCGCAAGCAGCAGCGGGAACCGCAGCGTTCCACCATGCGCGGCAAGTCCGATGTCAACGTAGTCGAGCGAGCCCGTGGCGCCGTAAAGTAGCGCCATACCATACACAAGGAATCCGGATGCAAACGCACCCAGCAGGAAGTACTTCAGCGCAGCCTCGACCGACCGTTCCTGCATCTTGAAGAACCCGGCCATGACATAGAACGAGATTGACATGAGCTCGACGCCAACGAACGTCACCACAAGATTGTTCGAATGCGCCATCAGGATCATGCCCGACACGGCAGAGACGAGCAGCGTGTAGAACTCATCGTACTCCGACTCGCTCCGTTGCAGGTACGGCCTGGCGGCCAACATCGTCATCAGTCCGGCAGCACAGAACAGCACATCAAAGTAGTTGGCATAGCCCCCTACCGTGATCATGTGCTGGAATGCCGTGGTTTTATGGTACGACGTCAACGCGGCAAGCGTTCCCGTCACGGCCAACGTGCCGGCATAGTAGCCAAAGACTAGTTTCGTGTTTCGCACAAAGGCTTGAATCACGATACCAACGGCACCGAGGGCAAGCCAAATGACGATGAGGGGCAAGGAGCCGACGAGATCGAAGGGCTGCATGGTCATGTCTCGGGTCAGGGTTGCTGCGATGGACGGCTGAACTTGTAAAACTCGACCTTGCCGACGGCGGCCTGGACACTCTTCTCAGAGAGATCCATGAACGTACGCGGCGCTATGCCAAGCCACACGATGAAGATGACCAGCGGCACCAGCTGCCAGTACTCGATCGTGCGAAGATCACGCAGATGATGATTCTCGGGATTGTTGTTGGTGCCGAACATGACCCGCTGGAACATCCACAGCAGATAGACGGCAGCAAAGATCACGCCGCTCGCACTGATGATGGCATAGGCCCAGTTGTTCAGGAACGGCGAACGGAACGCACCGATCAACGTGAAGAACTCGCCGACGAAACCGTTCAGACCCGGAAGACCGACCGATGCGAACATGGCTATGGCGAACATGACAGCAAAGCGGGGCATCACATTGGTGATGCCACCGTAGTCGCCGATCTCACGCGTATGACGACGCTCGTACAAGACGCCAACACACAAGAACAGCATGCCCGTCGACAGACCGTGATTGACCATCTGGATTACAGCGCCCTGGACACCTTCCACGGTGATGGAGAAGATGCCAAGCACCACAAAGCCCAGGTGACTGACCGACGAGTACGCAACAAGCTTCTTGATGTCGGTCTGCACCATGGCAACAAGTGCGCCATAAATGATTCCGATCACGGCAAGCACACTGATGGGGCCGGCAAGTTCCGCCGACGTCTGCGGGAACAGTTCCAGGTTGAACCGGATCAGGCCATAGGTTCCCATCTTGAGCAGCACGGCGGCCAGGATCACCGAACCCGCCGTAGGTGCCTGCACGTGGGCATCAGGCAACCACGTATGGAATGGGAACAACGGCACCTTGATGAAGAATGCCAAGGCAAAGGCCATGAACAGCCAGAACTGCACGTCCATCGGAATGGCGGGAGCGATCATGCGAAGCTTCATCAGGTCGGCAGTGAATCCTACGCCTGCTTCCACACCGTACAATCCAAGCCATATGATGGCCACCAGCATCAGCAGCGATCCCGCTAGCGTGTACAGGAAGAACTTGACGGCCGCATAAATGCGATCCTTGCCACCCCATATGCCGATGATGAAATACATCGGAATGAGGATGACCTCCCAGAACACGTAAAACAGGAAGGTGTCCAATGCAGCAAACACGCCCGTCATGCCAAACTGTAGCATGAGCATCAGCGCGTAGTACTCCTTGGTCTGCTTCGTGATCGAATCCCATGATGCCAAAATGGCGATCGGCATCATAAAGGTCGTCAGCAGAACCAACAGCAGCGACGTCCCATCAATACCGATACGGAACCCTGCGTCAAGCGCCGGGATCCACTGTGAGTTTATCGTAAACTGCATCGCCGTGGACGTTCGATCGAACCCCGGCAACAGCAGCAGCGATACAAGGAATGTGATTACGGTCATGACCAATGTCGTGACCTTGATGGCTTTGACCTGCGAACGCTCAATGAGCATCACGGCGAGCGAGCCCGCCAGCGGCAGAAAGATCGTAGCCAGTAGTGCCGACACTCCCATACGGTTCCGGTTTGGGGGGTGAAGATGGATACAAAAATCAGTGCAATATAGGAGTTTTCAGGGCACGGGAACGACGTATCTTGTCAACGTAGGTATAGTTACGAGAGGACTCCATCCTGATGCACGCCACACCTTCGAACGATACACCAATAAGCCGCATACAGCACCAGGCTGACGTCCTTTCGCTCTTGGCGCATGATCTGCGGGGCTCGCTTGCAAATGTGCATGCCGCACTCCACGAGGCGATCGCCTGCCTGAACGATGCCGTCGAACCGGATACGGTCACCCTGTTGACGGATTCCGAGCTTGCCATTGAGCGCATGATCGACGCCGTTGCGTCCATGATGGTCCTCGCCCGGGCTGATCGGCTGCAGATCGATATGGTTGACCTTGGCTTCGTCTTGCCGGACATCCTGGACCAGCACAGGCCGCATGCCGACGAGAAGCAGATCGTCCTTGACGGTCCCGACACAACGGGCGACCTGCCATGGCTGATGGCCGACAGTACGGTTCTCGGCGTGATCCTCGGCAATCTTGTGTCAAATGCCGTCAAGTACTCACCCAATGGCAGCACGGTCCGAATCTGCGCATCGTCGGCCGACGATGGCGTGGCGATTGATGTGATCGACGAGGGGCCGGGAATCCCGCCCGAAGACGTCGAACGTCTGTTCGAACAACCGGGCACGCTGTCGACCCGCCCAACAGGCGGCGAATCTTCAACCGGACTTGGACTGTATCTCTGCGCGCGCCTTGCCAAACGCATGGGGGCGAGACTTATGTATGCGGCTGCCGATCAGGGTGGGACCAAGATGACACTGCTGTGCTCACATGCAAAGCACTCCTGAGCAGCATGCGATCTTCTACGCTTGGTAGATCCAAACAAGGACAGCATTTTGTCGCGCACCTTTTACCGCTCGTGCGAACGCAGACGGCGGCGGGCAACCGCCGCACCGGTCTGACGCCACGTCGGTGACGTGCAGTTGAGGTCAGGCGGGCATGCACCAACGTGTATGTCCGCTGTTGTTTCATAGAATGCGCTTCGATAGCGTGACGCCGATTTGGACGCTTATCGGCATCCAGCCACCTATGCCGTCAGGCCCTTTACCGGCGCCAACCGCGACAAATGGCGTGCAGTACATCCCCGTGTTTCCGTGCATCCCAACCATGATGTCGCGTCCCACGCCAAGATTGCCGCTCAGCCTCCACGCTGCAGGCAGTCGCGACCGATGACGCACAGCAGCCTGCTCAAGGTGATACGGCAACACAGCAGCATTGAGTTCACGCTGCCAAAGGATGGTCGCATCATCGCCTATGGGAAGGTCGGCACGAAACCCAAGCATGATGTGCCAGCCCGCCGTGCCGAAGGCTCGTCGCCCTTCGGCTAGGATCGTAACCACGGGCCGATCCTGCGTCAGATCAAACACAGCATTCCGCACCGAGGTATCAGCGGTCACAGGCGTCGTCGTTCGCGCAGTCAGACGTTGCAGCCCAAGTCCGATTCCAGCAGTCAGGGCATGCAAGGACATCGCCGGACGATACGTGCACACAGCAACGGCCGATGCACCGACGATCGTTCCGCCAGGCAGGCTGATGGTCATAATGTCGGCGTTGGGTGCCGTCCCCAGGGTGAAGGGTAGTTCAATTGGCCCCGACGTGATGCCCGCTACTGCCATCCCGCGCACGCCCAGCATCCAGGCGTCGTCGGCATGACCGCAGCGCATGACATTGCCCCCTATCAGACACTGTAGCAGGAAGACAAGAATGATCGGTAAGGGGCGAGGGTTCATCGAAGGTGCTGCGCTTTGAGTACGATGCGTGACAACTCGTCGATGCTACGGTCATCAATGGGATGACCAATGATAACGATGTTGACTAAACCCTGCGAGGCGATATCGCCCACGTTGAACGATGCACGGTAGCCGCTGCCGCGCTGGACCATGAGGTTGACCATCGGGTGTCCATCGGCATCAACAAGGTCGCCCAGCTTGTTCCCAAGCACGTCATATGCCGCGGCGTCGATGCGCAGACGGTCGTCGGCATCAAACAGCACGTCAACGCGATCACGAAAGGGATTCCGCAGTACGGAGGCATTGCTGACGATGGCATTGGGAATGTGCACGACGGCCGTATCAAAGATGATGCGATCGCCGCGACCAGCTCGCACACCTACAAGTCGATAGGCATAGGCTTCTCTGCGGTACTCCACGCCATCGAGAATGTCATCGACCGTGCGTCCCTTATCGCACGTGCCGCAGGCTGCCAACGATGTGTTGTTGGCATAGTCGAGATTGGCACGGGCCTGAAACTCGAGAACGTTTGGCCGACGTCGGTCTACCAGCGCTCGTTCGATCAGGAAACCGTCGAGCTGCTCTTCGCACACGGTTGAGAAGCGAAGCTGCACCGAGAGGTCTCCGCGATAGAGGGCTTCGAATGCCATGATCTGGACTGAATCACAATCAGGCGTCGTGGACGACCCGATGCCATATCGTGTTGCGATCTCGACATTGTCGTGGCGTCGGTAGACGTAGACTTCCTGTCCTGCCGCTGTGATGATACTATCCTGGACAAGTTTCGCCGCATGTGCCTGCCAGACTTCGGTGGGCTCGGCAAAGGCGAGCTCTGTCGATATGGCACTGCCATCGACCGTCGACAGTGCAAAACGTCCAATACGTATGGTTGGACGAGTGGCCGACAGCTGGATGGTTTGATCCAAACTGTCGGGACCGTAGACCAAGATGCGTATCCGTCCCTGAACGATATCAGCCGTGCAGGTGTAGCCGCGCATCTGCGTTGCGTCATACGGCACCAGAGCGAGATCACTGCTTCCCGGAACGAGATCAATACGGTGGACGCCCGCGATCAGGCCACCGGTCTGCCGCAACGCAACGGCTTCGATGCGCAACGTCGTGTTCGCCCAGTGCTGCCACGAGTCGTCAACACGTGTGACCACAACGTCGAACTCGACGCGGTCCTGCCGCTGGTCATCGACCATCAACAGCGAGATCCTCGCGTCAACCTTTTGCGCATGCAGCGATGCAGTACCCAGCATGCTCAGGGCCAGCACTGCAACGACGATAAGATTACGGTACTGCACCTGCGCGTCCCCTGTTGTTCCAGATCAGGTTGAGATCGTTGGTGCCAAGGATACCGTCAAGCGATACATCAAGAGGCAGATACCCCTCATCGTTCAGGGGCACCGGCCAGATGATGTCATCACGACCGATTAGGTTCGAGATGTCGACATCACCCGCTGGCATGGCCCAGCGGCGCTGCCCATCCTGCACTCCGGCAAAGACGAGTGATGCGGGCCCGCCGAACACGCTCTCGCCACGGCTAAGGTCGGCGGTGATCTCGCCCTCGCCAGGTCGAACGATAAGCGGTTCAGCCGTCATGACCGAAAGGTGATTGCGATGGTGGAGCGCCATGTAGTAGCGTCCAGTTCGCACTTGACGCGCAGTCACTCGAAACGTGGTCTGCGGGTCGACAACGTGACCGTTTGCCGAGAGCAGACCGGGATAATAGTATCGGCGACCACCGGTGACCTCGCTGCGCAACTCGACAACGATCCAGTCAACAATGGAATCGGCAAGAGGTAAATGCGCACTCACGCCACCACCCGACCACAGGTCAAATGGATAGCCCGAGGGCGACGTGGTCGGGATCACGTCGTTGGTACGCAACGTTGTCCGCATCCGAGGTTCGGCATCGGCCGCTCGCGTAACCAGCGCTCCCTCCAGAAACGCCCGAACATCCAGTACGACAGATGGCGTTGTCGACGACAGACCAATGGCAAAGTCTCCGTTTGCAACCACGCCTCTGCTGATGCCACGTCGCCACTGCGGCCGCATTGGATCGCCATTCGTCGGCAGATCACTTACGCCGTGGTCGACGTAATCCGAGCCGTCATACCGCAACAACATAAGCGAGTCGAGCATCGAGCGCAGACCATCACGGACTTCGATCACCGTATCTGTTTCGACCGGTGCGGTCGGCTGCACACGCCACGCATAGCCGACGTCGGCGCGGAACGTACTGTCGGCCACCGGCCGACCATCCTGATCAAGCATCGTCAGCTGATAATACCTGCGCACTTTGTCGACACTCCCTGCTGCCTGTGGCGGCATGGTCAGCCGCTTTGTTCGCAGTGAGATCGCAGCGATGCTTCCGCGATCTGCCACATCGTTGAATCGCACGTAGGTGTCGATGGCATTCATCTGCAACGCCCTACCTATGTCGACGTTCGTGCGAATCAGCGTACCGTCGACCTCTGCCCACGGACTCGCGCATGCGACGTCCTTGGCCGAGTTGAAAGTCAGTACATATCGCTGCGTGATGTCGGGCTCGGTATGGATGTGTCCGCCAAGGACCAGATCACCATGCACCGTCAGGTCGTGCGACAACGTGATGCCACCAAGATTCTCCTGCAGCAAGCTCGCCACCACGTCTCCACCTGTCGGCATCTCGGCACCGGTGCGCACCAGCCGCGTACCATAGTACCGCAGATTCATGACACCTGCGGGGATAGGGGGCGAGGTTATACTTCCGGCGTCACTGCGCCATAGCCATGCGGAATCCGCAAGCATCAGCCAGCCGGCGGAGCGAGCTTCGACGATACCATCCTGGAGGTCCAGCCGTCGCGTGATGCTCAGCATGGCCTGGTCCAACAGCTGTATCGTCGATCGATTCGCGGTTTCGAGAACAGGTACGACGCCTACACCCGACAGTCGCTGGGGTCGATCGCCGTCGAGACGCAGCGTTGCATCGCCCACGTCAGACGACATCCTTCCGTTATGCTGCACACCGCCCCGTGCCCGAATGGGCTGCGGCGTCTGCATGATGATCTGCGCTTCGACCGACGTTGCGAGCATCGCTTCGACGGTAAGCGCTTGCGCCGTATCGTCGACGATCTTGCGAGATGCGCCGGCGACGTAGAGCGACTCGTAGGAGACCGAGGCCACACGCTGCGTGTCGGCACCATCATCGCCGATATATTCGACGTGACCGCCGATCGAAGGCTGCGCGATCGTCGCATCTCCGTGAATACGCAGACGTCCCGTGTTAACAATGATGCCCTCGCTCTGCAGCAGGCCATGCGTCGATTGCGCAAACGCTGTTGCTGCCACCAGGAATACCGCGAGTGCCGCATACCAAGCAAGACCGATCATGGCAACCCCACCGACAGGATCCCGGCGTTGGTGACGGTCGCACCCGGGCTTACGAGCAATCGCGGCGTGCTGAACTCAGCCGACGGATACACGACGAGTCCGCCATCGATAGGTCTGTTCGAGATGTCCTGTTCAGCGACATCCACAGGTGACGTCGCCCTGCGCTGCACGCGCACAACCGACGTTGGTGCGGGCACGAGTGAGAACGCATAGGCTGCAGCATCACTGCCAACAAGCAATGCCGAGTTCGGCTGATCGCCGATTTCAACGCTGGACGCCATCTGCGTCGGAAACAGTTCGGCAATGCGATAGCTGTCGGTTGCACGCTCGTACCCCACGTGGACCGTATAGCCATTGATCATCACAGCGTCTTGTGGCTCGGGCTCTCTGCCCTCGTCCCAAGTCATTGGATTGCTCCATCGCCCATGAGCAATGGCCTGCAGTACATCACGGCTGCCACGCAGCAACACATCATAGCCACTGGGAATCACCATGTTGTCTGGTCCGGTACTACCAAGCCCCTTCAGCTCGACGTAACCCATGACATCTGCTGCCGCGGCACGGCGCGCATACGAGGGTGGAAGCGTCGGCACAAGCTTGGTTGCCAATTGCTGCGGCCGATCCGTTGCCCGCATGAAGCGCAGCAGATGCTGCGACGTCGACGTCGCCCACGCTGAAGGAAGGTCCTCGATCGTATAACCAATACGTATCGTTGCCCTCCAATCGCCAAGTGCCGAGAGGGTTACTTTTCGTCGCACGTCCGTTGACGCGTCATAGACTACGGGGTCGGTCTTCGGCCGAACATCCAATGTCAGAATCGTTGGAGTCGAGTCAAAGGTCAGCAGCGTTTGTGCGTTGTTGTATGCGAATGTCGTTCCCGCTGCAGCCGTTCGGAGGTCCCTGCGCATTGCTCCTATCACTTCGGATACACCGGAATAGTCTGCAACGCCGTCTCGCATGGCCACGGTATCAGCACCGGCATCGATCATGGCCGAGTGAACGTATAAATCACGCTGAAGATGGACGTTGCCGTCGACAGTCTTACCGCCCTGTGCGGCTCGGAGACTACCATATGCCGCCGCCGGCCCGGCCGCGAGGATCGTCTGCGGTTGACGTCCCTCGTAGTTCACAAGCGACGTGGCAGCATAGGTCGCGTTGGCGTGCTGTCCGAAAGCATTCACGTAGACACCTCGAATGCGAAGCTCTGCAGTATCGCCCACGTGCAACAAGGACGAGGCAGCATCATATAGCCGTAGCAATGCACTTGTGTCAACAACGGTGGTTGATGTCGGCCGCATCAGCAGTCTACCATCCACAACATCGACAGTATCAGTAAACCAGGTCGAGTCTGCCGTCGTAACATGCCCTCCGTCTTCGATGCGCAGGTTCGCGGCAACGCGTGCTTCGCTGCCCCATGTCATACGACCCTGTATGATGGTGGGAGCTCTCGACTCGATGCGCAGGATCTGCTCGACGATCGTGCTGTCACCCTGCGCAAGACGCTTCGGCCCATTTCGCAGCAACAGATGCCGGTACCGGTCGATGCCTGACACTTGCCCATATTCCGGGGTCAAGGTCTGCGGACGATTTCCATCGAAGATGAACCATCCTTCGTAGCGACGCGCACCGCCTGCAGCTTCGTACGATCCGGCAACAGCTGTCCCGTCTAAAATCTGCTTTGTGGCTGCGCCGCCGAGTGCAAGGTCCGTATAATGCCGACGTTGTATGCGCTGCAGTCCGGCACCACGAACGAACCGGACCAGGCCTCCGATACGCGACAGTGTGTCGCGCCCCATCGCCGTTGCACCATCTGCATCACCGGATGCATCGGTGAACAGGTGTTCCGATCCGGTGATCTCGATCGTACCCATGTTGACGATATCATTGAGAGGGGCAGCGTTCAGCCACATTGATGTATCGGCGACAAACGTGATGGTTCCGCTATTCGCACATGCGGCTGCCGTCGCGGTATGGATGACTCCGTCAACGACGATACGTCCTTGATTGACGATCGTGCCGTCGTCGAAGAGGTCTCCGTGGATAGATACGAGCGCGTCGCGGCCGACGACCATGCGTTCACCACGAATGGCTATTCCCTGGGCATGACCAAGGGTTGCGCACAGGAGGCAAAGCGTCACGATTGCTGTGCGGCTCATGTTCCCTTCCGTGCGATCACCTGCCATTGATCGCCATCCCATATCATGAACACAGCCTCGCCACCCGAGAGCGTTCCACTTGTCGAACCAACATTCAGGTTCGTACCGGCTAGCGTAAACTTGTTTCCATTACCAGCGGCATCGTTCTGCACGACAAGGATCTGACCGATCACGGCGCCGTCTTCGAGGTAGACACTACCAACGTTACCCGTGGGCAGCAGCCGTATGTAGGCCGCCGTTGAGGATGGCAACGTCATGTTCGCTGTGACGGAGCTGGTTGTGTAGTTCGAGAAAGCACTGATCGACAACGGCGACACGGACGTTACGCGCCATGCCAGGTCGGCCTGTGAATAGACAAACGTGGCTGTAGCACCGGGTGTGATCACGAAATCGTTGCCGTCGGTAGTCAACACACGATTGCCCGCTGTGGATGATGTAGCGTTACTCGGGATGACCATGTTCTCGGCGGTGGCATTCGTAATGCACAGCACCTTCCCGTCTGTCCCGCCTGCAAAGCCGGTCCACGTCGACGCAGCCGTGATCGTGCCCGTGACATGAACGTAGCTGCGATTGTTCGATGTGCCGAAGTCCACGTTGTGATGTGGTCCAACCGACGTAACAGTGTGCGTCCGTTGTCGATATGCCACTGCACCGTTCACATCAAGGTCGGTCCGTGGCGTACGCGTCTGCACCCCTACCCGTCCGGACAGAAGGGCCGCATAGTTCACCGTAGCTCCGATCGCCGACGCATCAATGGCAACCGACGTATCGGCACTGCCTGACAACTCAATGCTGAGTCCCCGTCGATAGGGACCTCCGGTTGACGTACTTCGCAGAGCGAGCACGGTGTCGGCAGACGTCACCGCCCCATCGCGCAACAGTCGGAGCCCGGGCGACGTCGTCGACGTGGCCGTAATGGACAGACGCTTTGCCGTAGAGTCAAAGACAAATGACGCTGATCCGCGAAGCGATGATGCGCCGGTGAAGAACGGCACCTGGCCGGCAGTGCCAAGGAGCGACGGCGCAGCTGCAAACGATGTGATGCCTGTGGAGCCATCAACAGACAACATCCACGTACCCGGCGTTAGCTGCTGCGGCAGCACCAAGGTGTACGGCACCGTCGAAGCCGGTGCATATAGTGAAATCGCCTGCTGATTATCCCCTGCTTCGAGCCGGATGCCCTTGAATGCTTCGTACGATGTCTGTGCCGAGAGTGCGGCGGCAGACATCAACATCAGAGCAGGCAGGATTCGTCGTAGCGTCATGGCGGGTTAACTCTTAGTTGTTTCGACGTGACAGCTCGATCCACTGCAGCGATACGGCATCCCAGAGCAGCGTCATGGTATCGTTATTCAGCAGGTCGGCATCACCCGACAGTACCAGGTTGCCGGCGTTATCGATCATACGGATGCCGAAACCCGCATTTGGGGTAGCAACTCGCAGCACAACCTGCTGTCCGTTTACCAAGCCATTCGCCAAACCGATAACCCGGTTTACGGGCGGAGCATCCGGCGTGATCCGCAGCACCGATGTTCCGGCAGCGACAGGGATTACCATGTTGTTCATCAGCACGGCAATGGGCTGCACCTGTATCGGCTGCGGCTGGGTCCAGGCAGGAGCGCCGTTCACGATGCCAAGCACCGTTCCGTTCGCTCCTGCCGGCAACCACGAGAGTGCCACATCATTCGCGCTGCCGTTGACTGACGTCAACAGCGCGTGATGGGCATTGACGGTATCGACTGGCAGACGAAGCACGTAGTTCCGAGGCATGGCAGAGGCTGCCTGTACCGACACATGATGCGTTCCGGACGTGCTCAGATGCCGCATCTCCGTTGCTCGCACGGGAAGCTCCTGACCTTGCAGCGTCTGGGCGATCGCGACGCACAGAACGGCAATGAAGAGAATCTGAAGTGGACGTCTATCGTTCATGTCGGAAGTCACTACGCTTCACCACGTGAGCGCCATTACGGATTTGCGTTTGCAGCCCACATGATGGTTTCGGTCCCGACCATGGGTGCTGTAGACTGGATTGTGAATCCTGTGAGCGTCACATCGGTGATCTCGATAATCGTACCGTTCCCGCTTAGCAGGTTTGCCGTCACGGTGATATCTGTCGCCGTAACTGGTGCGGCAAATGCCACCGGGAATGTTACGGTATGCGAATAGCCCGCTGTGACGGCTTGACGACCCGACTTGTAGTATCGGTTCGGATTGGCCGTCCATGTTGCGGTCCCATCGCCGTTCGACACGTAGATGTAACTCGCCGTCGCAGCACCGGCCGCATTCGTCGAAGGCGTTACGGTATACGTACCGGCAGGCAGCCCATCAACCTGGATGGTTGCATTGTTTGCCTGATTACCGGTCGCAATCGTAATGGTGTTGGCACTTCCATCATTCATCACCAGTGAGCCCGACGTGGCACCTCCAAGCGTGAGCGTACCGGTCTCGCCGGCAATGGCTGCATTCACCGCACCGGCAGCAGTCTGCACTTCCAGGAGTCCAGCTGCAGCACCGGTCACACCTCCACCGATCATGACCTTGCCATTCGCATCGAAGCGGAAGGTAGGGTCCGAGGCTAGGGTATTCTGGTCGGTGAAATACGCAATCTCATTCCCGCCGCCATCGACATTGCCTTTCCCGTCGATGATGTTGGCCTTTTCCCACTCCAGACGCATTGTTCCTGCTGCTGTCATACGGGCTTTTACGTAGCCACTGTCGCCGACAACAAACGGCGTATTGACGCCAGTTGCCGCGCCGTCTGCCAACGGCCACTCAATTGTATATGCCGTCACGTTGCCTGTTGCCTGCATCGTGATGGCTGTATTGTTGCCGGTGCCCAGCAACTGCAGTGATCGCGTCCGTACCGGAAGCTGTGCGTATGCTTCAGATGCGAACAAGGCCGATGCGATGGCAATGACTGTCCACCGCATGATGGTCGAGAACTTCATGGAAGTACCCCTCGGAACTGTGAAGAAAAACACGTGATGTGCCAGGCCACGTCGTCGTGACGGGACGTGGCGTGTGAGCAAATACAAGGGAGAGAGCGTCATCGATCGACCACCATCCAGTTGATTGCCTCGCCGGGGTTCAAGCCTCCGGGAAAGCTGATGGTGAACCGATCGGCCAGACGCGACGATCGAACGATGAAGGGGGTAATGCTTACCGACGTGACCGATTCAGGCGTAACGGTGATGCTGGCCTCTGCACTCAGGGCCGTCGCCGTCGGGACCACGATGACAACATTGAACTGGACCTCGTTCGTGGCATTCACATAGCGGCCGGCATGCACACCAAGAATGGTAACGAGTGCTGATCGATCGGCCTTGACCAGGCGTCCGTCGCCAAGCGCGACCACCGGTCCGGCCATCGCAAGGTCGAGCCCGACTTCGGGCTGGCCGGCAAGTGACGTCATGGTGATGCGACCGTCTGTGCCGTCAATGCGCAGACGTTCAGTGTTGTTTGTCACAATTCGGAGCGTCGAGGCATCAGTCGAACCAAGAACGGCTTCCGGCGGCAGGTTGGCATTACCTGTAAGGAGCCAGACTTGATCGGCGCCGACTGCATCTTGTCCGGCCGCAAGGGTCCGCCATTGCGGCAGCAGCGGCGTCCCAGCATTGTATTCGAACCGCAGTTGCGTCACGTTGAAGACAAGTAGGCCCGTAGCGGGCAGCATGATGGCATCACGCTCGATCGTCGAAAGTCGCGGTATCAGCAAACCTCTGTCGCTGGCAACAAGATCAAGGATCGCCGATCGGTCCGGTGTGAGCGTTCCGATGCCAACGTTCCCGTCCTGTGCCTTCAGTGCTCCGCCGTAGGCGAAAATCACGAAGGCCCAGGCCAGGAATGCTCCGACCTTTCGCCGACAGATTCCCGTCGACGACTCCGTCATGGCGTACATGTTCAACGCCACGGTCTCCTGTGTTGTGTACGTGACCTCGGATCCACTCCGGCCCCTTACCGGAATGCCCCTCGTTGAATGGACGGACCGTAGATTTGCGTGGCCGTCCGTTTTGCTTCGACTCCTTTGTTCGTCCTGCTTCAGTGCAGCACACCATCAGCGTCGAAGCGCTGCGATACTACGGCAATCCCCACCGCCATCCATTCTGTAGAGACACGGATTCTTGCGCAGGTTTGAAGATTCCTGCATCTGACGCGGTGATTCTACGTTCTTCCTCCTTTGCCTTCTGTATGTCAACACTCGTCTTCATTGGTCTTGGCAACCCCGGCAGTGACTATGCCGATACACGCCACAACATTGGATGGATGGTTATCGATGCGTTTGCTTCAAAGCATAATGCAACGTGGACTTCACCTAGCGGTCTGTTCATGCATGCGATGTGTCGTATTGCGCGGCGCGAGGTTCATCTTGTCAAGCCAATGACCTACATGAACGAATCAGGCAAGGCGGCGAAGCGCATCCTTGGACAGCTGCATGCCACTCCATCGCAGTGCGTGGTCATCGTTGACGAGTATAACTTCCCCGTCGGACGCGTCCATCTGCGTCCACAGGGCAGCGATGGTGGACACAACGGTCTGGCCTCCATGATCAAGGAACTTGGGACGGAGGCGTTCTGGCGTCTGCGTTGTGGTATTGACCGGAGGTTTGGTCCCGGAGGTATGGCCGACTATGTGCTTGGCCCATTCGAACCACAGGAATGCGGCACGCGCGACGAAATGATCACCAAGGCCGTCGCTGCGCTCGAGGACGTTATCAAGCTCGGTCCGGAGCGGGCGCAGTCGATCATCAATAAAGGTTGAACAGGGCGCCATCAGCGCCGTCTGATCACCACCACGGTCCGGTCATCGGTATAGCGGGCACCTGCAGAGAACGTCACCACATCATCCATGAGCGCCAATGCAATCTGCCGTGCATCGCTCTGGTGGTGTTCGGCCAGGAATGTGCGCAGTCGTGCCTCGCCAAAGATCGTGCCATGTACGTCCTGCGCCTCGCTGATGCCATCGGTGAAGAGCAACAGCACATCGCCATGGTCCATGTTGATGTTCTCGACGTGAAACTTCTGCTCCTCGACGATACCCAGGATACCGCCGGTTGGCTGAAGTCCGCGGCACGTTCCGTCGGCAGCCGAATAGTGAAGTGGCGGACAGTGCCCGGCGTTCACATACAGGACAAGACCATTGCTCGATGACGTGAGTTCACATAGAAACAGCGAGACGAAGCGCTCCAGCGGAAAGGTGTCGTAGATCAGATCGTTCAGTCGTCCAACAAGCGACGACATCTTGATGTTGAAGCCTGCTCCCATTCGCATGGCACCGCTGACGAACAATGCCTGGACGGCTGCCGGCATCCCCTTGCTTGCAGCATCCGATACGACAATGCTCAGCCGTTCGTCGTCGCCGGGCGATGCCAGATAGTCAAAATAGTCGCCACCCACAACGGCATCGGGTGAAGAGATGCCATAGACATCGTATTCGCGAAACGTTGTCGCATGGTCCGGCACAAGGCCGCGTTGGATCTCCCATGCCTGGTCCAGGTCGCGCCGCAGTCTGTGCTCACGTTGCGTGGCTTGCATCGTACGCAATGCTGTTGTCGCGACACCTCCAACGACGACGAGTGTATCAGTGAACTCATCGCTGTGTTCCTTGGCGGTAAAGGCCAGGGCATACTGAAACAGTCGGCCCTGCTGGCGGCGCTGAAGATCGCCGACACCGACCATGGAATACGTTCGTGCGTGGCCTGCCTCGGTCTTCGCATCAACGACAACCGTGCGCGTTGTAGCGAGCATCGACAGCGCGGGGATATCCGTGGTTGACCGACGTGTTCCTTCGGACAGGAACTCTACTTCGCCTTCCTGATGACGAAGCGTGTAGATCTCATCGACAGGATCGAGCTCCCAGATACGGCCACCGGTAACCACGAAGCGATCGTCCTCGACAATGTCATGCACCAGGGACCGAAGCATGTCGAGGGGTGTTGCGTGTGTCTGCGACAGCAGGTGATCGATCAGCTTATAGGTCGACCGTTGATAGCGGCCGCTCATGACGATCGATCCGGGATGATGTAGCCGTCGTTCATGATCACACGCTGGACCAGTTGCTCCCGTTCGATGGTTGGGATCATCCGCTCGAGATGATCACGCAGATACTCGATACGTTCGTTTTCGTCGGTCAGCTCGAGCAGATGTTGCTTTTGCTTTGTGTCGAGACCGGACTTCAGCGCCATGATGTATGACACATCATGCGACGTGTCGAAGTACTCCTGGATCTTCAGCGGTTCCCGACCGGGATAGACCAACGACAGTAACGTCGAAAACAGATTGGCGCATTCCTTCAGCAGCACGAGATCGATCGGGGCGTCGATATCGGCCACTTCCTCGACATCTGCAACGACGTAGGGGGCAACGTTCTTTTGTACGTCGAGGACGCGATATCGACGTCCGCCTTGGACGATAACGTCCATGCGTCCGTCGGCGTAGCGTTGCAGCACGCGCATAACCGTTGCTGTGCAGCCAATGCCATGCATGTGCGTGCCTTCGACAAGGTTGATGCCGAAGGCACGCGACTCATTGACACATTCGTTGATGAGCTGCTTGTAGCGGGGCTCGAAGATGTGCAGTGGCAGCTGTGCCGACGGCAGCATCACAAGATTGAGCGGGAACAGACCGATCGTCACAGTGTTACTTACGGCCCTTCAGGAATCGCTCATTGATGCGACCCCAATGCAGATTGTTCAGGAAGGCATCGATGTACTTGACGCGACCCGGACCATCCTTGTGATAGTAGGCATGTTCGAAGACGTCGCACGAGACCAGCGGGAAACCGCCCCAGATCGCACCATAGTGGTGCTCGTCGACAAGCACGTTCAGCAGACGTCCCGAGTACAAGGTGTCGATACACAACACGCCCCAGCCTGAAAGTTTTGCAGCCGTTGCCGTGGCCTTGAAGTCTGCCTTCCAAGCGTCGAACGAGCCGAACTCGGCCTCGATGGCAGCAAGCACATCCGGCCCCTTGCTCGGGTCACCGTCACCACCAAGTACTTCCCAGTACACGTCATGCAGCACGGTGCCGGCATGATTCCAGGTAAAGCGGCGCTTCAGCTCGCCAAAGTCGCTCCAGTTGCCATTCGCTGCCCCTTTATCGACATTGGGCAGGGCTGCCTCGATCTTGTTCAGGAATGTAACGTATCCCTTGTGGTGGGTGTTATAATGCCAGTCCGATGTTTCGGGAGAGATCACGTCGGCGAGCAATGTCTTTGCCTCGTCATCCGAATACGGACGGGCGTTGAACTTCCATTCATAAGCCATGGTGGGACTCCTTGTGTGTTAGGCGCCGAACGATGAACCGCATCCGCAGGTCTTCGTGGCATTGGGGTTGTTGAACGTGAAACCGCGGCCCATCAGGCCATCGCTGAAATCGAGCGTAACGCCCATTAGATAGAACATGGACTTGGCGTCGATGAATACGCGTACGCCTTCGGCATCAAGCACAAGATCATGGTCCCGCGACTGTGCGTCGAATCCAAGGGTGTACGACAGGCCCGAGCAGCCACCACCCTTGACGCCGAGCCGAAGCCCGTAGTCGTCGGGAATGCTGTTCTGTTCCTTGATCTTCTTGACCTCGGTGATCGCCTTTGGCGTGATGCTGATGTTATCGTTTTCGTCTGTGCCAGTGATCCCCGTAGGAATCGAAATGGCATCGGCACTCATGATGGCAACGGACATGGTCGTGCTCCGTAAATGGTTGTCTGTAAAGATTAGGAAAGTTCGAGTTGGACAAGGGTGGGCCGGGCGAGCTCGGCAACCGACATGGACCGGAAGGTCTCGTCGATACGCTCCTGCAATACGGCCAGCGGTTCCTTGATGGTGCATGCTCCGTGCACGGAGCAGTCGTGATCGTGCTTGCTTTGGCAGCTCACGATGGCGGGACTGTCTCCTTCGACAGCGGCAATGATATCTGCGATCGAGATCTCGGTAGGCGGTACGGCAAGAGCATAGCCCCCTTGTACACCCTGCGACGAGCGAACGTGTCCGGCACGCACGAGCTGCTGCAGCACCTTGGCAACAAGCGTGAACGATATATCGAACTGCGCCGCGATCTCTTTGGCAGACACAAGGCCGGGCCTGTGCGCCATGGTCTGGACGGCGAAGAGGGCGTATTCGACACGTTTTGAGATCTTCAGCATCGGTTCGGTCTATTGGTCGTAGTCAGCAACAACATCGTCGGTGATCGGATGGGATTGGCACGTCAGGATATACCCTTCGTCGATCTCGTCGTCCGAAAGTGCCTCGCGTTCATCCATGATGACGCGTCCGCTCAGGAGCTTTGCCCTGCAGGTGCAGCAGGCGCCGATCTGACAGGCAAACGGCGGGTCAAGATTCGCACGCTGCGCTGCCGTCAGGATCGTTTCATCGGGATCAACGTCGAAGGTGCTTTCCGTGCCATACAGCCGAATGGTAACCGATCGCGTCTTCCGCTCGGCAGTTGCACCGTCGGGCTGTGTTTCTTCGTGATTCATGGGTTGGGACTTGTGCGTTGAGATGGTGAAGTACTCTCGATGGATGTTCGACTCCGGAACGGCAAGCTGATGCAATGCGCGACCAACGGCTTCCATCATTCCCTGTGGACCGCAGATGTAGTGCTGACATGCCGCAGCATCGGACGTTACGGATGACAACAGCATCGCCGCCATATCTGCGTCGAGAAGCCCGGCGTATGACGTACGAGTGGCTGTTGCGTTGTCTTCGAGTACATGCAGCTGCCGGAACCTGTCCGGATGCGCCAATGCAAGACCGTCAATGACGTCGGCAAACATGATCGATCGTTCATTCCGATTTGCGTAGATCAGCGTCACAGACCTGTTTGGTTGCGCATCGAGAATACTCTTAAGCATGCTCAGGATGGGCGTGATGCCACTTCCACCGGCATACAGCACGATCGGGTCGGCCGAAGGAGTATCGACATCAATGGTGAACGAACCCATCGGCGGATAGAGTTCAAGCATGTCTCCCGGCTTGACGTGATCGTTCAGATACTGGCTCATTGCCCCGTTGGCAACGCGCTTCACGCCAATCGTCAGCGGCTCATCTCCACGAGGCGAGCTGCAGATGGAGTAATTCCTGCGTTGCTCCACGCCGTCGATCACAGCCTTTACCGTGAGGTACTGTCCGGGAACAAAGCTGAACGCAGAACGGTCCGCCTCTGCCACCCTGAACGAAATGGCAACGGACTCATCGGTCGGACGTGCGACCGATGCAACGGTGAGACTATGAAACGTTACGGCCATCAGAACAATCCGATCTGGAAGAGTGCGGCTTCGGACATCATGCTTTTGTCCCACGGCGGGTCGAAGGTGATGTACACATTACAATCACGCACACCCTCCATTGCCTTGACACTGCGTTCAACTTCGGCAGGAAGCGACTGTGCAGAGGGACAGTTGGGCGTCGTGAGTGTCATGACCACTTCAACGAGATCGCCGTCGACTATGCGAACTTCGTAAATCAATCCGAGTTCGTAAATGTCGATCGGTATTTCGGGGTCAAAGATCGTATGCAGCGTCTCAATGACACGGTCTCGCAGATGCTCGCTCATGCAGTCCTCCGCGACAGAGCAAGAGCATATAACTGGATCTGCTTCAGCATGCTGGCAAGGCCGTTGGCTCGATTGGCCGACAGAGCCTGCGTCAGTCCGATGCGTTCGATAAAATCAGGTTTCATGCCAAGGATCTCGTCAGCCGTTCTGTCGTTGTACACAAACAGGAGCATGGCAATAATGCCCTTCACGATCGAAGCATCGCTATCGGCCTCGAAGTGAATTCGACCATCCTGCACGGACGGATGCAGCCACACCTGGGACTGGCAACCTTTTACCTTGTACGTTTCAGATCGATGCTCTTCTGGATAAGGGGCAAGGGTCTTGCCAAAGGAGATGATGTGGGCATAGCGATCCTCCCACGACGGGAGGAATTCGAACTGTTCCACCAGGTCGTTCGCGGCTTGCGCCATGGTCATCGCCGGAGTCATCGAAGCATCTCCACAGCTTTTGCTACAGCGTGAACGCTTTGTTGCACGTCATCGTGGCTTGTATGCACTCCGAACGACATGCGCACGGTCGACGAAACGCCAAAGCGGTCCATCAGCGGTTGCGCACAGTGATGTCCAACACGCATCGCCACGCCCATGCGGTCGGCGATCATGCCGATGTCGGATGCATGGACACCGTCAACTACGAAAGAGATGATTCCGACCTTGTTCGGAGACGTTCCGATGATGCGCATTCCGTCGATCCTTGACAGTTCTTCCGTGGCATGTGCCAGCAGTTCGGCCTCGTGGTGCCGCAGTGCATCGCAATCAATGCTCCGAAACCACTCGATGGCTGCAGCAAGGCCGATGGCACCCTCAAGATGCGGCGTACCCGCTTCGAATCGCATCGGTGGTTCGGCGTAGGTCGTACCTGCGAACGACACTCGGTCGATCATTGCCCCTCCACCTTGATACGGCGGCATGGATGCGAGCATCTCACGACGGCCATACAAGACACCGACCCCCGTTGGTCCATACAGCTTGTGGGCAGAAAACGCGTAAAAGTCGCAGCCAATATCGCGGACATTGACGTTGCCATGCTGCACTGCCTGTGCACCATCAACGAACGTGACAATGCCTCGTTCACGGGCCATGGCACATAGCCGGGCTACGTTATTGACGGTACCAAGGACGTTCGAGACGTGCGTGACGGCAAGGATGCGTATGTCAGCGGTAAGCATCTGCCGGGCGGAGGCATCGTCCAGTGAGCCATCCTCCAACACCGGAATTGGCCGTACTGATGCTCCCGTTTCGGCGGCGACCATCTGCCATGGCACGATGTTGGCATGGTGCTCCATGGCCGACACAAGGATGACGTCTTCCGTCTGCACGTGCTGACGGCCCCATGTTGCCGCAACCAGGTTGACAGACTCTGTCGTCCCTTTCGTGAAGATGATCTCGTCGGCATTCGCGCCAAGCATGGCAGCGACCTGCGTCCTGGCGCCCTCGAACATCTCCGTCGCTTCCGCAGCCAACGTGTGCGATCCGCGATGCACATTGCTGTAGTGCTGTTCGTCGAACGAACGCATGGCATCAAGAACATGTCGGGGCTTCATCGTCGTTGCCGCGCTGTCCATGTAGACCAAGGGTCTACCGTCGTGCACACGGCGCGAGAGGATCGGGAATTCGGCTCGGATCGCCGCGATGTCGAACGTTGCGGTCACGCCAATGCTTCGTCGATCAGTGCAACCATGTGCGTGCGGATCGCATCGTCGTCCAGGTGATCCATCACCTCGGCGGCAAAGGCATGCGTCAAGAGTTTGCGTGCATCGCCTTCGGGAAGGCCGCGTGCCCGCAGGTAGAACAGTGCGTCTTCGTTCAGCTGACCCGTGGTGGCACCGTGCGAGCACTTGACATCATCGGCCCAGATCTCGAGCTGTGGCTTCGCGTTGATCTGTGCAGACTCGCTTAGCAGCAGCGCGTGGTTGGACTGATAGGCTGTGGTCTTTTGCGCGTCTTCGCGGACGAAGATTTTGCCGTTGAAGACGCCGACAGACTTGTCGTCGTAGACGCCCTTGTATAACTCTTCGCTATGGCAGTGCGGAGCGACATGGTCAACGACGGTATGATTATCGGCGAACGACGTACCGTCAAGCACCGAAACGCCGTACAGGTATCCCGACGCACCCGGCTCTACAAGTCGTACATGCAGGTCGTTGCGCACGAACCTGCCTCCGGTGACCACGGTAGCGCACACGGCACGAGCGTCACGTGCCACGACGGCAGCCGTTGAACCAATGTGCGAGGCGTTGTTCGCATCGTGCAACAATTTGAAGTAACGAACATGGCTTCCTGCTTCGGCCAAGACTTCGACGACCGTGACGTCGAGCGCCTGGAAGGTGCCGACGGTGTGATGCGATTCGATGATCGTGGCCTCGGCATGTGTGTCTGCAAGAATCAACACACGGGGCGTATGCAGGATGTCCGACGCACGAGCGTCGCCAACGCACAGGATGTGCAGCGGCCGTGCAAGTCTACCGTGCACGTGCACCAGTATGCCCTGCTGTGTCAGCGCAGCATTCACGGCCACAAAGGGATGTGCCGATGCCGGCGTGATATGGCCGAACGCTGCTGCAACGCGCGGGTGCGAGGCCAGAAGGTCATCGGTGATCATCTGCACGGTCACCGCTGCATCGCCTTCGGGCAACGTCGAGACGTCGGTGCGCACCATGCCGTTCACAACGACAAGGCGCCATGCATCGACGTCGGGCATATGGCCAAGCGCTGCAAGGTCATGCGCTGCAAGGTCGCTATCGGGTGATTGCTGCAGATCGCTGGCAAGCAGTGGCAACACGTTGGTGTACTTCCACTCCTCGTGACGGATGGTGGGCACGCCTTGGGTCGTGAACGCCTCAAGGGCCGATCGACGCAGTGCGTGCAACGCTCCGCCGGCGGCACCGTTGATACGCTGTTCGAGCGAGCCGAAGGCGTTGCGGATATTATCGTTGAAACGTTCGATCGACACGTCAGGCCTCCACCGGTACGGTGTTCTTCACCCAGTCGTATCCCTTGGCTTCCAGCTCAAGGGCAAGTTCCTTGCCCCCTGACATGGCAATGCGTCCGTTCACAAGCACGTGAACAACGTCGGGTACGATGTAATCCAGCAACCGCTGATAGTGCGTGATCACGACGGTGGCATTGGATGGAGAACGAAGTGCATTGACGCCCGAGGCGACGATGCGCAACGCGTCGATGTCAAGACCGGAGTCGGTCTCGTCAAGCACGGACAGCGTCGGCTCGAGCATGGCCATCTGAAACACTTCGTTGCGCTTCTTCTCGCCGCCGGAGAACCCCTCATTGAGCGAGCGGCTCAAGAAGCTTTGATCCATTTCGACGAGCTTCATTTTCTCGCGCATCAAGGCAAGAAATGCTGCGGCCTCCAGCGGCTCCTGGCCGCGATACTTACGCACGGCATTGACGCTGGTCTTGAGGAAGTTCGCAGTTGATACACCCGGGATCTCCACAGGGTATTGGAAGGCAAGGAACAGTCCTTCGCCGGCGCGCTCCTCCGGTGCCATCTCAAGCAGATCCTTCTGCATGAAGGTCACGCTACCGCCAAGAACCTCATAGTCCTCGCGGCCGGCAAGCACGCTCGCCAACGTTGATTTACCGGAGCCGTTGGGCCCCATGATGGCGTGAACTTCACCCGGGCGCACCGTGAGCGAAACGCCCTTCAGGATCTCGCGTCCTTCGATGCCGGCCCGCAGATTATCGATCGTCAGAATTGGTTGCATGGTAGGTGTGATATGGTGTATTGACGTGGGAGGTGGAAGACGGGGCTCCTTATCCGACGGAGCCTTCGAGCGATATGACTAGAAGCTTTTTGGCTTCGACGGCGAACTCCATCGGAAGCTGATCGATCACGTCGCGGACATATCCGTTCACGATCAATGCCACCGCCTCTTCCGTGCCGATACCGCGCTGGTTGCAGTAGAACAAAATGTCTTCGCCGATCTTCGATGTTGTTGCTTCGTGCTCGACGGTTGCCGTCTGGTTGCCGACTTCAAGGTAGGGGAAGGTGTGCGCTCCGCAGGTCGAGCCGATCAGCAGTGAATCGCACTGCGAGAAGTTGCGGGCATTTACGGCATTACGTCCAACCTTGACAAGGCCACGGTACGAGTTCTGGCTATTACCGGCCGAGATGCCTTTGGACACAATGCGTGAACGCGTATTGCGACCAAGATGGTACATCTTGGTGCCGGTGTCGGCCTGCTGCATGTTGTTGGTCACGGCAACGCTGTAAAACTCACCGACGGTATCGTTGCCTTTCAACACGACGCTCGGATATTTCCATGTGATGGCCGATCCGGTCTCGACCTGCGTCCACGAGATCTTGCTTCGATCACCCTGGCAGATGCCACGCTTCGTAACGAAGTTGTAGATGCCGCCCTTGCCTTCTTTGTCGCCGGGATACCAGTTCTGCACCGTCGAGTACTTGATCTCGGCATCGGCATGGGCAACAAGTTCGACCACAGCGGCATGCAACTGGTTTTCGTCGCGCTGCGGCGCCGTGCATCCTTCCAGGTACGAAACGTAGCTGCCCTCGTCGGCAATGATCAGCGTCCGCTCAAACTGACCTGTGTTACGGGCATTGATTCGGAAGTAGGTGCTGAGTTCCATCGGACAGCGAACGCCCTTGGGCACGTAGACGAATGATCCATCGCTGAACACGGCAGAATTCAACGCAGCGTAGAAATTGTCGTTCTGCGGAACCACGCTGCCCAGATACTTCTTGACAAGTTCAGGGTGCTCACGAACGGCCTCGCTCATCGGACAGAAAATGATGCCCTTCTCGCGCAGCGCCTCCTGGAACGTGGTCTTCACGCTCACGCTGTCAAGCACGGCATCGACGGCAACGCCGGCCAGCAGCTTCTGCTCTTCGAGAGGAATGCCCAGCTTTTCGAAGGTGGCAAGCAACTCCGGATCGACCTCATCCAACGAGTTCAACTCGGGACGCTTCTTTGGCGCAGCCCAGTAGATGATGTCCTGAAAGTCGACCGCAGGGTAGTTCACATTGGCCCACGTCGGTTCCGTCATGGCCTGCCACTGACGGAATGCCTTCAGACGCCATTCAAGCATCCAATCGGGCTCCTCCTTCTTTGCCGAGATAAAACGGACAACGTCTTCACTCAGCCCCTTGGGAAGCATCTCCTGTTCAATGTCGGAGACGAATCCATACTTGTATTCTCCCTGAACGACGTCGTCCAGTATCTGCTGTTCCTGTTCCATGTTCCTGTGTGTCGGTGTTACGGAAGCCGATGACGAAAATACGACTTTTTTAGTCCGAGATCAGGAACAGGACAAGGGGCGTCGTGGTTCCCCGGACGAACGACAGCATTTGCGTGAATGGAACAGGCAGAAACGAAGACGTCCCGACCGCATGCGATGCGATCGGGACGCCGAATGATTGGACTGTTGTTGAATCAGCGTTGGATGACGAACGTGCCCTGAGCGACGCGGCCTGCCGAAGTAAACTCAAGGATGTACGTTGCCGGCGCCAATGACTGGACAGGAATGCTGATCACTTGGGTCGATCCCGGACGCACCATGCTGACGACACGGCCGCTCAAGTCAATGATACGGACTACCATGGATTCTTGCGGCTGATCGACTGCAAGACGAACAACCTCATCGGCAGGTTGCGGTCCCAGGATACGGGCACCAAGATCAGAAAGTTCCTCTGCCGAATTGACGGCCTTGTTGACCTTTACTGTCGCTGCTTCCGATGTCACAACGCCGCATCCGCCGGTAACGACGCAACGATAGGTGGCTGCGTCGGCCATCGCAGCCGCAGCCACCTTGTAGGTTGCTGCGGTGGCGCCATCGATGTTGGTGCCATCTTTGGACCATTGATACGTGAGCGTACCGCCTGTTGCCGTTACGCCCAGTTCGAAGGCGGCGCCTTCGTCGACGGTAACGTCCTGCGGCTGTTTGGAGATCGCCGTCGGCGTTGCCTCCGTCACGTCCACCACTGTCGAGTTCAGCTGCGGGTTGCAGGAGCCGGTAACCACACAATCATACTTACCGAGGCTTGATGCCGACACAGTGAGTTCGAGCGTGCTCTTGGTGGCACCGTTGATGTTCGAACCGTTATGTCTCCACTGATACTTGACACTCGTGCCCGAAGCCTCGATAGAGAGTGTCACGGGCTGGCCAACGCAGGCACTTGCCGCAACCGGCTGTCGATCGATCTTGGGTGGCAGATTCAGTGTGAACGGGGCAGGCGTGCTTGAGAGATGGCCGCGTTCGGAGCGGATTGCCATACGATATGTTGAACCTGGCTGCAGGTCCGTTGGCTTCCATGTATATGCCTTTGTGGTGAGTCCCTTTGCGATCTCGGTCCACGTAGTGCCATTGTCCGTAGACAGCTCGAGCGAGTACTTGTCATCGGCAAGCATGTCCAGTACCTGCCATGTGACAGGTATGTTGGCCCCAACGCAATAGGACTCGCCACCGCGAGGCGAGGCAAGTTCGAGCGAGCCGAAGGCGAACTTGCCCAGGAAGATATCCTGGCCAGATGCCTTCGTGTTATACGACTGTTCGTGCGTCGGCAGGTTGGTCGATGTCGTTGACATTGCATAAACAATGTCGCCCTTGGGGTCGACGATGGCAGCTCGCACGGTATCGTCCGCGCTCGCACCCAGCAGCGTGCAGTACCGATTCGTCGTGGTATTGATCAGCGCCACGAATCCATCCGTAGTACCCGCACGATTCGACTCTGAGCCCGTGCCTGTCGTTGGGAAGTCTACCGAGACCGTATATCCATAGATAACAGCAGTGGTCGATGTTGTATACGGCTTTGCACCCAGGACTTCGTCGTTGCCCGAACCACCGTAGTAGGTAAGGCTCTTCAGGTCGCGACCATCATCGGACATGACAGCCATGAAGATGTCCTGACCTCCGATCGGCGTGGTATTGAGCGTACTGACAGCTTCGAGATTCGGCGAATTGGTCACGCCCACAACGTGCGCACGGCCAAGATCATCGACGAAGACCCCACGACCTTGTTCGTCGCCTGAACCACCGAGGTAGGACGAGTACGTACCGTCGTCCGACTTTGCAAGGGCCAGCTCGTTATTGAACTTCGTGATGAATGCATCCGTGATTCCGCCGCCAAACGTTCGGTCGTACGGCAGACGTCCCGAGGCAAAAAAGCTGGGAGTCGGAGCCGTTTCAAAATCCGATGACGATGTCGAGCCGGTGATGTAGACGCCTGATGCGTTGTCGACGGCGATCGCCGTGATGATCTCGTCGCCGCTCCGTCCGAAGAACCTTCCCTGCAACATTGTGCCGGATTGCGAAAAGCTGGCAACGAAGCCTTCGATACCGCCCAGGTTAGCGCCGCCGCCGGGCGTTGTCGACTGCCGTCCACGCCAGTCCGACACGGTAACGCTTACAGGGAACGTAACCGGGAAGTTTGCATTCGACAGGGTTGTACCGGCTACGTAGATCGTCAGATTCTTGTCAACGGCCACACCGCGAGGCGAATCATCCTTGTTTCCGCCGTGATAGGTGGCCAACTTCAGTGCGGTCAGATTCGAGTCCAGCTTGACCAGGAATCCATCCAGACCAGCCTTGTAGATCTGCCCCGACGCTCCCGACGATGTGGGGAAATTCGCTGACTGTGTTTCACCGACGATATAGACGCTGTTAGCCTTATCAACGCACATGCCGCGGGCTCTATCATGATCGCTACCGCCGATAAAGGCAAAGGAGATGACCTTTGTGAGTTTGGGGTCCATACGCGCAATGAACGCATCTGTCTGTCCCGTACTACCATGATTGACCGTGCTACCGGCGTCCGGGAACTGGATCTCCTCGGCAGCGCCTGCAATGATAACTTCCTGGCGCGCGGTGTACTCAAGCCCTGCGATCAGATCATTTCCCTTGCTGCCAATGTAGGCACCGTAGACCACCGGGTCGATCAGCAGTCGCTTGGCTGGGTCATAGCCTTCAATGTTGAACGACAAGGCAATGCCATCGTCGACAGGTTCCATGGCAAAACTCGCGTTCAGCGGTGTGCCCTCCTGTTCGACGTGTAGCCGATCCAGCCGCAGACAGTTATCGATCATGACCTGCCGAATCTCGCCATGCGCGTCGGCCATGGTCATGAACCTTGCCACGTACGGCCAGCGCAGGGCCACGCGGGCGAGCTCAGCCCCGGGCCGAACGTCAAGGTCGAACCGCAGTTGTTCATCTTGCAGGGTGTACACGACGTCGACACCGGGATAGACGTTCGTGACCGTCACACGGTCAGAAACGTGCACGACGTGCGCCGACTTACCCCGATAGAACGCCACGACCTGGTCGGTAGGGTGATAGACCGTGCCCGTTGCGCCCGTCGTGTTCTGCCACTCTGCTCGTAGCGTCGTGGTGGGCGCATCAGGCACGTCGGCCGTGCGAACCCTTGTAAAGGTCATTCCGGCAGGTGTCACAAACACGTCCAGCGTTGGTGTCCGCGCCGCGAATAACACCTCAGCCGGCCACTGACCATGGTTCGGAATGAATCCCGTTGGTCGTGGTGAAGGGGCTGCCACGGCGGTGGCAACAGAAAGCGTGAAGACCATGGCAAGCATGGCCATCAATGGGAAGAATCGATTCATACAGATGATTCCTGGTGACTGCAATGTATCGGCAAAGATCGCTATGCAAAGATCGTTGAAAACCGCGCATGTTTTAGCACGGGTTCATCCTACTTTTGCGCACGCAGAACAACAGCAGAGCACGTAAAAAGTTTCTCCGGGAGCGTCATGCGACTTGCCGTCAATATCGACCACATTGCAACGGTGCGCGAGGCGCGCGGCGGCATCGAGCCCGACCCCGTTCACGCGGCCGTGATCGCTGAATTGGCCGGTGCCGAGGGCATCGTTTGCCACCTCCGCGAGGACCGTCGCCACGTCAACGACCGGGACGTACGTGTCCTTCGTGAGGTCGTTTCGACCAAGCTGGACCTCGAAATGGCTGCAACTGGCGAGATCATCGCCTTCGCCTTGGACGTGCTACCTGACCTGGTAACGATCGTCCCTGAAAAACGTGAGGAACTCACGACAGAGGGTGGCCTTGACGTCGCGGCCAACGTGAGGTTCTATACCGACCTTGTGAGTGCGATGCACGACAAGCGCATCGACGTCTCCTACTTCATCGATCCCGACCTGCATCAGGTCGAGGCAGCAGCCCGCTGCGGAGCCAATATCATCGAGCTTCACACCGGAACGTATGCCAATTCCCGAAGCCGTGCCGAGGCAGAGGCCGAACTCACGCGACTTCGGCTTGCCGCCGAGGCAGCATCCGAAGCAGGACTTATCGTCACCGCAGGGCATGGCCTTGACCGCCGCAACATTGCCCCTATATGCCGCATTCCACAGATCGAAGAGGTCAGCATAGGACATGCACTGATCTCCCGCGCCATGTTCGTTGGCATGAAAGGGGCGGTGGAAGAGATGCTTGATACGATTGCCACGGCAACACGGATGTGACCGCAGCAAGTTGCCGGGTCAGTCCCGGCCTACCCTGGCAGCCGCGGTGTAATCGCGGTTGAGCATGGCAATAAACTCCACCGAGATGCCCTTCGGACATGCGGCTTCGCATTCGTAGTGGTTGGTGCACGAGCCGAACCCTTCGGCATCCATCGTCAGCACCATCGACTCGGCACGCGAGAGTCGCTCGGCCTGTCCCTGCGGCAGCGAGCTCAAGTGTCCGGCCTTGGCACCAACAAACAGCATAGCCGAGGCATTCGGACATGCAGCAACACAGGCGCCACAGCCTATGCAGGCGGCTGCGTCCATGGCTTTATCTGCATCACGCTTTGGAATGGGGATGGTGTTGCCGTCTTGAGCATTCCCCGTGTTTACGCTGATGAATCCACCGGACTGGATAATGCGGTCGAACGAGCTGCGATCGACCACAAGGTCCCGCACCACCGGGAATGCCTTGGCACGCCACGGTTCGATGTAGATTTCATCGCCATCCTTAAAGCTGCGCATGTGCAGCTGACATGCCGTGGTTCGGGCGTGGGGGCCATGCGGACGACCGTTGATGACCATGCCACACGTTCCGCAGATACCCTCGCGACAATCGTGATCGAAGGCCACGGGTTCTTCGCCCTTCTCCATGAGCTGCTCGTTCAGCACGTCGAGCATCTCAAGGAAGCTCATGTGCTCACTTACGCCGGCAAGATCATAGGTCTTGAGCATGCCGGCCGCATCGGGGCCGGCCTGACGCCAGATGTGCAACCGAAGGTTCATTACTTGTAACTCCGTGTAGCCAGTTTCACATGTTCGAATTCGAGCGACTCCTTGTGCAGCACCGGAGCCGATCCGGCACCGGTGTATTCCCAAGCAGCCACGTAGCAGAACTCCTCGTCATTACGCTGCGCCTCGCCATCCTCGGTCTGATACTCTTCGCGGAAATGTCCGCCGCACGACTCATTGCGGTGAAGCGCGTCGTGACACATCAGCTCGCCAAACTCCAGGAAGTCGGCAACGCGCGAGGCATGTTCGAGGGCCTGATTCAGCTGCTCGCCCGCGCCGGGCACGTACAGATTCTGCCAGAACTCTTCGCGAAGCTCAGGGATGCGCTTCAACGCTTCCTTCAGACCGGCCTCGTTCCGAGCCATGCCGCACTTGTCCCACATTATCTTGCCAAGCTCGCGATGGAATGACGCCGGCGTACGCTTGCCGTTGATCGAAAGCAGTTTCGAGATCTTGGCCTGAGATTCCTGCACCGCGGCAACAGCCTCGGGTGCATCCGATGCTACCTTGCCTAGACCGCCCTTGGCGAAGTATCCACCTATGGTGTACGGAATGACGAAGTATCCGTCGGCAAGTCCTTGCATCAAGGCGCTGGCACCAAGACGATTGGCACCATGGTCCGAGAAGTTTGCTTCACCAAGCACGAAGCACCCGGGAATGGTCGACATCAGGTCGTAGTCGACCCACAAGCCGCCCATGGTGTAATGCACGGCAGGATAGATGCGCATCGGCGTCGAATAGGGGTCGTCACCGGTAATGCGCTCGTACATCTCGAACAGGTTGCCGTAGCGGTCTTCGATCGTCTTCCGCCCAAGTCGATTGATCGCGTCAGCGAAGTCAAGATAGACGCCAAGGCCGCCGGGGCCCACTCCGCGTCCGTCGTCGCAGGCTTCCTTCGCAGCTCGCGAAGCGATGTCGCGAGGCGAGAGATTACCGAACGACGGATACTTGCGCTCCAGGTAGTAATCACGCTCGTTCTCGGGGATGTCCTGCGGAGCACGCTTATCCCCTTTCGCCTTAGGCACCCAGATTCGTCCGTCATTCCGCAGCGATTCCGACATCAGCGTGAGCTTTGACTGGTAATCACCACTCACAGGAATGCACGTAGGATGGATCTGCGTGTAGCACGGGTTGGCGAACAATGCCCCACGCTTGTGCGCACGGTACGCTGCCGTCACGTTACATGCCTTGGCATTCGTCGACAGGTAAAAAACGTTGCCGTAGCCGCCCGTGGCAAGAACAACGGCGTCGCCCATCAACGACGAGACCTCGCCGCTTACCAAGTCGCGCATAACAATACCGCGGGCACGACCGTCGACGACGACCAGGTCCATCATCTCTTTCTTGGTGTGAAGCTTCACCTTGCCAAGCCCCACCTGACGGCTCAACGCCTGGTAGGCGCCGATAAGCAGCTGCTGTCCCGTCTGACCTCGGGCGTAGAACGTCCGCGAAACCTGCGCACCACCAAACGAGCGGTTGGCAAGGTATCCGCCGTACTCGCGAGCGAAGGGCACCCCTTGGGCAACACACTGGTCGATGATGTTCACACTTACCTGGGCCAGACGGTAGACGTTGGCCTCGCGGGCGCGGAAGTCACCGCCCTTGATGGTATCGTAGAACAGTCGGTACACCGAGTCGCCGTCATTCTGATAGTTCTTCGCAGCATTGATACCGCCTTGCGCAGCGATCGAGTGCGCACGGCGCGGCGAATCGTGATATGTCACGGCGTGGACGTTATAGCCCAATTCGGCTAGTGTTGCGGC
>VFFB01000189.1 GCA_018882585.1 Candidatus Kapaibacterium sp.
GGGTAGGGTCGAAGGGGCGCTGGTATTGCAAGGGCATCCCCTGAACGACGATCGGCGTGGGCTCGGTCCACGTAAGCCCTGCATCATACGAAAACTTCACGGCCACACGGTCCCACGTCGGCGCTGTGCGTGGCGCTCGAAACCACTGGAAGGCGCAGACGAGCGCATCGCCCTTCCACAGCACGGCCGAGGGAACGCCGGACGAATCCCGGAACATCGTCGGCGCCGAGAACGTACGTCCGTCGCTCGACCATGCCATGCGCAGAGGGCTCTGCCACGGACCGTTTGTGGGCTGGGCGTGCAGCATCGCCGCACTTACCAACATCAGCACAAGGGCGATGCAATGTTGACGAAGTAGGGGCTAGGCATGCGTCTCGCCCGTTACATCATCTGGCGTACGCCAAGCGCTCAGCCAAGAGGCGGTGGAAGTGATGTGTTCCTTGTTCGCGGGTGACCGAGAAGCGTCCGGTGTTGTAGACGCGTGAGCGGAGACCTTTGAAGACATGTTCGACGACGTATTCATCTTCGCGTTCGACCTTATCGAGCATGGCGCCGGCACCCGAGTGGAGTTTGCGTTCGTCGTAGACGTAGGTGATGAAGCTGACCTTTGTCTTTTCGATCGTAATAGGTCTTACGATGTTGATCGAGAGTCCCCACGGGTAGAAGTTGAACATCATGTTCGGAAACAGCCAGTAGTAATAGGCGGCGATCGACTTGCCATGGTCGGGATGCCCCAGCGGAAGATCAGAGCACTCTTCGCCATCGTTGGCATATCCGATCTGCAGGTTGAAATGGTCGTATAGTTCGGTGGTATACAGACCATAATCCAGCACAGAATTCAGATCCTGGTGCACGAACGGAATGTGGAAGCCCTCGAGATAGTTGTCGCAGTACAGCGCCCAGTGTGCGTTCACCAGGTAGTCCTTGCCGAGTGTTGGCTGATGCACGAATTCGTGCAGGGGCAGGAAACCAACGCGCTCGTTCATGATCGACAGTATGCGGCGCAGATCGAATGTAGGTGCAATGCCGGTAAAGAGGAAGGGTCCCCACGCAACAAGGTCGAACGTATGCAGGTCATCGCACCGGCGCGGGAAGTTCTGCGTTGCCCCGAACTCCGGCATCGATACAAACGTCCCATCCTGCTTGAATCGCCTTCCGTGGTACATGCACGTCAGATGCTTGCATGGCCCTGAATGCTGGACCACCACATTACCGCGGTGTGTGCAGACATTTGACAGGCACCGCATCGTATCATCGGCCGCGCGCACCAGCACCATCGGCTCGCCCAGGTACCCATCCAGCAACGTGAACGGATGGGCCGTGTTTGGCAGCGCCACCATATTCGCATCACCGATCCACTGCCACGACGATGCAAAGACCTTGTCTTTCATAGCGTCGAATATGTCAGTGTCGTGATAGAACCAGCCCGGCAACGTCTCGGCCTTGCTGATGTCGGGGTCGACAACAAAGTGCTTCATAGCAAAGGGGCTAGGTGGATGTGAGCGCATCAAAGATACTATCCCACCCAAAGGATGTTGCAGTGCATCCCCGTCATTCCCGCGAAAGCGGGTCGCCCCCTGCCGGCAACGTCGGCGCGAGAAGCGATGTTCATCTGCGCGTATGCGGCCATGGGTTCCATGCACGACATGATCATCCACATCGATAGCGATGCCCGGAACATCATCCGCACTGACCTTCGTGTCTGCTTCATGGTGCATCTCCGTTCGATACACCTGTCTATCATATTCAGCACAGTCGTACGAACGTAGGGCCATGCAATCAGCTACATCCCCAGGTTCGCGGCACGCGTAGTGATGAGCTGTTTGTAGGCATCCTTGGTTAATGCCTTCAAGAAGCTCGCATCAAGCATATCCAGCCATGCTGGAATGGACCGCTGCAGTTTCGCAAAAATCCTTGTGATCTGTGGTTGCTGGAGTTGTGATGCGGTCATTGCGGTTTCGAGGTTACGTCGAGTGATATTCTTGCGCTTCCCATGCAACGCGAGTGCGAGTTGCTCATCGTCGGCCGGATTGACGAGTGCAGTGTTGACGAGATCGTACGCAGGCGAAAGCGTCATGCCTACGTCCGGTGTTTCGAGCAGCGAAAAGTTCTTGAGGTGCATATCGGCGTTACCTGTGAGAAGCGCAAACAGTATCACCTCGTAAAAGTTTACGATGTCAAGTCCGGGAGTAGCAGAGTATCGACGGATCGCCGTTGCTACCTGCTCATAACTACCTCGATACTTATGCTCTGTCATC
>VFFB01000096.1 GCA_018882585.1 Candidatus Kapaibacterium sp.
CCACAAAACCGGCAACGGGTAACGCGAAACGGATAACTGTTGATGGATTGAATGGATTCGGGTGGTTCTGCTCCAGAGAATAAGAACCGACCGGTTTCCCGCTCCACTCGACCACACCTGAGTATTTGTAATCACCATTTAGGTCGATCTGTTTCAGCCGGTAATAATTTAAGCCGCCTTCCGGACTTATATCCAGGTAGGTATAATCCCGGTGTCCGGTTGCGGTACCATTCCCTTCAACAGAAGCTATCGGAATGAAATTGATCCTGTCACCGCTCCTCTGGATCTCAAATCCCTGATTATTAACTTCCGATGCGGTTGTCCATTTCAGCGTCACACCCTCTCCGTTTCCAATTACTGAGAAGGATACCAGCTCAACAGGTACCACCGAAGAAACTGTCCGTAGCAGCCACGCGTCATGTACCCCTGCGCCATAAGAAAGGGTGTGGCCAACGATTACATAACCGCCGTCCGTGGTCAGATCCATCGAGTAAGCCACATCAGATGCGGTTCCGCCATATGTCTTATGCCAGAGCTGGTTACCCGCGTTGTCGGTTTTCACCAGCCAAAGGTCGTCCCCACCGGCTCCGTATGAGAGGGTATATCCCGCGATCAAAAACCCGCCGTCAGCAGTCTGTTTAACCGCGTTGCCGTAGTCACGGCCTGTTCCGCCGTATGTTTTCGCCCATACCAGGTTTCCCGAAGCGTCTGTTTTCACCAGGTACATATCATCGAGTCCCGCGCCTGACGAGGCAGTGTAGCCCGTCAGGATGTAACCACCGTCGGCTATCTGCTGAACGGAGAGACCCCTGTCAGCATCCGAGCCGCCGAAGTTCTTATTGAAGATGATGTTCCCTGAACTGTCGGTTTTTAATAGCCACGCTTTGCCAAGGACGCCGGCTCCGTCAGATGCGGTCCACCCTGTCATAATAAATCCATTGTCGGTGGTTCGCTGGATTCCGCGAAAACCGTCGGTGCTAAGCCCTCCGAATTTCTTGTCCCAGAGGATATTTCCGGCGGAAGTCAGGCGGATCAGCCAACCGTCCCTGCTTCCAGCGGTTGAAGATGAAGTGGCGCAGGCGATAATAAAACCTCCGTCGGGCAACACTTCGAGAGCGTATGCTTCCTCGTCAGAAGTGCCGCCGAATGCCCGGCTCCAAACTTCGTTGCCGGCGGAATCTGTCCGTACAACGAAAACATCCTGGCCGCCCGCTCCGAAGGAAGAAGTGTAGCCGGCGGTAATATAACCGCCATCGAGCGATTGTTTTGCAGCCGCGGCTTCATCGTCGCTGTTGCCGCCGAATGTCTTATTCCAGATCAGATCACCGCTTTTGTTCGTTTTGAACAGCCAGAGGTTCCTGCCGGATGCCGTTCCGTACGATCGGGTATAGCCGGCGATTATGTATCCCTCGTCAGAAGTTTCCTCAACGGCATAGGCGACATCAATGTTTGTACCGCCGAAAGGTTTTGTCCAGAGTGAATCCTGTGCGTGTGCAAATGAGGTAAGGATAAAAAGGGTTATTGCGACCGGAAGAAACTGCAGGGAGTAAAATTCGCGCTTCATTTTCAACTCCGTTTATAAAGGTTTCTCAAACCAAAAAAGTAAAATCTCTGCTTTAAAATACAAAAGCCTGACTTCTTACAAAATCAGGCTTTTATTTCTTCGTAGCGGGGGCAGTTCGGAATTGAACATGCAATTCGTGCATATTTAAAACAAAAAACCCGATCTTTTCAGACCGGGCTTTTATTTCTTCGTAGCGGGGGCAGGACTTGAACCTACAACCTTCGGGTTATGAGCCCGACGAGCTACCAATTGCTCCACCCCGCGGTGTTCAGCTACGAAGATAGGGGTTTTGTGGCAGACTGCCAAATACGTGGAACTGCGGATCGTGCTGGTGGCCCATGATGTGGTGAAACAGGGCGCGGTCGAGATGGTTTTTTTGTGTTGGTTCCGACGTTGTTCGGAAGGGCGTTTTGGATGCCGATCGGATGCATGTCGGTGTGTATAACTCGTCGGTACGGCAGGCTTCGGAGCGCACTATCTTTGCCCCTTGCGGTGCTCACAACACCGAGGTGGAGTTCTATGTTTCATGCTGGTTTCACGGGAACGCAGGGTTCATGACGATCTCCTTGCAGTGGCTACGCGTATATCTCGATCTGGATTGGTCGTGGTGGACCGTCGACAGATTGAGTCAGGCGCTTACAGATCTTGGTCTGGAAGTCGAACATGTTCACGATCAGGCGGCAACGTTCCGCAGGTTCGTCGTGGGCTACGTTGTCGACCGACAGCCCCATCCAAAGGCCGATAAACTGTCCGTCTGTACCGTCGATGTTGGCGAGACCGAGCCTCGGACCATCGTTTGCGGCGCCCCCAACGTGGCCGCCGGACAGTTCGTCCCCGTCGCCCTGGATGGCGCCATCGTGCCAAATGGCGGCTTCGCCATCGGACGTCGCACCCTGCGCGGCATCGATTCCAATGGCATGATCTGCTCCCGCTCCGAACTTGGTATCGGTGAGGATCATGACGGTATCTGGGTGCTGGGGGGCAAGGAAGATGCACGTGCCGTCGGACAACCCCTGGCCGATTACCTGGGGATGACCGATGTGGTGATGGAGATTGGTATCACGCCGAATCGCGCCGACGCGCTGTCGCACATTGGGATTGCCCGAGACCTGGCAGCGCTGAGCGGGGCTACCGTGCGCCTGCCCGACGTGGCCACGCCACCGTCAACCGGGAACAGTGTCCATGTGAACATCCCCGATGCTACGCTGTGCCGCCGCTTCATGGTTCGACGCATCGATGGCGTCCGCGTCGTGCCGTCACCCCAGTGGCTGCAACAACGGCTCGAAGCCATCGGCCTGCGCTCACGCAATGCCATTGTCGACGTCACCAACTACGTGATGCATGAATGCGGACAACCGTTGCATGCCTACGATGCGACGACGGTTACCGGCGGGACCTTTGTGGTGCAGACGGCCGGGGCCGCCGGCGTGACATCGTACACGACGCTCGATGGAAAACAACGTAACCTTGATGCGTCGATGCTGATGATCTGCGATGCCGCCGGACCCGTCGGTGTTGCCGGCGTGATGGGCGGCGAACACTCCGAGATCACCGACAACACCACGTCCGTCCTGCTCGAAAGTGCCTGGTTCGACCCTACGTCCATCCGTCGTACCGCCAAGACGCTTGGTCTGGCCACCGATGCCTCGTACAGGTTCGAACGCGGCGTCGATATCGACGCCGTGGAATGGGCCCTGGATCGCGCCACGCAGTTGATCACGGAACTCGCCGGAGGCGTTGCGCTGGAGCGCGTCGACGCGTATCCGCTGCCCCTTACACCTGCGACGTTTACGGTGCGGTTCCAGAAGGTGCGCGCCATCAACGGAATCGATGTGTCGAACGAGACGATCGTTGAGAACTGCAGGGCCGTGGGTTGTACCGTGACCGGGGTGACCGAGACGGAGTGTACCGTGACGGCGCCGACATGGCGTATGGATATCACGGCCGAGATCGACATCGTCGAAGAGGTGATGCGCCTGTACGGCGTGAACAACATCCCCGTGGCAACGCATGCCCGCATCGCCACGATGGCACCGGCCATTCCGAATGCCCTGCAACGGTCAACGCTTGGCCCGGCCATGCGGCGCGTGCTGATCGACCGTGGATGTATGGAATGCAGGACGACCGTGCAGACGTCGCCCGACCTGATCGAAGCCGTCGGCCTGCCTGCCGTTGCACTCAGGAATCCGCTTGGACGCGAGAACTCCATGCTGCGCACGTCGCTGGTGCCACACCTGCTGCAGGTTGCCTCGCGCAATCAGCGCCACGGCGTACAAACCATCCGACTTGTCGAGCAGGGCAAGGTGATGATGCAGGATCCGACGTCGGAACTTGGCGTCACCGAGGACGAACGTCTGGGCGTCCTGATCGCCGGTACCAACGAACATCACTGGAGCAGCGCGTCGCGGGCGCTCGACCTGTACGACCTGAAGGGCTTGGTACGTGATGCCTTCGACCGGGCAGGCCTGCGTGATGTGACGCTGGTGCCGGATACAGCCGACGTTGTAGGGACAATGTGGAGCGATAACCGGCTTGCCATCATGCGTGGTACTCAGCGTATCGGCACGGCCGGACAGATCGAACCGTCCGTGGTGCAACAGACCGAGGCCGAAGGCAATGTGTACGCCGCCGAATGGTCCATCGGACTCGCTCCGGCAGCACGTCCCACGTATCGTCCTACAAGCGTCTATCCGGCTGTCCGCCGCGATGTGGCCTTCGTCGTAAAGGATGCCGTCACCGCCGGCGACCTCGTCTCCGCGGCACGACGGGCAGCATCCGAGCTTGTGCGCGACATCGACATTTTCGACGTCTACCGCGACGAAAAGGTTCTGGGCGAAGGGCGCAAGAGTCTTGGCGTTGCCATTACGCTGCGCAGCGACGAGCGGACGCTTGTTGATGCCGACGTCGATGCCGCCGTCGCCGCCATTATCACTGCCGTGCAATCAACGTTTGACGCTACCATCCGCGGCGCCGTCTGATATTCGTGAAGGGTCCCCATGCAACAACGTATCAACCCTGACCAACAAGCTCAGCACCTGTTCCAAGAGGAAGGGGCACAGCAGCACCATGCACAGCCGGAGCTCGAAGCTGCGGTCCTGCGCTTTTGGGAAACCGTCCGCAAGTCGGCCGATACGATCGTCACCCTTCGTCAGGAGAACGCGCGGTTGCAAGCGCGCCTGGCCCAGGCCAGCGATACGACGGAACTGCGCGCCGAGATCGCCGCGCTCAAAGCCGATGTGATGACCCTGCGCGCCACCAATGAGCAGTACCAGACGGATATCATGGGGCTCCGCGCCGAACTTGCCGCAGAGCGACAAAAGGAAGCCGTCGTGGTCGAGTCACCCGTCAACGCCGAGCTGCTTGCCGAGGTCGAACGTCTGCGTGCCGCTAATGCTGCCGCGGCACTCGAGCTCGAGTCCATGCAGACGCGCATGACCGACGAGCTGGCACAGGCCGTGACCATTGAGTCGCCCGTCAACCCCGAACTCGAAGCCGAGATCGAACAGCTCCGCGCCGATGTCGCATCGTTGGAACGTACCATCACCACACATCTGCAGCAGATCCGCGAGCGCGACCACATCATCGTCGACCTGCAGGCCACCGTGGCCGACATGCAAGGCGAACTTGAAGCGAAGGCCGCACAGCATGCCGAGCCCGTCGATGCCGACCACGAACGTGAACTCATCGCCCTGGAAGCGCTGCAGGAACGCCTGCGTGAACTCGAACCGCTGGCCATGCGCCACCGCGAACAGGAATCGCTGATCGTGGATATGCAGACGGAACTCGACGACGTCAAACAGGAACTTGAGCGGACCATGGCCATCGTCCTGCGCTACCGCGAGGCCGGCCTGCGCCACATCGAAGATCCCGACATGGCAGCGCAGATGACACTCTTCATGCCGGCCGCCGTGTCGGCGCCCACCCCTGCGGGCAGTACCCTGCAACAGGTCCTGTCCAAGGACGAGGTCCTTGCCCTTGCACAGCGTCTGGACAATGTTGCCTATCGCATCGATGGATTGCTCGGTATTTCGTAATTTTCCACCCAATAATTCAGACAACGCGGACGCACAACCATGACAAAAGCGATCCGGGTCACGATCGGTGGAAAAGACCTTACGCTTCGTGGAGACAACGAAGAAAAGATCAAGAAATCAGTACGGGAAGTCAATCTCCAGATACAGCAATTACAACATGCACTTCGCGAGCATTCAACACCAACGCTCTCGTTGCTGGCAGCCCTGAACATTGCAGAACGCTACCACGACACCGTCGACCAACATGGTCGGGATGTTGCGTATGTAGCCGACGAACTGGAAAAAATGGCGCAATACCTTGACAGAGCAGCGCGCCAGCCCCTTCCCTGAACCCTGAACGCCGTCCGTTGCCGCCTTCGTCGTGCAATGAGAACGGCCACCAATCGTGTACCAACATCGCTCGCGCCATGTGTCGCGTCAAGAAAGCGTAGCCGCATTCTGCCGCCGTTGTCGCACGTTGAAAAAGAACCTGTACAAATTGTTTCCTACAAGGGAACCAGGCTCTGTCTGGCAATGACAGGCCTCAGCCTTGGCAACAAGGAAGACCGACCCCGGGGCCCGGTACCGGGAGGAACGGTCCGGTGGAAGTCAGCGCCAGAAAGGATGGTACCCGCTGTGCGTAGATTCCGGGTTCTTTATCAATCCGCATGGAGGTTCGCCTCCGCACGGCGGTGGGATGCGGCTCTTTTGTTTTTTGACGACATAGGAGCACACTATGGACCCAATGATTCTGGCAGCGGTCGTCGCTGTCGGCGGCACTGTGATAGGCTTTCTGATCGCCTATCTGGCCGGAAAGAAGTCGGCCGCAAGCCTGCTGGCCGACGCCGAGAAGCAGGCAAAGAGCATCACTGACGAGGCGAATAAAGAGGCGAACGCCCTCAAGAAAGAACGGCTGCTTGAAGCTAAGGAAGAGATTCAGAAGCAGAAACGCCAGGCCGATTCGGAACGTGACTCGAAAGACGCCAAGCTGCGCAACTTGGAGAAGGAACTGCGGAAGCGCGAAGAGGGGATCGACGGTAAACTCGAGATCATCAACAAGAAGGAACGTCAGCTTTCCTCGCTCGAAGGTGACCTGATCGCCAAGCAACAGTCGATCGAAACAGAGATGGCCAAGAAGCAGGCCACCATCGACAGTAAGCTCAAGGAAGTATCAAGCGTCCTGGACGAGCAGACGGCACGTCTGGAGCGTATCACCGGCATGAGCCGCGAAGACGCGAAGAAGTATCTGGTCGACAACATGGTGAACGACGCCAAGGCCGAAGCTGCACAGCTGGTCAAGGACGTCCGCGATGATGCCAAGGTCAGCGCCCGCAAGGAAGCACAACGCATCGTGCTGCAGGCCATTCAGCGCACGGCATCAGACATCAGCGTCGAGAACACCGTGTCGGTCGTGCCGATCCAGAACGACGAGATGAAAGGCCGCATCATCGGTAAGGAAGGGCGTAACATCCGCGCCTTCGAAGCGGCAACTGGCATCGACCTGATCATCGACGATACGCCGGAGGCCGTGGTGATCTCGGGCTTCGACGCCTTCCGCCGCGAGACTGCGCGCGTGGCCCTGGAGCGCCTGATGCAGGATGGTCGTATCCACCCGGCCCGCATCGAAGAGGTCGTCGACAAGGTCCGTAAGGAACTCGAAGAAGAACTTGTCCGCGTTGGCGAGAACGCCCTCATGGAACTCGGCATCCATAACGTCCACCCCGAGCTTGTACACTACATCGGTCGGATGCGCTATCGCTCCTCGTACGGACAGAACCTGCTGGCCCACAGCATCGAGGTTGGCTACCTGGCCGGCATCATGGCCAATGAGCTTGGGCTTGACGTGAACCTTGCCAAGCGTGCAGGCCTGCTGCACGACGTGGGCAAGTGCGTTGACCGCGACATCGAAGGTCCGCACGCACTGCTGGGCATGGAGCTGACGAAGAAGTACAAGGAGCATCCGCTGATCGTCAATGCCGTGGGTGCCCACCACGACGACATCGAGATGGAGAGTCCCATCGCCGTGCTTGTGCAGGCGGCAGACTCCATCAGCGGTGCCCGTCCGGGTGCTCGCCGCGAGTCGCTCGAGAACTACATCAAGCGTCTGCAGCAGCTCGAAGAGATCGCAACGTCCTTCGATGGCGTGACCAAGACGTATGCCATCCAGGCCGGACGTGAGATCCGCGTGATGATCGAGCCGGATCGTATCGACGATCTGCGCGCCGACCAGATCGCCAACGATATCGCCAAGCGTATCGAAGGCGAGATGGAATATCCCGGACAGATCAAGGTGGTGGTGATCCGCGAGCGCCGCTCGTTTGCCATCGCCAAGTAAACGCGTCGCAAGCACAATAGGTCAATACCGAACGGGGCGATCCGAAAGGATCGCCCCGTTGTGTTTCAGCGTGTTGTCGCCGAAAGTCAGTCAGCAGACGGCGCTGCAAGCGCGGCCACTTCCTCGTACCAGAAGGAACCTTCGGCCATCGCTCCGGGGTCGATGCCTTCGACCTTGGCAATGAAGGTCATGCGCTGATGCTCGGGCACGACGATGTTCGGAAAGTGCTCGGCCATCGTTTCGGGGTCGACAGAATCCAGCATGTCTGCAAAGGCCTGTAGCGTCAGCAGCAGGTGCGCCACGCTGGCATTCATGTACTGCATGGCAAAGAAGCCCCAGTCACGGTCGAGTACGACGACCACGCCATCGGCACGTTCGTCGATGGCCACCACGTCGTCCTGCTCTGTTGCGCCGATCACCCAGTAGGCGTCGAAGTACGACGCATAGTCGTCTTCACCGGCTTCGATCTGCTCGGCATCCGTCAGGCGCTTCGGTTCGGCCGTGAAGCTCAGCAGCGGTTCTGCTTCGGCCGGCAGGCCGGACTTCGTCAGCGTGTCGATCGTCACCGTCGATGCCACAAGGTCACGCACCGCCCCCTTGTCAACGATACGGAGTGGGTCGCCCGACCACAGTCGAATCAGGTCGGCAGGTGAGGGGGCATTGACAGGCTCGCCTGCGGCCAGGACGGCATGAAGGTAACGAGCCGATGTTACGGACATGTGTGCCGTGTACAGCAGGTCGATCAGCACTCCGTCGGTAGAATGCTGCTCTACGGCCTGCGCAGCAAGCTGGCGGGCAAGCAGCAGCTTCTCCATTGACTCGTCCGACAACGTGGCAAGCGCATCCGGATCGTCAAGGATTTCGGGAATGCCGACAGACGTCATAAGGTCGTGGATTTCTTTCGTGCTCATGGAATCTCCGAGTGGACGGCGGACGGTACGTCGCCGGTTAGATGTTCAATAACAGGATGACGCCGCCGATAGCGACAAGTGCGCCAACGACGACGCGCGGACGGAGCGGCTCTCCCTCCATCACGGTCACAATGCCCATCACCACGAAGGGCACCATCGAAAAGATCGTCTGCGCCATGCCTGCACCAAGTCGACTGGCTGCTAGCAGCGACATCGAGACGCCAAGGATGGGGCCGCTGATGGCGCCCAGCAGCATGGGGCGCAGGGCCGAGGTTGACCGGAATGCATCGGCCATGCGTACCGCCGGAGCACGTCGGATCCGGTCGAACACATAGATCGAGGAAAAGCCTGCCACCATGCGCATGAAGGCTGCATGAAACGGCGGTATCATTGCACCAACGCCGTCGGCCTGCATGCCCATCTTGGCCAGCACAAGACCGAAGCCCTGACAGGCGGCGCCGCCAATGGCCATCAGAATGCCGGTCGAGAACGAGCCGTAGCCTTCTTTATGGACGTCGCTGCGCTCCTCGGCGCCGGACATTGACCACATCACGCCGCCGACGGCAAATGTGGTGCCGGCAAGACTCAGCCACGTCAGCCGCTCGCCAAGCAACAGCCAGCCGCCAACAAGGGCAAAGACGGGAGCCACCGTGCCGACAACACTCTGACGTCGGGCGCCCAAGATCATCAGTGATGTGAAGCCGAAAAAGTCTCCCACGGTCAGCCCCACGATCCCCGACAACGTAAGCCACAGCCAGGCGGCTGCCGACGGCGTGGTCAGCAACTCCCACGGCCAATGGCCATAGGCAATGCAGGCGATCGTTCCCGTGCCGAACACGGCAAGTAACAGCCGTGTCTTGTTCAGCAGTCCGGGGTCGATGCGCCGTGCGGCGCGAGTAAAGGCCAGCGTACCAACGGACCAGCTCAGGAG
>VFFB01000097.1 GCA_018882585.1 Candidatus Kapaibacterium sp.
GTTCTGGATCGCGCGGATCTGGTTTATTGCCAACCGCCGCAAAATGCACGACGATCCCATCGTCTTTGCCGTACGCGACACTACCAGCTATATCGTCGCCGCCGTGATTGCAGCCATCGCTCTGATCGCCAGATGACGAAGCGCCGTGATGATCTTGCGTCGTGGGGTCGCATGCCACAGGCTACGCCCAAACGGGTTCTTGCAATGCCATGGTCGGGACAGGCACCAATGTGGGATAACGATGATGCCCCAATGCTGGCGTACGGCTGTGGACGCAGCTATGGTGACGTCTGCCTGAACAACGGGGGTACCATCGTCCGTACCTCTGCCATGTCGCTCGTACAGGCCTTCGACGCCGAGTATGGCGTCATCCGCGCCGAGGCCGGTATCACGTTGGAGCAACTGCTTCGACTGACGATTCCCCGTGGGTGGTTCCTGCCCGTTGTTCCCGGAACGCGCTACGTGACGATCGGCGGAGCGGTGGCCAACGATATCCATGGAAAGAATCATCATCGTCGCGGGACGTTCGGATGTCACGTCCTGCGATTCGAACTCCTTCGATCCGACGGGACGCGATACGTCTGTTCGCCGACGGAACATGCAGATCTCTTCCGGGCTACCATTGGCGGCCTTGGCCTGACCGGCATCATCACCTGGGTAGAAGTGCAGTTGATGCCGATCGCATCAACATCCATCAATGTCGATCGTGTCAAGGTTCGTTCTCTCGACGAGGCAATGGATGTGCTGGAAGAATCCGACGAGGCCTTTGAGTACACCGTCACCTGGATCGATACGACGGCCTCGGAACGTCTCGCCGGCCGCGGCCACGTCATCCGTGGCAATCATGCCCACGACGGAGAGTGCTCGACAGCCTCGTTATCGCGTCCGCCACGCATTACCATCCCTGTCGAAGCACCCGAATGGCTGTTGCACCGCAGTACCGTCGGCCTTTTCAACACGCTGTACCACCATCGGCAGCAGGCACGGCATAGCCGATTTGTAAGCGACATCGTGCCGTTCTTCTGGCCGCTTGATGCCATTGGTTCATGGAACCGACTGTACGGTGCTCGTGGAATGCTGCAGTACCAATTCGTTGTGCCGTTATCCGAACGACACGCCGTCCGTACCATCCTCATCGAACTCCGTCGGGCCGGGATCGCCAGCTTTCTTGGCGTCCTGAAGACATTCGGGACGATCGCATCGCCGGGCATGATGTCGTTTCCCAGACCCGGCATCACGCTCTCCCTCGATCTTGCCAATCAGGGGGCGGCGATGCAGCGGTTGTTCGACCGGTTGGACGGACTGGTGATCGACGCGGGCGGTGCCTTGTATCCGGCCAAGGACAGCCGTATGTCGGCCGCTACGTTCCGGGCTTCGTTCCCGGGCCTGACCAAGTTTCGACACTATCTCGACCCTGCTTTTTCGTCGACGTTCTGGCGAAGGGTCACACAGGAGCCGCTATGAATCCAACGAACATCGTGATCGTCGGTGCCACGTCGGCCATTGCAAGGGCCATCGCCGAGCGCTACCTGACGGGCAGCTCCTTTGTGCTGGTTGCGCGCGATGCCGATCGCGCTTCGGCCATTGCCGACGATCTGACGATTCGTGGTGCCGCCATCGTGAGCATTGTTGCAGCCGATCTTGCGGATCTGGCCGATCATGCACGCGTCGTCCACGAGACATGCGCCGCCATGCCGTCGATCGACCTCGTGGTGATCGCACATGGTGTGCTGCCGGAGCAGGACCGCTGTGACGTCGATCCCGACTATGCCATTGCGACGTTTTCGCTCAATGCCGACAGCATGATCTCGATCATGCATCGCTTTGTAAATCAGCTTATCGATCAACGTCAGGGTACGGCCGTCGTCATCTCGTCGGTGGCTGGCGAGCGTGGCCGCGCCAGCAACTACACCTACGGTGCCGCCAAGGCGGCTGTCACGGCCTATGCTTCGGGACTGCGTGCCAGGGCAGCAGCCTATGGTGTGCGTGTCATCACCGTCAAGCCCGGCTTTGTAGACACGCCCATGACGTCGCATCTGCCCAAGAATCCGCTCTTCGCATCTGCCGATACGGTTGCGGCCAATGTTGCCGCAGCCGTCAGGCGAGGTACCGCGTCGATCTATGCGCCGTGGTTCTGGCGTCCTGTCATGGCGCTGATCAGGATACTTCCGGAGAAGATCTTCATGAAACTGAAGGCCTGAGCTCAGCGACGCTTCAGGCTCGACCGAAGGCGGTCGAATGCATAGTGCAGTCCGGACGGTTCTGTCAGCGGCCCCCTGTAGGCCTCTCCGCGTCGCAGGAAATGTCTGTTGAACGTACCCACCGTCACGCCCCATTTCTTCAGGAATGTCGCCGGTCCGTCGTTGCGGACGACTCTGCCGGTACTTCTGGCTTGGAAGTGGTAGGCAAGACTGGAGCCAACGCCTAGGAACAGGCGTACGCCGTGCTGCCAGAGCTTCATGCTGAAATCGGGGTCTGACCCGAAGCCGGGGCTGAACTCGACCGAGTAACCGCCAACGGCTTCCCACAACGAACGGGGCACAACGTTGGGCGGCCACGTGGCCCCGCTCCAGTCATCGCGGCGCAGCCGCGGCAGGTCGCGCAGCAGGTCGTCGCGACGTAGCCGCTCCGGCGTGTCGCCATAATCGGCAACAACGACGCAGGGATTGCCTGTGGCCCGTGGCTCGATCATCGTCGCACTCAGAAACCAGCGGTCGTGGTCAAGCTCGTCGATCACAGCCCAGAGCTGCGCATCCCAGTCGGGGAGGACGATCATGTCATCGTTCATGAAGACGATGTACGGCGTCGTGGCCAGCGCTGCAGCAGCGTTCAGCGCATGGCAAACGCCAACGTTGTCGGCGCTATGCGTGAAGGAGAGTCCTTCGGCACGCACCCATGCAAGTGTCCCGTCGCCCCCATCATTGACGTGCACGATGATCTCGTGACGAAAGGTCGAGTGTTGACGTATCGCCTCGACGCATGCCCGGAGGTAGGGCAGGTTGTTCCAGCTGGGGATGATGATGGACGAACGAACATCGGGGCCTTGAGGGCCCCGATGTTCGGTGATTCCATGTAGAGGCTGATCGTGCACGCGTGCATCAGGCCGGGCTGATGCCGGGCGTTGCATCGGGAGGGATCGACGGGGAAGCGACCGTTGTCTTGGATGGGGCGTTCTCGCGCTCCTTGGCAAGACGGGCACGCAGCTCGTCGATATTTCTGATCGCTGGTGGAAGCTCATTGCCGGCGATCAGGATGTCGAGTTCGGCGGCGTCAAGGATCTCGCGTTCGACCAGAGCCCGCGAGCAGCGGTGCAGCAATTCGAGGTTGTCGCGCATCAGCGTCTCGGCCGAGGTTTCGGCTTCGACGATAATGCGACGTACTTCGGAATCGATCACGCGGGCCGTTTCTTCGGAATGGTCACGCGGTTGCGAGATCTCGCGTCCGAGGAACACTTCGTCGTGCTGACTTGCGTAGCGGACCGGGCCAACGATGTCGCTCATGCCAAACTCGCACACCATCTTGCGGGCGATCGCCGTGGCACGCTCAAGGTCGTTCGCGGCGCCGGTATTCAATTGTCCGAACACGACGCGTTCGGCAGCGCGACCGGCCAGCAGGGTAATCAACCGTGTGATCAGTCGTTCGCGGCTCATCGTGTGGAAGTCCTCGTTGGGCAGGTACGACGTCACGCCAAGAGCTCGACCGCGCGGAATGATCGTCACCTTGTGCACCGGATCACTGTCGGCCAGCAGCTTGCCGGCCAGGGCGTGTCCGATCTCGTGATAGGCTGTCGTTTCCTTTTCCTTCTCCGAGATCACCATGCTCTTGCGTTCGACGCCCATGATGACCTTGTCCTTGGCGTTCTCGAAGTCGAACATCGACACTTCGGTACTGCCGCGGCGTGCGGCCAGCAGGGCAGCCTCGTTCACCAGGTTTGCAAGATCGGCACCGCTCATGCCGGGCGTGCCCTTTGCGATCACGTCCAGGGCCACGTCCTTGGCCACGGGCACTTTTCGGGTGTGAACCTTCAGGATGCCTAGTCGACCGGGCAGGTCGGGACGATCCACAACGACCTGACGATCGAAGCGTCCGGGACGCAACAGGGCGGGATCGAGCACGTCGGCCCGATTCGTTGCCGCAATGATGATGATGCCCGAGTTCTGTTCGAAGCCGTCCATCTCGACCAGCAACTGATTCAGCGTCTGCTCGCGCTCGTCATGCCCACCGCCAAGGCCGGCACCACGGTGACGTCCAACGGCGTCGATCTCGTCGATGAAGACGATGCATGGCGACTGCTTCTGGGCCTGCTCGAACAGGTCGCGGACGCGGCTTGCGCCAACGCCGACGAACATTTCGACAAAGTCTGCGCCCGAAATCGAGAAGAACGGCACACCGGCTTCGCCGGCAACGGCGCGCGCCAGCAGCGTCTTGCCCGTTCCCGGAGGTCCGAGCAGCAGGACACCCTTGGGGATCTTTCCGCCAAGGCGGGTAAACTTCGACGGATCACGCAGAAAGTCGATGATCTCTTTCAGTTCTTCCTTCGCTTCGTCGGCACCGGATACATCTTGGAACGTTACCGTTCCTTGGCCCTCGGTCTGCAGTCGTGCACGGCTCTTGCCAAACGAAAAGATGTTCTTCGTTCCGCCGCCGCCCATCTGCATGCGCCGCGTCATCACGAAGAAGGCCACCAGCAGCAGCACCCACGGCAGGAAGCTCAGGATGGACACCCACCATGGCGAATCGCCACTTTCGTAGGACCAGCCGATGCCGTGCTGACGCCACAGCGCCTCGGTCTGACTGTCGATGACGCCAAGCTTCGTACGGAAATTCTTGATCTCGACCGAGCGTCCGTCACGCATGATCGTCATCGGCTCTTTCAGCGTGCCGTGGAACTCATAGTCATTCAGCTGGGTCTTGGTAACCGTAGCATACTGCACGCGATTCTGCTGCACGACTTCCAGGTACTCATTGTACGTCAGCGGCCATTCCTGCTTTTGACCACCCATCATCAACATGCCAACCATGACAAGGCTGACAAGGATGCCAACCCATACAAGGACATTGCGAAGGATGCGCGACATCGTCAGATCATTGTCGTCATCCGGACCCTGCTGCGGGCGTTGCTTCTGTGGACGCATATTGTTGTTTCGTTCGGACATACGTTCTCCGTGTGTAGGCCGCTAGGACGAACAAGGGCCTGGCTTCATGTACAGCGTTGTTATTCCTCGGTGTCGGGATTTACCACCCAGATCGCGTCAAGCTCACGGCCATATCCTGCGTAGTCCATGCCGTAGCCCACAACGAAGTCCGAAGCGATCTCGCGACCCACGTACTCGATGGCCATTGGCTCGACCTGCGAAGCGGGCTTGCTGAGCAGGGTGGCCACGGTGATGCAGGCAGGTGACATGCCGGCCAGCACCTTCGTGAGTTCGATCACCGTCTTTCCGGTGTCGATGATGTCCTCGACGATCAGCACGTTCCGGTCGGTTACGTTCGGCAGGGCGGCCTCGATCTCAAGGATTCCCGACGACATGCTGTCGCGATAACTCGAAGCCCGCAGCGTCTCGATAACGCACGGTACGTTGATCTTCCGCACCAGGTCGGCAGCAAAGATCATTGCCCCTTTCAAAATGATCAGGACGACAAGTTCCTGTCCGGCAAAATCACGGTTGATGCGTGTGGCCAGATTCGACACGATCTCGTCGATCTCGTGACGATGGATGTAAGGGCGAAAGGTGCGATCGTGAACGCGGATGATATCGTTGGACATGATATGTCAGGGATTCGATGGCTGAATGAAAGGGGCAGTGTAGGTTGCGAGGTAGACGCTGCGCGTAGCGACATGTACTTTGACGCGATCGGCAAGGCGCAGTCCGCAGACCCACACAATGCCCACGTCGTCGCAGAGCACCATTGCTTCGCGTCGATGAGCCGACGGCACCTTGGCATTGGTCAGCAGGTCGCTGACAAGTGCCGTACCGTCCATTCCAAGTGGCTGTAGCCTGTCTCCGTCGGCCCATACTCGCCACAGCAGGCTGCCGTGTATGGCATCGACGTCGAAGTATGCCACTGCAGGGTCACGATCGACCGTCACCGTGGCAACATCATGCACGAATACAGACAGCGTGGAATGTCCGGCAACATACGTGCCGGGACGCGTGATCGCAAGACTGAACGATGTTGGCTGAGTTTGGAATGTCAGCACAATGGCATTTCGCTCACGGATCGCCATAAGGTGGTTGCGGACGGAGGCTCGGCTACCGGCTTCGGCATCGACCAGCGCGGCGACGCGTTCAACGGCGGCCGCATCGGCGGCTGCATCGTCCAGCACCTCATGCAGGACGGCTCGCAGGACCTGTCGGCGCAGACCGTCGGAGCACGACCGCAGCATGTCGATATCAATGCAGGCGGAGTCCTCGTCGACGGTCACGCCGTGCCGCACGTGGTCGCGGACGACGTCGGCCACGATGCTGCGAGCATCGTCGATCAGGCCGGCAGTTCGAGCGATGCGTTCAACGACGCTTGGTCCGAAGATCTCTACCATCGACGGCAGCACCGTATGGCGGATACGGTTACGCGTATACCGAAGGTCGTTGTTGGAGGCGTCTTCGCGCCATCGCAGATCCCAGGCGTGCGCCATTTCGCGCACCAGCCGTCGAGGTGTTCGCAGCAGTGGCCGCATCAACGTGATGCCCTCGGCCAACGTGCGCTCCTCCGGCATGCCCCGCATTCCGTCCAGGCCGCTGCCGCGGCCAAGGTGCATCAGCACCGTCTCTGCCTGGTCATCGGCTGTGTGGGCCGTCAGCACGTGGCTGGCGCCAACGCGTTGCGAGACGTCGACGAAGACGCGATAGCGTGCGTCGCGTGCGGATGCTTCGATGCCCGACGCCGACGGATCGACGGGGCGTGAGGCGACGTAGCACTCCACGCCAAGGTCGGCGCAGGCCTTTCGTACGAACTGTTCGTCGGCGTCGCTCTCCTGGCCGCGCAGGTGGTGATTGACGTGGACGACGTGGATCAGCTCGGGGCGTTCTGCCGCACGCAGGACGGCGTGCAGCAGCGTCATACTGTCGCAGCCGCCACTCACAGCGATCACCATCGGTGCCGCCGGAACGCGCAGAGTCGGGAAGTCGGTCATTGGCTGCAAAGCTACTCGGATGACGGCGGTGATTTCACGTCACGGAATCACGCCATGACTTCATCGAGTTCGTTGGCATAGCGAAGCATCCGCTCTTCGATCTCGTCGTAGGACTCAGACCGGACCACATCTTGGCGGACGGGGGAGTTGTGGGGCATTCCCTTCAGGTAGCCGCCGTAGTGCTTGCGGAATTCGTGGATGGCGCGACGTTGTGGCTTATGGGCTAGTTCAAGCGCGAGGTGCTCAAGACACGTCTTGATACGCTCCCGATGGTGCACCTCGGCAGGTTCCTCGCCTGTGGCCATGTATTGCTTGGCACGTCTGAACAGGAATGGATGACCGATGGCGGCACGGCCGATCATCACGGCATCGGCACCGGTCGTATCGAAGGCGCGTTGTACGTCCTGCGGCGTCTTGACGTCACCATTCAGGATCACGGGAATGTTTACAACCTGCTTGATGCGTGGGATCCAAGTCCAGTCGGCCTCGCCGTCGTGGCCCATGTCGCGCGTGCGACAGTGCACCGTCAGGGCTGCGGCGCCTGCGTCTTCAAGCATGCGGGCAACGTCTAGGATAACGATGTTGTCACGGCTCCAGCCAAGTCGCGTTTTGACGGTCACCGGACCCTTGCAGGCATCAACAATGGCCCTGGTCAGCTTCTGCATCTGTGGCGGATCTTTAAGCAGGGCGGCGCCGGCATTGCGGACGACGACGTTCTTTACCCAGCAGCCGAAGTTGATGTCGACGAAGTCGGGCCCGGACTCTTCGGCCCGTCGAGCGGCTTCGACCATCACATCGATATCGCCGCCGAAGATCTGGATCGCCACGGGGCGCTCCTCGTCGGCAAGACGAAGTTTTTCCATCGACCTTCGGGCGTCACGCACCAGCCCGTCGCTCGAAATGAACTCCGTGTAGACGATGTCGGCGCCATAACGTCGACAGATCAGCCGGAAGGGAAGATCCGTAACGTCTTCCATTGGTGCCAGCAGGATTCCCTGGTCCACCTCCACATGTCCAATACGCATCTACAAAGATACCCCTCGCCCCCTCATCCTTTTTCGTAATTTCGGCATCCTCGATTTCTCGTACGCAAACAGACGCAACCATCTCCATGGCTCGGTTCGGAATTCTTACGAACGATGTCGGCATCGACCTCGGCACGGCAAACACCCTTATTTGGCAGAAGGGCAAGGGGATCGTGCTGAACGAGCCATCCATTGTGGCCTTTGACCGCACGTCCAAGCATATCATCAGCATCGGACACGAGGCGCAGGAGATGGTCGGGCGGACGCATCGTGAGATCAAGACCATCCGACCGCTGAAGGACGGCGTGATCGCCGACTTCGAGATCGCCGAGGGAATGCTGCGAGCCTTCATTCGGAAGGTGTCGGCATCGTGGCAACCCGCTCGCCGCATGGTCATCTGTGTTCCGTCCGGCATCACCGAGGTGGAGAAGCGGGCCGTTCGTGACTCTGCCGAGCATGCCGGTGCAAAAGAAGTGCATCTCATTGCCGAGCCCATGGCAGCCGCCATTGGCGTCGGCCTTGACGTTCACGAGCCCATGGGCAACATGATCGTGGACATTGGCGGTGGTACCACCGAGATCGCCGTCATTGCCCTGAGCGGCATCGTGGCCGACGAATCGATACGCATAGCCGGCGACGAGCTCACAAATTCGATCGTCAACTACTTCAAGCGCCAGCACAACATCCTGATCGGCGACCGTACGGCCGAGATCATCAAGTGCAATGTTGGATCGGCCTATCCATTGCACGAAGAACTCGAGATCGAGGTCAAGGGCCGCGACATGGTAAGCGGCATTCCCAAGTCCATCATCATTTCGAGCGAAGAGATCCGCGAGGCCCTTAACGAGAACGTCACTGTTATCGTCGAGGCCGTCCTTAATCTGCTCGAAAAGACACCGCCGGAGCTCTCGGCCGACATCTTCGACCGTGGCATCATTCTCACAGGGGGCGGTGCCTTGCTCAAGGGGCTCGACGAGCGCCTGCGCCAGGAGACCTCGCTGCCGGTGCACGTTGCCGAGGATCCGCTGACGGCCGTCGTACGCGGTACGGGGAAGGTCCTTGAGGATCTGAACGGCTACTCGTCGGTCCTGATCAAGTCCAAGCGCTACTAGGCCTCGCCCTACGGCCATGCAACGGTTCATCGCCTTTGTCGTTCGCTACAAGAACTACATCACGCTGAGTGCGCTCATCGTGATGTCGCTTTCCTTGATGAGCGTGGGCAACCTGAGTCGTCTTGGCGGCTTCCGCGCCGTGATCGTAGGCTCTATCGGCTGGATACAGTCCGCCTTTGCATGGATCCCCAATCCCGTGGCGCTGAAAAGCGAGAACACGGCACTTCGCGAGCTTAATCTGCAGCTATCTGTCGAGAGTTCTCGCAGCCGTCAGGCGCTGGTCGAAAATGCCGTGCTGCGCCGCATGCTGGAACTGCCCAAGTACACCGATTTCCGGCTGATCGCTGCGGACGTGTCGGGGAAGACGACGACGCAGTTGCGCAACTATGCCACGATCAACAAGGGGACGGACCAAGGCGTGCGTGAGGGCATGAGCTGCATCACCGATGCAGGTCTTGTAGGACGCGTGATTGGTGCCAG
>VFFB01000098.1 GCA_018882585.1 Candidatus Kapaibacterium sp.
GTGCGTAGCATACACCGCAGAAGACCCTGCGCGGCGTGCAGCATTCAAGCCCAGTCACCACGCGGATCTCGTGTGCAAAGCATTCCCGCTTCTCTGGTGGCAACGTGAGCGGCAGCGTGAAGTCCCAGCCTTTGCGAGCAAAGTCCTCTGCCTTGTTGATGAGCGAGGCGAGGGTTAGGCCGTCAAGGGCACCATCAAGGACCTTGCGTCCGCTCGCGATGGCGGCAAGCGACGCATGCGTGACCGGTGAGCCGACATCCTGTCTGAAGAAGGTCTCCACACCAAGAATATTGCTCACGATGCGGTGCACTCCCGGAATAGCTGCAAGCAACGAGCCGTCAGGCTTCGTTGTCAGGAGCTCCTGTATGAACCACAGTTGCGAGGCCGATGATACTGCAGAGGCGGCACTGGCGGCGACATTGGCAAATGCTGCATCAATGCCGCCGGGGATGCCGACGAGACCGATCATCTTATCATGGATGATTCCATCGGCTACGCCATGCACGGTCGACCGAATGTCACCAAGCGCACCGCTCCACACGCGCTCGATATCACCGGCCGCATTCCGAAGCCACCGTTCCTCGTTGGCGAATGTCTCCCTGAGGGAAGTCACAGTCGACGGAAACTGCCTCCCGAACTCGGCTGCAATTCCAATGGCTTTTGACAGCACGCTACCGGGGCCTTGGAATCGGCTGTACACAGCTGCGGCACGTCGGGAGTTGTCCGCAATGTCTCGAAACACGCTGGCATCCACGCCAAAGGGCTTCGCGCCTAGTGTTCCTTCGCCCAGTGCCGATGTCAACGCACCCGTCAGGCGAAAGGCGAGATCTACGGCGCTTCCACGGCCGTTGATGATGTCGTCAATGACCGTCAAGGATCGCGATACCACCGGACCAACGCCGGGGATCAGCCCGGTGATGAAGCCGAGCGGTCCACGCAGCGCGTCCCATGTAGTGACCGGCTGACCGGTCCACACGACCACAAGTGGGCGTCGGGACGTAGCCTGCTGCCGGTCGTACGCTTCGAGGTATGCACGCAGCGTTGTCTGGGGGAACGTGCCGACGATGCGACGGTTGCCGAATGCGTCCGTGGTGTAATAGGGCAATACGGGAAACTGTGCCCGCAGGCCGGCGGTTTCCGTCTGCTCGGCGAGGATGATGAGTCCCCCGGACTCGTTTGCGTAATACTCCGCCAGTCGCTCGGCATATCCTCCGCCTACGCCCCCGGGGAGTGCCGTGCGTTCAATGCGCAGGAAGTGCGGGTTCGGGCCCCAGAGGCTTAGGGTCTCAAAGACGGCATAGAGTTCAGATGACTCGACGAGGTTGAACACCTGCGTATTCTCCATCTGCAGCATCGGCACCATGTCAAAGGCTTGCCGAACACGCGAGTCATACCCACGACCCATGAAGTCGTTACGCGGGATCACTGACGAAAACAGGCTCTCACGAGCCCCTCGGTTCGACAGATCACCGAGCGCAAGGATGTCTCCCTGCGACGGAAAACGGAGAATCGTACGCTTGCCTTGGCCGTCATCTGGATCGCATGCCGAACGCAGCAGCAGCTCTTCCTTGCACGTTGACGGCACAGGAGGGTTCCCATCCCTGACCGGCAGGTCTGCCAATCGGTACCGCACCCAGCAGCCATCGTCTGATACTTGAATGGCGCCGGAGGCGAGCATGTCACGGGACGGCCGCAGCTGCTCAGTGGCCGCGACACTCGTGTCACGGCGCTCAGCGCCCATGTAGGTTGTCCCACCGCTCAGCAAGCGTTTCGGATACTCGTTCGTGAAGAGTGTCCATGGCGTGTACTCGGCGTCGTTAGCCTGAGGTGACGGCTGCTTCGTGATGTCGCAGGCCGGTGGCGTCGGTGCCGGGGGTGGCACTGTTGCATCGACGCACGTGACTTCCACGCCGGGACAGACCATGAAGGATCGCAGGTCGATCGGACCTGTGAAGGAGCAAGCGCGGTTGAAGTACGCGTAACGCCAACCTCGAAGCGTTTCGCCGCCATAGTGACGTGCGGCATCTGCCGGCTTCGTAAACGGGCGGTCCACGTAGCGCTCATAGGCTGCTTGGGAATAGTCGATGACGGCAAAGCCCTTGGCGATGCCTGCTCCCCCAGAGACGGCCGTGTTGGCCTCGACGGTCCGAATCCAGACATCCGGTGTTCTCGGAATGTCAATGATGACGCCGGCGTGATTGTAGCCTTGATCGTTGCTTGCGCGAAAGAACACACTCCCAACCTCGGGTTCAGCGCCAACGCTGACCATGGCGGCACGTGCGATCTCCTGATAGGTGCGGTACACGTTTCCGTAGAGCGTTCGCTCTCGGTTGGGCGAACCCTCGACGGGACGTGTTGGAAATCCATGGAGGCAGGCGAGTTTGCCGATGCGGGCAGCCGCATCGTAGGCTCCGGCGACGATGGCATAGGCACCTACGACGCAATAGGCGCCGTAATTGCCATACGCGTGATAGCACGCCCACAGATCGTCGATCCAGGGATCGCGATTACCCTTTGCTGTCTCCCACCATGGCGTCGCCGCAAAGGCCATAGCTACGCACCGGATCAAGCTGCCCATGTCCGATGGTGCGTCCGATAGCGGGTAGTGTGGGATCGTCAACCTCATGCGCGTGGTGCCCCCTCGAAGCTCCCCTTGACCACCTTGCCCGGGATGGTCCGTACGCGGTCGATCGGGTGCTGTACGTCTCGATTGACGAACGTCCGCTTGATGCGGTCCCAAACGACGGCAAAGGGTTTGTACTCCGTTGTCCGAACGACGCGGTCGACCGGCACGGCAAATGGTCGATACTCAACACGGGTCGGTGCTCTGCTCCCTTCAAACGATGGCCGAGAGTCCTCGATGGCCTTGCGAACCTCTTCACGGATCTCAGCCCTCGACGGCGTCGCACGCGTCGGTGCTGATGATGGCTGACCTACTGTCTGATCGTCCGCCCCGGTCGCGGATGTTCCGGCACCAGCGCTACTGCCGCCGGTTGTGGAGGTGCTTCCACCGGTGGCAACGTTGACATTGACGTTCACGTCACCGCGTCCACACGTTCTACAGGGACGCTTCGCCGGATAGATCGGCGCGAACGAGCGACTGTTATCCATTGCCGGTGGAGCCGCCGATGGGTACGGGTACTCCCGCACTGCGGGCACTGCTGGGGCGCTCATGGCTGTCGGTCGTGACGCGGCGACGGTCGTGGCCGCGCTGAGCATCGCGTCCGTCGGGATGGTTCCCAGTCCATTGCCCGAGGCGTCTGCGCCGATCCCGATGGCGTCTGCCAGCGTTCGATGGCATCCGCATCCCAAGTGGTCAGAAAGGTAGTCGATGATCACTTCTTGCCTCCGCGCTTGGTAGCGTCTGACGAAGCATGGGTGGGCCGCCTGAGGCGTTGCGTGACCACTGCTGCTACGAAGCCGATGGTCGTGAAGCCCGCTGCGGCAACGGTGCCTGCGAGCAGCAGCTTGCCTTTGTTGGCAAGAAGCTGCTGCTTGACGCTCGTGACACAAATGGCAACCATGTGCTGCCGGAGTACCTCGCCGACGTTCTCGCCATTGCCGACCGGCTTGGGTAACGCACGAGTCAGAATGTCCTTGCCGATCGCTTCCCAGTTGATGTCCGGGTAGACGAACTCATCTGCGAGTCCTCGGCTTGTATCAATCTGGGACTGAGACCGTCCACGGCCAATGATCCACTCAGCGGAGCGGATGATCGGCCGCTTCTCATTGGCGAATCCCTTCTCTCGCATGACCAGATCCATGGGTGTCCAGACGCCGTCGAGATCAGCCACGTTATAGACATGCGTGAACTGTCCCGGCGGATCCGTCTTGCGCCATGCGATGACCTTCAGGGCATTGCGAATGCCGGCAGCGGTCAGCAGCGCAGCCATAGCGCCTGCCAGATCGTCGCAGTCCTTGTAGGCAAAAGGGGCTCGACCGGTCAGATGGTAGACCGGAGCGGTGAAATGCTCTCGATCCTCCGGATCAGCGACGTACCGATGATTGGCAACCATGTAGTCAAAGAGCGCTTTCGCCGTGGCTCGCTCTGAGCGACGCTTGTGGGCGCGCGCAATCTCAACCACGCGAGGGTCTTTGGCGTCGCGCAGCACGAAGCGCTCGATGATAGCCAGTGTCTTGAAGACACCCTCATCCCCGGGAGGCAATGACTCCCGATGCAGACTAGCCGTCGAGCCATCTGTCAACGTGATTCTGTCGATAACGCTCATCGTCCCCTCCGGACAATGGCTGCAGCAGCTGCGGGTCCCACTTCACGTACGGTGCGCTGCTGCTCGGCAAACCCGCGATTGACGTCGAACTCGCGAACCTTGCGGTAGATCGCGTAGAGCATGAAGCCCGCACCCGTGACAACCACGGTTGTCACACCGATTCCGGCGACTTTGGCTGTCGTTGTAGCAGCCGAGGCGAGATCACCCGGCGCTCGGAACAGATTGAGGAAGGCCGCCCCGAACTGACCAAGGAACCCTTGGTTCTCCTGCGCTGCCTTTGCCTCGTTGAGCTTGCGTTGCTCTTCGCCCTGTGCCATCATTGCCTGCGCACCCGCTGTCGGATAGCGCTGCACCGAAGGCAGCAGGATCTCGGGATCGATCTTTTGATCGACGGTGGCGTAGAAGAACTCCCTCAGGATCGTACGAGTCGTGTCAACCTTCAGATTCGGATAGTTCTTCAGCAGCTTGCCGGTGACTTGGTTGTACACGTCCGTAGCTGCCGGGCTCGCGATCGTCTCACCTGTCAGATGTACGACCACACCGGTACCCGCAAGAGTGCGGTAGGTTCCGATGATGCCCCCGACGAGTTTCTCGGAGTAGTACTTCGTCGGATTCCACGGCAGAGTGCCACCTGATGCCTGGACATTGGCGTTGTAGTTCGCACGCACGTACACCAGCTTCACTGCATCCGTCAGAGACGCGGCGTAATCCGGTGCAGTACCGATCAGTGTCGCAAATGCAGATTCTGCTATGCCGGAAAGTCCCTGCGTTACTCCACCGAGTGCAGAGTACTCCGTCCTTGGGGAGAGGCAGTCTTGAATGGATGTGCCGTAGAAGCTCATGCGCGTGTCAGTCTGTAAATGAGTCCCATGACCAATGAGAACGCGACGGCTCCCACGGTCAGTCTGCAAATGCCCCCGCAGCCGCCGAGAGGTGACGGCGGCTGCTCTCTGTGTGGTGTCGTACCGGTCGAAGTGCCATTGGCGCTTGAGGGCGCTGTCAGACGTGCTTGCACGTCACTGGGCTGACCGGTCGTCTGGGGAAGGGTGGGGGCAAGAACGGCCCTAAAGGGCTCGAATTCTGTCTCGCCTGTGCTCGCCATCGTAGTACCGAGGGCGCTGACGATGGCGGCGACGGTGTCGAGAGGTTGGTGCGAGTAGTTCGCAATGCTGACGAGGGTGAGGTCACCTCCCTCGCTCAGAAGCGCGTAGAGGGTATTGAGTACGGCCGAGGTGCTCGCCTCACCAAACGTCATCACGGGCACCGGCAGCTCAGCCGACGCACGCGCGTTAGCGGCTCCCTGTACGAGGAGGACGGTTGGTCTGCGGACGCATGCCGTGCTTTGTGCGACGCTCATCGTATCCCGGTACATGCTTGCGGAGCCACCGATCTCGCTTCCGTTCGGCCTCCATTACCGGATCGTACCGCCGGCTGACGACGCGAAGGCCATCCTCTGCCGATAGTTCGATGTCTGTGTTCTGGGGTGCGAAGCGCACAGTTGCTCCTACATTATTCCGGTCTCGATGGTATGCTTCGGTTGCTCGATACGTGCTATGCCGTTGGCAACCAACGTGATGCGGCGTATCTGCCTGAGGACAATCGAGGATTTTAGGCGGAGAGAATGTTCTGCCGACGACGGCGCTGTTGCCACTTGACCACCGCCCAATAGAACCGTTGGAAGTCGTCCATGCGGAATCCAGTTGGTGCATGGCGTTGGCGAGACGATTTGTAAACGGCCGCAGCTGCAGCACGTACTGAGGCAGCCTTTCCGTTCAGCACGAGCTTGTCGATAGCCTCGACGCATGTCTCTCTCAGGCGCTCAGTGACTGGCGAGTAGCGTGGCATTCTGGTGCAATACAGGTGAAAACAAACTCAATACAAGTTTAAGTCCATGAGCGACAATATCTTCACCACTACCTGTTAATCAGAGGGTCCGGGGTTCAAGTCCCTGCTGCGGAGCACCTCGACGCCGCCTTGTTACTCGCAAAGCGGCGTTTTGCGTTTATTGCGGTGGTTTGGCGGGTATCAGTCCTTCCAAGGAGCTACCATGCGGTTACTCATCGGTTTTGCATTTGTGCTGTCGACGCTGTTCTCGACGGCGGCTACGCTTCACGTTGGTACCAGTCAGACCTATGCCGATCCTGCACGCGCGGCGCGCGATGCGCGCCCGGGGGATACGATCCTTGTGCATGATGGCACGTATCGGGGGACGTTCTGGATCGAGAACCTGCAGGGTACGGCCGATGCGTGGATCGTGATCCGCGGTACGTCGCGCAGCGGCGTGCGCTTCGAGGGCGGCTCGGAGTCGATGCACCTGTCCGACTGCGCCTATGTGCGCATCGAGGAACTTACCGTGACGCGGCAGACCGCCAACGGCATGAACATCGACGATGCCGGCACTTACGAGACGCCTACGCATCACATACACGTGCGGAATGTGTTGTTTGTCGACATGGATGCCACGGGCAACAACGACATGCTCAAGTTGTCGGGTCTCGAGGATTTCGTCATCGACTCCTGTACGTTCATCAACGGTTCGGCAGGGGGCAGTGGTGTCGACATGGTGGGGTGCCACCGTGGCATCATCCGCGGCTGCGTCTTTGAGCGTCTTGGCTCGAACGCCATTCAGGCGAAGGGCGGCACGCAATACCTGCGGATCGGGCGTAATCGGTTTATCGATGCCGGCCAACGGGCGTTGAACCTTGGAGGCAGTACCGGACTGCAATTCTTCCGTCCACTCGATGCCCCTTTCGAAGCTGCAGATATCGGCGTCTATGCCAACATCTTCCTGCGCTCAGTGGCGCCCATTGCCTACGTGGGCAGTGTGCGCGTGGATGTGGCCAACAACACGATCGTCGACCCGGAGCGGTGGGTGATGCGCATCCTGCAGGAGACCGTGGACACGACCAGGTTTGCACCGTGTGGACAGAACATGTTCCGCAATAACATCGTCGTGATGAAGAATATGCTGTCGACGCATGCGAACATTGGTCCGAACACGGCACCGTCGACCTTCACCCTTGCCAACAACCTGTGGTACATGGCTGATAATGTTGACCGATCAAGGCTCAATGCGCCGCCGCTGACGGAGCAGAACGGTCTGTACGGCATCGACCCGCGTTTTGTGTCGGCCTCGGACCTGCACCTGCAGCCCGGCAGTCCAGCCATTGGTGTTGGCACGCGCGTCGACTCGCTGCGCGTGGACTTCGATGGACGCCTCTACGCAGTACCTCCGTCGATCGGCGCGTTTGAGGGGGCGGTGGCGTCTGTCGTTGAACACGAAACTGAGCACCGGCCGGTTCATCTCTTACGCACGCATCGCGGTTGGTTGATTGAGAGCACAGCACCGATTACTGCTGATGTTTATGATCTCTTGGGGCAATTTCTGCGCACGGAGCATGTGCAGCCGGGAAGCAGTGTCATTGCGGACGTCGATACGTATATCGTCGTGCGAGGCGAGTGATTCAAGATCTTGGTGCAGCACGGCTGGGTGCATGACGTTGTTTTTTTCGTAGGTTCTCTGCCACTCGACAATCATGGTGCATAGCATATGAAACAGCGTCAGAGTTTTCCTTTACGTACCGCGACTCTATGTACGATCATGGTCATGATGTACATGGTCCCGTTGGGTCTTGTCGCCCAACCGACAGCTTCGGCGCAGCATGCGCCCCCCGCCAACCGCGCCTACATCGAGAACCGCGGTCAGATCGGCGACCAACACGGCATGCCGAATCATGACGTGCGCTTCCTGATCACGCGGCCGGGGTTGAACATCCAGTTGCGCAACAACGGCTTTTCATACGATAGCTACATCGTCGAGCGCTGCGAACTGCCGGCTGACAGCACCGAGCGCATGCTGCCGTCGAAGTTCCGTGATCGTCCTGCCGAAGAAATCACGTATCATTTCCACCGCGTAGACATTGACCTTGTGAACGCCAATCCCAAGCCGATGATCACGGCCACGGGAGCCAGCCAAGACTATCTGAACTACTACACCCACATCACCGAGCAGGTACATGGCGAGCAGGGGGCAACGGATGTGCGGGGCTATGCCCGGGTGACCTATCACGACGTGTGGCCGGGCATCGACATGGAGTGGTTCATGGACGACCAGGAACGTCCGGAGTACCAGTTCGTGGTGCGCCCCGGCGGCGACGTTGCCAGCATACAGATGAAGTATCGTGGAGCGAACAGCACAGAGCTTGTGGCCGAGGCCATCGTCATGCACGTGCAACACGGTCCGATCCGCGAGACGTTGCCGCGCAGCTACGTGCTTGGCACGGGCACGAGCATTGACGTCCGCTACCGCGCCCTGGGCGACAACACCTATGGGTTTGCTGTGCCCCTTTCCGACATGGCCATGGGCGAAACGCTGGTGATCGACCCTGTGCCGGAGCTGGTGTGGGGGACGTATTATGGGGGCGACTATGATGATGGTGCCAACGCCGTTGCCACAACTTCCGATGGTGAGATTGTTTTGGCGGGATATACCGCCTCCAGTAGCGCTATCGCCACGGCGGGCAGCCACCAGACGGCGCGTGGTGATCTCGTTGACGCCTTCCTTGCTCGGTTCACCTCGGCCGGCGTGCGCCTGTGGGGGACGTATTACGGGGGGATACTCGAGGACTACGCCTATGCCCTTGCCGTGGCACCGGATGACGACATTGTGATGGCGGGATATACCGCCTCCAACACGGCTATCGCCACTGCGGGCAGCCACCATCAGGCGGCGTTTTTTGGAGGCGAAGCCTTCCTTGCGCGGTTCAGCTCTGGCGGCGTGCGCCTGTGGGGGATGTATTACGGGGAGAATCAGCTTGACTACGCCACTGCCCTTGCCGTGGCCCCGAATGGCGGCATCGTGATGGCGGGAGTGACCCATTCTTTCAACGATACCTCTATCGCCACGACGGGTAGCCACCAGGCGGCGCTTGGTGGTAAATACGACGCCTTCCTTGCTCGGTTCACCTCTGGCGGCGTGCGCCTGTGGGGGACGTATTATGGGGGAAGGTACAGAGACTTCGCAAATGCCGTTGCCGTGACTTCCGATGGCGATATCTTGATGGCGGGATGGACCGACTCCGACAATGCCATCGCCACGGCAGGCAGCCACCAGGCGACGAATGTTGGTGGTTGGGATGCCTTCCTTGTGCGGTTCACTTCGGGCGGCGTGCGCGAGTGGGGGACGTACTATGGCGGGAGTGGCAGG
>VFFB01000099.1 GCA_018882585.1 Candidatus Kapaibacterium sp.
GTCCTGAAGCGCTCCATGAAGAGTGGCTACGCCGGCATCGAGAACGAACTCTTCTACCGTCCAAAGACCAGCATGCTCTTCGGCGACGCCAAGAAGTCGCTGAGCTCGCTCGTGCAAGAGGTGAAGAACCTGGCGTGACCAACCTGATCGGGCTGATCAGTCCGATCTGCCCCGATCCATCCGGTACCCGCAATAAAAAACGCCCACGCATCAGCGTGGGCGTTTTTTTGTTGCGTCGTTGTGCGCGGCGTCGCCGCAGCCGTGGTCTTACGCCTTGCCGGACAGCTCGGCGAGTGTCATCGACTTGGGGCGTACGATGGGCGAAGCCATCATACGGTTGACAACCATCTGCGAGCAAAGGCCGATGGCGCGGGATACGCCGAACATCACGGTGTAGAAGTCGAACTCCGTCATGCCGTAGTTGTACAGCAGGGCACCCGAACCGGCATCGACATTCGGCCATGGGTTCTTGGCCTTGCCATGCTCCTTCAGGATGCCCGGCACAAGCTTGAAGAGCTTGTGCACGATCTGCACGTTGTCGTCCTGGAGACCGTGCTTTACGCCAAAGTCGTAGAAGGCAGTAAAGCGGGGGTCCGTCACGCGCAGCACGGCGTGTCCGTAACCCGGAACGACCTGACCGTTGTTGAGACGACTCCAGGTGTATTCCGTCAGCTGCTCATCTGTCGGAACACCGTTGAACTGCTCGCGCACATCCATGATGAAGCGCAGGCATTCCTGGTTGGCAAGTCCGTGCAGCGGCCCGGCCAGACCCGACATGGCGGCCGACACGGAGTAATACGGGTCGCTCAGGGCCGAGCTCACGACGTACGACGTCATGGCGCTCACATTGCCCCCTTCGTGATCGGAGTGGAGAACGAGATACAGGCGAACGAGCTCTTTCCATGCCGGATCATCACTTACGCCAAGCATATGGGCGAAGTTGTTCGACAGATCATGGTCGCCTTCCAAGGGGGCGATGACGTCGCCCTTGTTGAAACGGATGCGATAGATGGCAGCGGCGATACCGGGCATTGAGGCGATCAGGCGGACGGCATCGTTGACCAGTGACTGCCAGAGGGCGTCCTTGCCGGCACCCTTGTCGTATGCGGCGCGGAACTCCGACTCACGCTCCATGGCCAGCAGGCCGACGCTCAGCATCGCCATGGGATGCGCGTCCTTGGGCATGGCCTTCAGGGTGTCGACAACGTACTGCGGGATCTGATAGTACTTGGCAAACGATGCGCGGAGCTCAGCGAGCTGTTCGGCCGTTGCACGCGTACCAGTCACCAACAGCCAGAACGTCTCTTCGGGCGTGATGTCCGTCAGCTCAAGAATCGGGATATCCCTGATGCGAAGGCCTTCGTCGGCTGAAACGCTCGACGTGTCACAGACCAGTGCCGGAACGCCGCGCATACCGCCCAGGACCTGCTCGATCGTAACGCTGCCCAAGACAGTGTCGCCATGTTCTTTCAACAACGCCGTACGCTTCGCGCGAAGCGCTTCAGCTTGGTTGATGAGGGTCTCATGCAGGATGCTCATGGTCGGTTCTCCGGCGTATACATTGATGGGGATTCTAGCTAAGCACGCAAAACTACGAAGCACCGATGATTCACGATTCGCCTATCGATGTAGCAGATCGGGAATGTTCGCGAAGGATCATGGTTATCTTCGATGTATGAGCAAGATATCGGTTATCATCGCCCACGAATACCTTACGCGGGTACGCAACAAGTGGTTCATTGTCATTACGCTGTTGGGGCCGGTTGTACTGGCCCTGCTGATCGCCATTCCTGTGCTGGCCGCAGTGTTTGCCGACGACGGTACAACGGGGAAGGTTGCCGTGGTCGACCGGACGTCGACGCTGGGCGCAAGGCTTGTTGCCTCGGATACGACGCTGTACGAATCTGCAGGTGATCGTTCGGAGAAGGACCTTGCAGCGGCAGTGCGCGGCGGTTCGCTGCAGGCCTATCTGGTGATACCGGCCGACGTGCTGGACGCGGGCAAGCCCACGTTGGTCTCGACGGGCGGCGGAGGATTGGCATTCGAGTCCGGGATCGAAGCTGACATCGAGCCGGTCGTCACCCAAGCCCGCCTACAGCGCGTAGGCACCGATACAAGCGTGATCGCACTGGTTGAGCAGGGCGTGTCTGTTTCGGCCCTGAAGCTTACCGACGAAGGAGTTGAGCATGATGCTACGGAAGCTTCCGCGGCCATCGGATATGCCGCCGGTTTTATCATCTACATGTTGATCTTCCTGTATGGCGCAATGGTCATGCGCGGCGTGGTCGAAGAAAAGGCGAACCGCATCGTCGAGGTGCTCGCTTCGTCGGCTAAACCCTTCGACATCATGATGGGGAAGGTGGTTGGCATCGGCTTGGTTGGCCTTACACAGATGCTTGCCTGGCTCTTGCTGGGAGCGGGCGTGATGGCCGCTCTGGGGTCCGTCCTTGGCGGCAGCATCGATCCTGCAACGGCAACCATCGGCATGCAGGGAACGCCCACCCAGCCTCAACCCATGTCTATCGGCGATCTGCCGCTGCCGTCGATCTCGGTCGTTTCGATCGTGCTGTTCCTGTTCTACTTCCTGTCGGGCTATTTCCTGTATGCCACGTTGTTTGCGGCCGTTGGTTCGGCCGTGGATCAGGAGTCCGACGCGAACCAGCTTACACTACCGGTATCGCTTCCTGTTATCCTCACAATGATGTTCATCGGTAATGTGCTGGCAAGCCCAAACAGCACGTTCGCCGTGGTAATGTCGTTGATACCGCTCTTCACGCCGATCCTGATGACCGTGCGGATAGCGGCAACCGACGTGCCTGTGTGGCAGATCGTGACGAGTGTCGCGCTTAGCATCAGCGCCTTCTTTGGCGCCGTATGGATGGCCGCGCGCATCTATCGCATCGGCATCCTTTCGTATGGCAAGAAGCCTTCCCTCAAGGACGTTGCACGATGGATTCGTATGTGAGACGTCAGTCGCCGGAGCGACTACTTCGTGTGAAACGAGCGTAGCAGCTGTCCGTCCGTCGTTCCAAGGTAGAGATCGCCGTTCCAGCAGGCGATCGACTCCATCCGAATGTTGCGCGCATCAAGCACGTGGGCAGGGGCGTCGAGTGATGCGGCGTTGACGCGGTAGACATCGAAGTTCTCGTTGGTTCCACCACTTCCAGCAAGCACGTAGTATTCGCCCTTGGTGTTACCCGGAGCCATGTCGACGACGCGCATCTTGGCCCAGCCTTTGAGCTCCACGGCACCTTTTTCATCTACCACAAAGGCACGCGTGGGGGCCGTGGTGTTTGTATCGCGCGCGATCACGATGCCGCGGTCGGCGTCAAGGTTCCATGTTCTGGTAACAATGAGGGAGGCAAGATCGCCGAGCATTGCCGACGTTACGGGTGCTGCCTCGTCGTTTCGCCATGCAATGTGGGCTGCCTTCTGCGGAAGCTTCACCTTCATGGGATTGACGTAGCCAAAGGCATAGAGCGTTTTTCCAACGGCCAGCAGGCGGCGGAATCGCGTGTCGCTCTTACCCGTGTCGGGCGTCGGAGCGCGGAACACCGTCTTGAAGGTCTTTCCGTTATCGGTGCTACGCCACAGATAGCGATGAACAATACCCTTCTCCCATTCGGCCCGGTCATTCGCACCTGATCCAACGGCATAGATGTCGCCGTCAAATCCCGCTACGTCATGGACGTGTTCTCCGCCGGGGATCGACCGGAACTTGGTCCAGCGTCCGTCCGACTCAAGACGGAACACATTACCTTCGATAAGCTTCGGATTCGACTTCTTGGCCTGCGTCCACTCTTCGTCCGGATTGTTCGAGTCGATGCCCGCCACCCAGAGCGTGCCGTCGATCAGTCGATAGGCATCGATCTGTTCCTCGCCGGAATCAAACGGCGAGCGTTGGGCCGCGCCTTGTCCATTGGCGATCACCTCTGCACTCGACATCGTTGTATCGGTACCGCTCACACTGTAGTAGCGGAACTCGATCGGCATCGAGCTTCCCATGTTCTTGGTGGCGTCGCCGTATCCCATCCACAGCTTTCCGTTGTGGAGCATGAGGTCTGTTACGGCTTGGTTGAAATCGTAGCCGTAGAGCGAGTCACCCTTCTGCAGGTAATCAACGTGGGGGTAGGCGAGCGTTTCCGGTTCGGTGTACTCACCGCCCGCGCCAAGGATACAGGCCGCAATAGCGGCCAGGAGGGGAGAGGTCATGCGTACTATTCAGGGGTGAAATGTTTTCAAATCTACGAGGATGCAGGGTTACTCCACGACAAGGGGCAGCGATATGTCTCCGGCTCGCACGACGTAGGAACCTGACGGCAGACCATGGATCGCGAGTGGCAGACGAGCCTGACCCGCCGGCCAGCTGGCGCTGATGATGCTACGTCCCGTCACGTCGATCACATCGACAGACATATCCGCATGCTCAGAGAACGTCATGAGCGTCACGTCCGACGTCGCCGGATTCGGTGCAATGGTGATGGATGCCGTGGGGATCTCAGCCATCGACGTAATCGTCGTGACCTCGACTAGGCTGCGCCCTTTCATGCCGGCGTTTACGCGCACGGAGCTGGGATCGGCAGTCTCAAGAACGAAGGGTTCCGAGCTCATGACAACGACAGTGTCGACCGTGCGGTTCGTACCTACCTCGCGATAGGTCATTGCAACGGGAATCGTCGAATAGCGGGGCCATGACGGTTGCTGCTGCTGTTGCACCTGCGTGAATGTGGCCGTCCAGCCGGCACCATTGCGTCGCATCGTGATGGTCATGCGCGGCCAGCCTGGCTGTGCGATCCATTCGTCGAAGAACGACGTAAGGTCCTTACCGCTGGCCTGTTCAAGCGCCGTACGAAGGTCGTCCGTCGTTGCATTCCCGTAGCGATGCGCCTGCAGGTAGGACCGCAGACCTGCGGCGAAGATGTCGTCGCCAAGCCATGTTCGCATCATGCCAAGGATGACGGCACCTTTCTGATAGATCGTCTCGGGGTAATTCGACGATGGAGCTACGCGCGGGAAGTTAAACAGCGGCAGCGCTCCTTCGTTCTGCGCGATCTGGGAGCGGTAGCGCGACCGGCGCTGGTCGAGCGATGTCAGGTATCCTGTCCATCCCTGCAGTTCCTCGGTCCACAGGCTTTCGCAGAAGGTTGCAAAGCTCTCGGTAAGCCACACATGCCGGTAGTCCACCGGCGTTACCATGTCGCCCCACCACTGATGCGCCAACTCGTGTGCAGCCACCATGTTCACGGAATCGCGGCGTTGAACCAGCGAAGTATTGAGCGAGATCATCGTCTGGTGCTCCATTGCCCCTTTCGATGTGGCCACATAGCCAACCTTGCCGAAAGGATATGAGCCGAACCAGCGTTCGAAAACGCTACGCATGCGCGGGACCAGGCGCATGGAAGTTTGTGCTGCCGAGGTGTCTCGGGGCAGTACGTAGGCGACGTGGGCAAGCGTGTCCGCGCTGGGAATGTCCAAGGACACGAACTTGGCAACGGCGAAGGTCAACAGGTAGGTAGCACTCGGTTCCTGCATGGACCACGTAAAGGTGGTCATGCCAGTGCCGTCGGAAACAGGCTGCGCGGGCAGACCGTTCGAGGCCACCCGATAGGGGTCGGGGACGGTGCAGGACAGACGGAACGTGGCTTTGTCGCCCGGATGATCGACCACGGGTAGCCAGTGTTGTGTGGCCGAGACGTAGGCATTATTGAAGCCAACACCCAGGGCGTAAAGGGTGCTGTCTTCGGCATGCACGCCACCCCAGGCGAATGAACCGCCCTCATTGGTCATCGTACCGTGATAGTACACCTCGACTGTATCTGTGGCTGGTAACGGACCCGTTGGAAGCGGAACCAGATGGCAGTACGTGGTATCGGCAGGAACGCCGAACGTGGTCGCCTGAACGATGCTACCGTTCACACGAACGGAATCAATGGTAAGATCTCGCAAGTGGAAGGCGAACACACTGTCCGCCGCTTCCGAACGCTTCAGCACGATGCGATTCGACGCCGCATCGATGCGCTTCGTCATAGGCTCTGTGATCGTGATCCGCGCATCGTACGACTGCACGTCGATCGACGTCTCGAGCGGCTTCAGCGGATGCGGGACCGTGCCGACCATTGCGGCGCAAACAAGCGTGGCTATCATGTCAAAAGATACGCACCATGGGCCATTGGCCATAGATCAAACAAACAGCGCCCGCCGGGTGGGATCGGCGGGCGCTTGTGCAACGTGTACTGATTCGTTGGTTGGAGTGGGGCCTCAGCCCCGGTCGATCTGCAGCATCAGCGCAGGACCGTCAGCGGCAGCGCAAACGTGGCCGTGCCGTTGGACACACGGACAAGATACATACCGGCCGCAAGACCGGTGGTGTTCAGTTCCGTGCGTACAAGGCCGCCGGCAACGTCGTGCTGTTGTGTGCTGACAACGCTTCCCGAAGCCGTCAGGATCGATACTGTGGCCGTTCCCGGTGTCGATGGGAACTGCAGTGTTGCTGCACCCTGAGCCGGATTCGGGAACAAATTATAGGATGTCGTAGAAAGATCAACTGGGATCTCGACGGTGGAGACGACCGAGGGCGTAAGCTCCATCGAGACTTCTTGCTCGGCGTTGGCAGCGGCGTCAACTGTAAGCGTACGCGTTGCCGGAAGGAAGCCGATACGGTCTGCGTACAGCGTCTGCGTACCGATACCAAGATCCAGGATCTCGTACGTTCCAGCCTCATCTGCCAGTGCAAAGTCAACAAGCTCGCCGGCAGCATCCGTCACCACGATGTAGGCTCCACCAACCGTAACCTCAGGCATCTGTTCGCCGCGTACAACCGAGCCGGCCTTGCGGTAGACCCAACCGCGAACCCGAGCCATGCCGCGCTTCTCGGTGGTCTTCTTCACCATGATGTCGTACTGGACGGTGGCCATGGCTTCGCCAACCTGGATGCGCGTGGCATTCTTCCATTCCGTCGCAGCAACAACGCCCTGCACGAAGTACCCCGGTGCGTACGGACGCGAGGCAGGGATGCCAAAGACGATGTACGTTCCCGGTTCAACATCCGAGAAGCGATAGTTGCCGTTCGCATCCGTTTCGACCACGGCGGCCTTTTCCTTGCCGGGTTCCACTTCCTTGCCATCCTTGGTGCGCTCGACGATCAGATAGGCAACGACCTTACCGGGCACGCCGATCGTCGGATCGTCGTTGCTCTTCATCGTACCGCCAAAGCCGTTGTCGCGCACGGCGCGCTTTTCGAGCGTGAAATTCACACCCTCTTTGTCTTCGGAGACCGTGATCTTCGTGGCCTTGGTTGGATCGGAGGTCTCTTCCCAGAACTCGCTTGAGTAGAGCTGCTTCTTGCCTTCCGAACCCGGAACGGAAGCAACGGCGATGTAGGTCTGTCCTTCGGGAAGAGCGATCGTATAGTAGCCTTCGGCATTTGTTTCGGCGCGCAACACGCGATACTTCGATTCCTTCGAGGCATCACGGCTTGTGGATTCAAACGTTACGATCGCCTTGAGTCCTTCGCCCGTCGTGGCGTCAGTAACACGACCCTTGATGGTGCGCATCACAGGCTTGGCAACAGGCGTCACCACCAGCGGTACTTCGTAGGTCTTGTCGCATGCGACCGTCATGACCTCGGCAGCATCAGCGCTTTCGACGTCCTTGTACCACTCGGCGTAATAGCCTTCGCCCTCGATTCTGATCTTGTATGTGCCAGCCGCGACATTCAGCTTGTAGATACCCTGAACCATCTGGACTCGGTGCACAGGGCGCCACGTTTCGGTCGGATTGCCCTTGTCGTCGGCTGCACGGTCAACGCGCCAGGCCATCACCCAGCCGTTCATCACGGGTGTACCGTCGTCGTACTTCACACGGCCGCCAATCCATGCACAGAAGTCACCCTTCTCGCCACCGCCGCCGTTGTTCTTTTCCGTCACTTCGATGACCCATGCCTGGTCGGTCACGATGTCTGTACCTTGGACCCATGCCTTGATCTTGACCTCGAAGCGACCAACCCGCGTGGGAGTCCACGTCACAAGTCCGGTTTCGGAGCAGGTCATTCCGTCGGGACCGCTGACAAGTGCGTAGATGACCTTGCCATCGAAATTCGCCTCGGCGCGAGCCTGATATTCGTACGCGGTATTGACCCAGCCAACATTCGCTGCCTTGGTCACAAACAGGATGCGTCGCTCCTGCGTGGTGATCGTCAACACTTTGATCACCGTTCTGTTAGACTCACCGTCGGCATTTATGGCCCGCACGAAAAACGTATACGTGCCAGCAGCAATGTCGCGTGTGTCCCACGTGTACTTGCCGCGTTCGCCGTCACGTGCAGGAACGGTAGCGATCTTGGTGAACTTGGTCAGATCCTCCGTCTGCCCTTCGGCTCGGAAGATCTGGAACTCTGTGGCCTTGTCTCCCTCGCGGGCTTCGTACCACATCAGCACGACCACCGGTGCCGCACCGGTCGGATACGTGACCTTGGCGCTAAACTCGACAGGGGCATTCGGAGCAGCGGCCTTGACGGCCGTCGCGACGAACATCATGATCAGGGCAGCCATGCCCGTCAGAATATGTTGCAATCGTTGCATAGATGTTCTCCGTGTTGTGTAGGTGTCGTACGTCCTCTCGTGGTCGCACGTTGTACGGGTCGTCGTAACATACCACCAAACGGTGAAGAGTTACAGGGTGTGCTACAAAGGGGCCGCTCAGATCTCCAAGGTCAACTTGCCATACACGTACTCCCGTCCAATGCTGGCGTCCGTCCCGCGGTTATTGACGCGCAGGTAGACCATGACAAGGATGGTGCGCCGTTGGCCTTCCACTCTTGGCTGCTCGGCAACAACAATCGAAGCCGTGTTGTTGAGCGCGTCTGCGCCAACGTAGAGCGTGTCGTTCGGACGCTTCAGCGCCATTTCCATGGCAGCGGCGCCGTCGAGCTTGAGTTCATAGGCATTGCCGGGCACGGAATCAGCCCGCAGGCGGAACGAGCGCAGAATTGGGTCCGTATCAGGTGCAACCTGACGTTCCATCCGCACGTCGAGCCACACCACAGCCGGCGTCACCGTCGTGTCGATCTGTAGCACCGGAAGTCCCTTGATCGTGAAGGGGCCGGCCGACGTCGTGAACTCGGCGGTGTATGACGTCGGCGTCACCTTCTCGGCAGGTGTCAGCGGCGTTTCCGACCGCGGACCGTCGGCGTCCAGCGGACTCATGCACGCTCCAAGCAACACGGCCACAGCAGCGCACAACAGGGTCGATCTCAAGGTCATGGTCATCACTCGCATCGTTGGCATTGGTTAGAATCGCACGGCCACACCGTAGGTCAGGCCGAGGTTTGTGGAGGTAAACCAGGCATCCTGGAACTGATAGGCCATCATCGCCCCCTCTACACCAACAAGGAAGGTAAGGGGCCCTGCGGG
>VFFB01000001.1 GCA_018882585.1 Candidatus Kapaibacterium sp.
GGGCATAGGTCAGACGCAGGAAGGGCCAGTTGCGAACGTTAACGCCCATCGACAGGCCAAGGCTTGTGACACTGGTCGTGCTGCGCTTCCAGGGGATCAGATTGTCGTGATCGCGGCGATAAAACACGCTGCCGGTGAGCTGCCGCTTCATGAATGACTGGTCGGCCCGCACATCGTAGCGCAGCAGGTCCGTCCGCAGATTCGGCACGCCAAGGCTGCGATATCCCGGGCTGATGTACCGATAGGATCCCGCGAGCCTCGTGCCCGTGTTTCGCAAGTTCACGGACGTGGTAGCAGTGGCGGCAAGACCGACATACGACGACAACGATGAGTCGACCATGCCAAGGACCCATGACGGGACATCGTCCGTTGCATACGTTGGCGCATTCAGATCACCCACGGTGGCCGAGCCTACCACCTCGCCTTGCAGGGTCCACACGCCACGTACCGGCTCGACACGCACATCGATGCCGCCAAGCAGATTACGCTGCGGCGTTATCGACGTGATCGATGAGTCCGAAAACCGCAGACTCGTTTTATCGTCCTGAGCCCATAGCCCAGTAAGCAGTACGTGTGGCCCGTCACGACGTCCGATGCCAACCTTTACGGCATGGAGCTCACGTCCAAAGGCCGAATTGTCGAAGCTGGTATACGTCGTCGAATCAAGTCGCACGGTGTCAAGCCTCGTCACCGGTCGCTGCGTCGTGCCCGTCACAGCATGGACGTAAAACGTTCCGCCCGGATTCCATTCCAGGCTTCCGCCCTGAACGCGCACACCATTGAGTGTGATCGGCGTGAACGTCGGAAAGAGCGAACCGATGCCAACGGTAGGCAGCAGCGAGATGATGTATTCGGCCTTCGACATGATGCCGAGTTTCTGAAAGGCCTCTTTTGCATCGTGGAAGTTCAGCCCACCTTCCTGCACCTGTTCCACGTCGTGGTAGGCATCCATCGTCTTGAGCTTTTCGGGATCACTGCGCTGCAGCGAGTCGCGCTTCTCGTCCAGCGTCCGCAGGACGTCAGACTCGGCAGATGCATAGAGCTCTCGCAGCGCGTTGGTGGCCCTGGCCATCACCATGCGCTCGAGCACGGCAGGATCGAGCGTCAACGAGAAGGCATCGATATCCTGCCTGATGCCCTGCTGCTCGCTCGACAGCAGGATCGACGCCGTCACCGGAATGCCATACATGCTCAGCGTAGGATTCAGTTCGACGCGCCACAGATCGGCAGGTCGCTCCTGAAAGGTACCCTGACGGTCGGCCGACTGCGCCAGCATGCGATACCCACCGGTGAGCATGACGGGTGCTCCGGGATGGGCATTGCCAAGCGAGAACCACTGTGCGTGCAGCAATGCAGTGGAAAACAGCATGCCGACCAGTACGAGTACCGACAGCAGATGCCGCCTGCATGCGGGCGCCGTCGTCGGATGATATCGTGTCTTGAGGTTCAGCGTATTCGTTGCTCCTGACAGCGTCAGCAATGGTGCGTTCACTGGGGCTGCTACGGTTGAGCGAGCTGTTCGACACGCATCGGACCAAGCGGAGGATCCGTAGGTACGGGCGTGAGATTGATGACGGGGCCTTCGCCAAGCTGACCGAATTCGTTTGTGCCCCACGTCCAAAGACTTCCGTCGGTACGGACGGCCATGGCATGAGCTCCGCCGGCCACGATGCCGGTAACGGCATCAAGGCGCGACACCTGGACGGGCTTGAAGGCACCACGGCGGTCGCCCGTGCCGAGCTGACCAAATGCATTGCTGCCCCAGGCCCAGACGCGTCCCGCCGTGTCAAGTGCGAGCGAGAAGGTGCTGCCTGCGGCGATCGCGCGAATGTTTGTAAGGCCGTCGACCTTTGCCATGGCATGTCGGTCGGCCGTGGTGCCGTCTCCGAGCTGTCCGCTGGCATTGCCACCCCACGTGTACACGGTACCGTCGGCGGCAAGCGCCATTGAGTGGAACTCTCCGGCAGCAACGGCAACAAAGGTGCGTGCCTGCTTGGCTACGGCCATCAGCGTCGGTCCGGACGAGATAAGGCGTGGCGCCGATATCTGCTGCTCGTCGGCGTCAGCGCCGACCTGTCCGTAGTTGTTGACGCCCCAACCATACAGGCTGCCGCCGGCTCCGAGTGCTACGTTGTGGTGTGCCCCTGCGGCTACGTCTACGATGTTCGACAGACTCATGATCGGGAACAGCACGGGAATGTGCAAGACGGCCATCACCTGGTCTGACGTCGGATCTCGATACTCGGTCACATTCAGTCCGGCCTCGCCGTTCTGATTGAAGCCGGCCACGTACACGTAGCCATTGGCACCCAGCACAAGCGAGTGGCGTTCGCCGGCCGAGACCTTTGCCACCTTGAGCGTTGCATAGCTGGCAGGTTCGGCAACGTCGGTTCGCTTCGAAGCACCAAGACCAAGCTGGTAGTAGTCGTTCTCGCCCCAGACGTAGAGTTTACTATCACGTCCGGCAGCAAGGGAGTGGGCCATTCCGGCGGCAACGGCATCAATATTCTTCACCGTCGCGATCGTCTGCGGAATGCTCACCAGCGCTCCCGTAGGCCGAGCCACCTGCCTGGATTCGTTGCTTCCCCACCCCCACACAACATTGTCGGGCGGAAGTTTGTAGGCAGCAAAGTTGGCAAGCTTCGTCTGCGACGCTGGGTCGATCTTCTCCACCAACCCGGCCGTTGCAGGGGGCGTTGTGATACTCGGCGCTGCCGTGAACGACGCAGCACCGGCATTGGCTTCGGCGAAGGTCTTGACGCTTGCTTTGATGCTGGGCATCGTCTGATCGACCGTCGTCTCGAAGTCGTTCGAGAGTGTGCCCTTCGAGAACTTCCCGACGTCCTGCTTCAGCGTCGCATTGACGGTCGACGTCGTCTTGACCTGCGGCGTCACCGCGATCGAATGGCGTTCTCCTGCGGCCATCACCTGAACGGGTTGAGCGATGGAGTCGCGCTTCTCGAGATCGTAAAACCGTATCTGGTCGACGTTGACGTGACCAACAGCAGAACGGTCGGCAATGACGATGCGGGCAGCGCGGTTCAGGAAGGGGCGCACGTCCCATTCCACCTGGGCCAGACGGTCCGAGACCGTCGTCGTGGCACGGCCACGAGCAGGCGTGGTAAACGAAGACCGTGCCACCCAGAACTCGCGGTCGGAGCCGGGCAGTTTTCGTGCAGCGAGACGAAAGGTATCCTTTGGCAGACGCTCCACGTAGAGCTCGACGGCCGCATCAGCTGTGCCGCTGCCACCAACGAGTGCGCCGATGGCACTGTTCTTGACCTGGAACTCTTCGGATACCATGGTGCCGCGAGCCTTGTCGCCAAGCAGGGACGTCCTCGAGGTGACCCACCATTTCCGTTCGGGCGACACATCGCCAAGTACTGGGTGCTGACCCGGCGTAGGCTGATCAACCCACGCATCGCCATCGACAGTCCAGCAGGCAAGTGTGCCGACCTCGAAATCCCAGTTCTCGCCTTGGCAGACGTCAGACACGGCAGGACTCTTACTGGTCGTGGTTATCGTTGTCGTATCCTTCGTCACGGCCATCGTATCGCGCGTGATCAGAAACGACCAGACTTCCGAGACGCCCAGCGTGACCAAGGCCGTGGCCGTTCGCTCGTATGCCATGATCATCCACGCATAGCGGCGTCCAACTTCGAATTGCCGCGCAGAAACCGGATACTGCAACACGGTGGACTTGATGTCATTAACCGTCAGGAAGGCGGGATTCCGTTCTACGGCGTCGAAAGGCGTTTGTGTGCCGAACATTTCAGCTATCGTCAACTTGTATAGCACCTGTTGGCCGGCTGCGGGCGGCGTACCGGCCAACCATGAAAAGATCGGCAGCTTGTCGTAGACGTCGCTTTCGTCCGGCGGCGTGATCAGCACCGGCTGCGTCAGCCTAGTTACGGTTGTGAACTTGCAGTCGCGACCAATGGCCTGTTCCGTTTCGGCCGAGATGACCTCGGTGCACATCGTATACTCGCCCGACGGGACGGAACCCGCCTGCAGCAGCGCATCAATGTACTTGCTGTTTTCGTTGGCCGTTGTGATCGGCTGCACGTCGGTGCCCGTCAGGCGTATGCGCCCCGGGGCCAGCTTGAAGACACGCGTTGTTGCCTCGACGACAACACCGTCAGGTACCGACGTCTCTTCGATGGTGCCGAATAGGCGCACCTCGAGGGTCCTGCCTGACCGGTTGTTCAGCTCGATGCTCCATAAATCGCTGATGCGCAGCTGATTCGGCGGCGGCTGCGACACGCGCACGTCGACCACGTCCTGGGCCTGCATTGCGATTGCCCAGACGACTGCCGTGATGATGCAAGCCGTTCGTCGAAATCCGTTCATGATCCACCTCCCGGATCAGAGTGTGCAACGTAGTAGCCTACGATGAGATCGATGCCTCATCGAGCCCGTGGCCCAAACATACAACGGAATGCGTCGGAGCATTTCGGTGAAATCATAGAACATCATACAATCACTTCTTGACAAAGGTGATAATCGGTCGTTATTTCGTGGCGTCATCGTTGCGCCCATGATGGGGCCGGAGGAATTATGGACCGACACTTGCTGCGGATCGACGCCCTGCGACGGCAGACGATCCCGCGCATCGAGGCTGCACCGCGCGAGCTCCTTGATGTGGTAACACGCCCCGATCGCCACGTGGTGTCGCGTCGCCGTGCCCTTGGTATCGCCGGAGCACTTTCGGTGACGGCTGCCCCGCTGGCCCGCGCCATGAGCAGCATCTTCCGACAAGACTGCACGATGATCCGCCGCGGCCGCGCCATCGTCTTCCTCGTTGCCAACGTCGAACGCTGGGTGATCGACCCGGACATGTTCTCGGGCGATCCACGCCTGGAGGTCGACCGGAGCGAAGACTCGATCGCAATCTCCCTTCGCGGCGCCCTGTATCCGGGGACCAACCTTCCGGCCGATCTGACGTGTCGCATTGGTACTGCGGGACGTTGGACGGCGACGTTCGAACGAGATGGTTTCACGTCGCCCCCTGTTGACATGGTGGAGTGGTTGCTTGACGCGGCCGTCGTTGCAATACCTGCGCGGCAGGCTGTAAGCATTCGCTGCACCGAGGCATTGCTGCATGTCACAACGAACGATGTGCGGTTCCGGCCGTCGTGGACGCTGCACCTTGCCGGCACCACAACGATGCAGACCGGACAACTGCGGCTTGCATCAAACGGCATCGACGTGGCACTTCCTGCACGGCAGCGTTCCACGATGTTCTCGAAGAAACCGGCTAAACGCTCCGTCGTCCGTGTTGCCCGCGACGGCCACGCATGGACGATCCCGCTGTCGCTGCAGGGCCTGCCCGCGTGGAAGCTTGGCATTGCCGACGATGCCTTCGACAGCTTGAGCATCGAATGCAGCGACGACGGACGCGCAGCGTTTGCCCTTGAAGGTAGCCGCGACGGTGGAGTAGCCTTTGTCCACCGACACGTTTCGTCGGCCATACGTCTGCGCAACGTCCGCTATGCATGGTCACGCGGCGACAATGGTCTGCACGAGGCCCTGGTTGCCCGCTACAGCAACGCATCGGAGTGGTTGCACTTCGACGGCATCAACATCGAGATCGGTGACCGCTCCGAGATCCCGCCGCTCGAGATCACGAGCGTTAATGGCGAAGTCACCCGCATGAACATCGCTCCGGGCATGCTGCGCTACAGTGTTCCTGTCGATGGCGCCATCACCGAGCCTACGTCCATGCCCTCGGGCTCGCAGCTTGCGTTCATCACGGCTGCGGTTGCCACCAAGGCTCTGCCCAAAGCCCATTTCCACATGGCTGCCGTGCAGATCGATGCCCAGGCAGGCATCATCAAGCAGATCGAGACAACAAAGAAGCTGCCAACAGGTAAACCTCGCTCCGTCAATGTCCGCAAGAGTCTTGGCGTGCTAAAACCCGGTGCTGTAGCACTCGCGGGAAATCCTACCATCACCGTGATCCGTCCCGAAGACCTGATGGTCCTGACCTTCGAGTTCATGGGCATCACGCTGAACAAAGCCGCGGGCACCTTCACAGCCGGTGGTAACGCCAAGCTGATCGTGCATTTCCAGCCACAGCATATCGCCGAGCGGGCCTTCTTCACCACGCAGGAGAAGCCCAATACCGACGAGATCAGATCGCCGTCGAATCCGGCACAGGCAAAAAAGAATCTTCCGCAAGGGGCAACGGACGAACCGTTGCTGGACCCGCCGATCGACGCGGTGATGGCCCACGGCTCGCGCCTGGTACTGCGCGTTCCTTCGGGATATACAGGCTTCCTTCGCGTGACGCCGCCGCCCGACGCCGATCCCTTGGTGCCGTCCAAGATGCTGCTGGATTGGTCTGCCTTCACGATGCACGTTTCGCCGTCGGCAAAGCCGCCTTCGACGGGACTTGTCTTCGGCATGCTGTCGGGCGCTTTCACCACGAAGTACACGGCCTCGTTCGCCGACAAGGGTCTTAACACCAAGCCCGTACGCAGCGTCGGCACCAAGGGCGCAACCTTCACGCGTGGCGTCAGCAAGCGGTCGTACAAGGCCCCTTCCGTGACCCTGAATGTCGAGGGGGAACGGGCACCGCTCACGAATTACATCAAGGCACAGATCGACACGCAGCCCGACATCATGGCTGCCGTTCCTTCGCCCTGGATGCAAGAGATCGTGGCTGCCGCCAACCAGAAGCCGCCGATCCGCGAACCGCTGGCAGACGAGACGGCCATTGAGTATCCGTACCGTCTGATCATGTCGCCCAACAAGTATGCCGGCTGGGCACATACACAGGCGCCGGCCTGGGGCAAGGACCTTGCCGAGAATGTCACGCGCCGTGTCGAACTGTGGCACACACGTCTTGGCGTCAAACACAGCGACGGTCGCGTGAGCGAAGAGGCCGCCTACCTGCGGACGATGCGGGCCATCTGGACGCCCGATATCAACACGCAGCGAACGCTGGACGCCAAGTACATGGAGCGGCCGTTCCGTACGTCGCTCAATCGTCGTGACCGCTGGGAGCTGGTACGTCTGATGTCGGACTATGCCATGGCCACCAAGACGGCCCCCATGGAAGTACGCCGGTTTATGATGTCGGCGCTTGGCGCCTGGGCAGATATGACGGGTGTGTGGGATCCGCTGGGCGAAGATGGCCTTGATGTGGAACAGTGGATCCAGCGAGGTGCCCAGGGTCGGGACCACTTTGTACGCATTTGCTATAAGGGCTATCTGTTCCCCTTCGGACATCGGGCGACGCTTGTGAAGGAGACCGAGCGGAAGTTCCGGCGGACGCCGCGTGGCGATATGGCTGCCTATCTGCTGCAGCGGCTGTATATCATCCTGCGGCAGCCCCTTCGGGAATTTCCGGCCGACGGCTTGCAAGGCCAGAAGTATCAGGGTCGCGACTTCCCCTTCCGCAGCGTCGTTATCACGACCAAGACAACACCGAACCTGAACCTTCCGGTCAAGCTGCATCCAAGTCTCTCGCCCAACTCCTTCTGGCCGCAGTTCAGCACGTCGGCCGGCGGCACTCAGGACGTGCAGTGGGCATGCGTGGGAACAGACTGGGATGGCAACGAGACGCAGTTCTCGACGCCGCTTGCCTTTGTGGCAAATACAGATGCTACCAACGACGCAAACCTTGCCTCGTTTATCAACGGCGATTACCAGACCAAGGCCGACAACAAAGCTCGTCGAGCCGTTGCCATGTCGGGTCAGCAGATCGCCTTTGCTCCGTCGGTCAAACGCGGCGACACGGCTCTGCCCGTGACGGTCTTGACGCTCAACGCACACTACAGCGATACGGTACCGGCAAACACCGTGCGGTTTTTTCCGCGCATGGAAAAGGCTGCGGCACGCATCGAAAAGGTCGACGAGCTGCTTGGCACACAACTGCCGCGTGACGTTTCGTTCGCATCGCAGTTTCTGGATTATGCCTTCGACGCCGGCAGCGAGGTCAAGAAGGCCGGTCAGGCCGTCAATACCGCCAACGTGCGCAACCCAAGTCAGATCTTCCTGAAGCTGCTTTCGACGGCCGACATGGACTTCGGCTCTAGCTCGGACAAGTCGGGCGGCCTGGCGGCTCCCAGCATGCAGATCGCAGGTCTGTCCCGACTCACGGGCCCCATGCCGGGCTCGATCAGCGGCGCCGTCAACTCGCTGGAAGACATCGCCAACAATGCTGCTGCCGCGGGCTCCTTCGATCCGATGGAGTACTTCGGCTCGCTCCTCAGCACCAAGATCCTTGGCGATATCACGCTGAAAGACGTGCTGAGTTTTGTGTCGGATATTCTGTCGAATGCCGACAAGATGCCTGGTCTTGAGCGCAAGGACGAATTCGGCATGGCCGAGACGCAACAGGCGCTCAAGGACTTTACCAGTGAGGTCAAGACGCAGGTCCAGAGCTTCTCTAACGACGTCGCCCAGGACGTTGTGGACGCAAAGAAGGACTTGATGGACGAAGCTGACAAGGTCAAGGCCGAGATCGAGTCCTACATCAGCGCCGGCAAGCAGGCTGCCGAACATGAGATCAAGGCGTGGAAGAAAGCCATCGAGGATAAGCTTGGCGCACTCAAGTCAGAGGTCGACAAGGCCATCAAACCGCTGAAGGATGCGGGCAATGAGGCGTACAAGAAGTACGAGGAGGCCCAAGGCTACCTGAACTCCATCGCCAAGGGCGTCCAGCTTGTCTACGAGTGGCAAACCAAGATCACGTCCAGTCCGGGCAACATCCTGATGCCGATGCCGGGCAAGGATGCCGTTCTTGCGCTCAAGACGGAGATGGTCAAAAAGATCGACCTCTCTCCGCCTGTCGTCAAGGTCTTCGGCTCGCTCACCAACTTCGTCATCAACCTGATCGGCGACGGAGCAGCCAAGTTCCTTGTCATCAAGTTCAACTACATCAAGGTCTCGGCAATTGTCGGACAAAAGCCGAGCATCGACCCCAACATCGACGACGTCGAGTTTGCCGGCGCGTTGTCCTTCGTCAACAAACTCCGCGACCTGATTCCCAAAGGGGGCTCGGGCAGCGCCGGCGGCGTTGGCTTCTCGTTCGAATTCGACGTCAAGCCGTCGGGCATCACCGCCGCGCTCACGATTGGTCTGCCCGCCGTAACCGTCGGCGTCTTCTCGCTGCAGAACATCTCGTTCCTGATGAAGGTGACCATTCCGTTCGACGGACGTCCCTTCGCCGCGTACTTCGCCTTCTGCACCAAGGACAATCCCTTCCGGCTTACGATCATGGTCTTTGGGGGCGGCGGTTTCTTCGGCATCGAGGTCACGCCGTCCGGCGTGCGCATGCTTGAAGCTGCCTTCGAGTTCGGCGGCAACTTCTCGTTCAACTGCGGCGTCGCCTCGGGCGGCGCCTCGGTCATGGCCGGCATCTACTATAAGCTGGAGACAAAGAACATCGACGGCAAGGACGTGCAGCAGTCGGAACTCACCGGCTACTTCCGTCTGCAGGGCAACCTTAGCGTGCTGGGCCTGATCCGCGTCAACCTGCTGTTCGAGCTCAAACTAACCTGGTTGAGCACCGGCAAGGTCTTTGGCACGGCCACCGTCGAAGTCGAGATCGAAGTGCTGTTCCTGTCATTCAGCGTGGGCGTCACCGTCGAGCGTCAGCTCAAGGGCAGCGACGGCGACCCGACGTTCAAGGACATGTTGCCGCAGCCGGCGCTGTGGCTTGAGTATTGCGACAGTTTTGCCTAAGGACGGAGACCCCGATGCCATCGCAAGAGATACAGTGGACCGCCGTTCCGTACGGCCTGCGAACCGAAGGCGGCAAGACTATCCTGTCCTGCAGCATCGTTGTTGTGCCGCGACTGCAGCACGACACCACGCAGCAGCAGACGCTGCAGCAATATCCAGACTGGCTGGACTGGCCAACGACGTTGCAGTCCATCGCATTCCAGCTGCAGATCGGCGGCACGACGATCAATGCTGCGGCCATGACGACGACGAGTCCCAAGCCGCGCAGCGACATGTGGAAGGCCATGTTCAAGCCGAACACCCCCGTGTTTCCGTACGAGTTCCGCGACCCCACGCGTGGCAAGATCTATTCGTTTGCCGTCGACAAGGTCCGAGCAGCGCTCGACGAACTGCGCGACGTGGCACTGAAGATCGACACCCTTACCACGCCTGAACTGCGCTTCAAACCGCCGCAGGCAGCCATGGTCAAGACGCCGGAACAGCCCGATCCGGCTGCGCCCCTGCTACAGATGGTAGCGTCGGTGGCCGATGACAAACTTGTCCAGGCGGCCGCTTCACGACGCGCAGTGTGGGAGCGCACGTCGCGTGACAAGTGGGCAAAGTATGCCAGATCGGCCGACGACAACGCCATTCAGCCGCCCATCCGTCAAATCGCCAAAGGGCCCATCACGATCGCCAACACATCGCCCGAAGCGTTGCTTGCAGCGCCTCTGGCGGGTGGCGTCGGCGTCAGCGCCATGCACGATGCCGCGTTGTATCATGCGCCACGGAACCTACCGCTGGACGCGCAGCGAACCAAGAAGTTTGCCATCCCCAAGCCCGAGGTAGACTTTCACCGCATCGTCGGATACTGTCGTGACTATTCACGTCTGCTGCGACTGCTGGGTCTGGTGGTTGACGTTGACGTCGAAATGCCGGCGGGCATGACCGACACCGGACGTCTGCATGTGACGCCGACGTGGACGCCGCAGCTTGCGCCTACAACGAATCGGTTGCCGCGGACGGCCTATCGACGTCGCATCTCGGGTGATGACAGCTACTGGCTGCCACGTCCGCAGGACGAGGCCGGGTCGATCTTCAACGGTCCCTTCTACTGTCTGGACAATCCCGCCGTCTTCGATCTCGAACAGGTCGACGTCGATGGCCATGCCATCAAGACCGTCGAATATGCCCGCAGCATTCGCCATCAGGTACAGATGCTGCAGGGGCAGCGGTATGAACCGCGCGACATCACGCCGCCGGCCACGCGCGGCACCGGCATCACGCTGGTGCATCGCGGTCGCGGCCTGCACCTCGCCAAGCGTCTCATCCGCGCAGCCCAGCAGTACAACGCAAGCGTCAGCGACGGCGAAGTGACGCTCTATGCCGAAGACCTGATGCGCGGCTACCGCGTTGACATATGGGACGACGTCACCTCGAAGTGGAACAGTCTGTGCCGACGCGACGAGACCTTCATCTTCCCGAGCGCTTCCGGAGATCTTGGCACGGGTATCACCTTCAAGGATCAGGAGGGAACGCTTACCAATGCCGCAACGTCGCCCGTGGCCCCGCCGGGCGATACCGAGCCCGACCGGTACGTCCACGAAGGAATCGCCGTGTGGGACGGCTGGTCGCTCGTGGTGCCGCGTATCGGACGTTACATCGACACCGAAGATCAACTCTCGCCGGCTCCGGCCGACGGAGCCAGCAGGCTTCCGGCTGAACCAGGCCTGCACTTGTACTGCGAGACCAGGATGCAGGTCCACAAAGGTTCGCTGCCGCGTCTGCGTTACGGTCGCACCTATCGTATGCGTGCCCGCCTTGTGGACATCGCCGGCAATGCGGCATCGCATGCTTCGGTGCCATCGCTTGCGTGTGCTTCGGAAGCATGCACCTATCAACGGTGGGATCCCATCGTCTCGCCCGCGCTGGCCCTCACGCGTGATCCTGTCGAGGCTGAATCGCTCGAGCGGATGGTCATCCGTAACTACAACGCACAGGACGACGATAGCGTCGACGTGACCACCACCGAAGAATCGCGCAGGCAGGTCCTTGCCCCCCTTGCAAGCCAGCATATGGCCGAGCTGCATGGCATGTTCGACACGTCGCCAACGGGCGCCATGCGTGGTGATGCCGGCACGTACACGATGATCACGAGTCACGAAGGCAAGGTTGACGAGGTGTGGTATAAGCGGGATGCTGCCGGCAATCTGCAGCGTGCCACGCCCGCCGAGGTGACGTCGCGCAAAGACCTCATCTCCTTCCCACTGGTCCCCTCCAACAACGCCGTCGAACCCCCGTACCTGCCCGATCCCATGGGGCGAGGCATCACGCTTCGCGGTGTACCCGGCCTTGCGGCCGGCGAGCTCATGGAGGTCGGCCTCAGCGGCGTCAACATGGCCACGATCGAAGCTCCAACAGGCGTGGCCACGGTCGTCTTCGACGAATTCGACCAGTGGCCCAAGATCCGCTCCGTCCTGATCGGCCTTCGCTCGGGCACCGGCAAACCGTCGTGGGACGCCGCCAGCCGCACCTTATGGATCGAAGTACCTGTCGGCCATACCGTGGCGCTCACATTCAGTTCGAACTGTGGCGAAACGCTGGCCGAGGCGCAGACGCGACTGCAGTTGCACGGCCTGTGGAAGGCCGTCAAAGCGCGGGCCGGCTCCGCCGGCCGCGAAGCTGCCGCTGCGCGCGGCCTGTCGTGGACGATGACGCCCGGGCGGACGCTCACGCTTGTGCACGCCACGCAGAAGCCGCTCAAGCGTCCCAAGCTGAACAAGGCTGCCGTTGCCATTCGGCAGGCCGCTTCGACAAATGCGACCATCGGCTTTACCGACATCTTCGTGCACGGCCGCACGTCGCAGAAGATCGACATGCATGCCGAGTGGGACATGTGGTACGACAACCTTGCCGAGCCTACGCCGCGCAAGGTGAAGGAACAGACGGTGGTCTTCGAGCAACACGTGGAGGACGTCACCTCGAATGCGCTCAGCGCGACGCGTACGCATGAGTTCGGCGATACGAAGTACCGACAGGTCACGTACGTACCCACGGCAACCACCCGCTACCGCGAATACATGCCTGTCTCGCTGCTGGCCGATCCCGCCGCCATCCAGCGGCAGGGTGCCGGCATGGCGCTCGACATTGTCAGCACCAAGCGACCCGACAGTGTCGACCTGCTCTACGTGGTACCGACCTTCAAGTGGCCCGACACCGAGCGCGCATTCGCGGGCGGCACCGTGACCAGCACGCGTAAGGGCGGCGGCCTGCGCGTCTACATGCGACGTCCGTGGTTCTCGTCAGGCAACGGCGAACTCCTTGGCGTCATCCTGTATACCTCTGCCAAGTTCACGCCCTCGGCCGATGCCGGCGCAACAAAAGGCGGCGACTTCATGGGCGCACTCTCCGGCGTCAAGAGTGACGCCGGGTTGGTATCGCAGTTCCTTTCGGGCACCACGCTCGACATCCCCGACACGCTGCATCCGTACGTCACGCAGTGGGGTCTTGATCCGATCTGGCTGTCGACGCCGACGCCGTCCGACAACTCGCCGCGCGTGGGCAACTTCGTCGACCCTGCCAGCGTGCACACGAACGTGTCGATCGACGAGGTCGACCCCAAACAGCGATTCATGGTCGTGGGCTTCGAGCCACGATACGACCAGGTGCGGCAGCTGTGGTATGCCGACATCGAGATCGACCCGGGCACGTCGTACTTCCCGTTCATCAGACTTGCGTTGTGCCGGTATCAGCCATCTTCATGGCGCGACAACACCGGCAAGGACGTCTACGTGTCGCGCGTTGTTCAGAGCGAGTTCTGTCAGATCCCGCCCGACCGGACGGCGACAGCCACGGTCGAGGCCGACGGACAGTCCGTCACGGTGATGGTCGTGGGCAACACCTATCGCATGAATGCTGCCGGACAGCAGGGTTCCGAGATCGAGGTCAGCGTCGAGCAACGCGATGCCGGCTGGGCCGCCGATGCCGAGCTGGGCTGGAAGCAGATGTCGACGCAGCGTATCGACCGCGTCAACGCCGCCAATGCATGGGCAGGCATGATCAAGCTGCCTACGGCTGTGTCGGGCGCCCAGTACCGGCTGATCGTCAAGGAATACGAACAGCTCAACTCTGACCCCACGGGGGCGGCGCGGCTTACCAGCCTAGGGGCCAAAGACTCCAAATCGGCCATGGGCGAGACCGAGAAGGTCAATCTATCCGTAGACAGACGGATTGTCTATGCCGACGTTCTTCCGCTGTTTGCGTGATGATGAAACTGCTGAAAACCCTTGCCTTGATCGGCGTGTCGCTGTTGGCGATCGCTATCGTGGGCGGTCTGTTCCTGCCATCGACTGCGCACGTGCAGCGCTCGGCCACCATCAATGCGCCCGAGCACGTCGTCTTCGCCGCCGTCAACACCCTGAAGCTATGGCCATCGTGGGCCGCCTGGTTCCGCTACGACACAACAGCCGTGCTGCAGTATGACGGACCTCCGAGCGGAGCCGGCGCCACCATGCGCTGGCAGAGCGCGCACGGACGTCTTGGTAACGGCGTACTGTCCGTCACGCAGGCCACGCCCTCGTCGTCGGTGTCGTTCACCTTCTCGATGGACGGACAGCGCACCACACCGGCCTCGCTCCGATTCGTCGATGCCGGCAATGGCAAGACCACTGCCACATGGGACATGGAAGCCGACTTCGGCTTCAACCTCTTAGCACGCTGGTTTGGACTGTTCTTCGACCGCATGGTTGGCCCCGACTTCGAACAGAGTCTTGCCAACCTTGACGCCTACCTTGGCGCAACGCGCAAGCGGATGTCGTCTGTTCAGGACGTCGTCCTGCCACCCACGCATGTCCTTTCGGTTCGCAGCACCACTGCAACGGCAGCCATCGGCGGTGCCCTTGCCAAGTCCTTCGCAAGCATCACCGGCCATGTGGGCCGGCGCAACCTGCAGGTGATCGGTGCCCCCTTCGCTTCGTATCCGGAATGGGATGGGCGGACGACGACGATGGAGGCCATGATGCCGATCGCCGTGGCCGACACCGGTGCGGGCGATGTAAAGGGCTTTACCCGACCTGCGATGCGTGCCGTCGCCGTTGACTACTACGGTCCGTACGAGCTGGTCGGCATAGCCCGCGACGCACTGGAACAGCACCTTGCGGCACGGAACGTCCCCGTTGGCGAGTCGTGGGAGGAATACCTGACCGACCCTGCCATGGCACCCGATCCGGCCACATGGCATACGCGCGTGTACTACCGTATACCCTGACCCCGCCCATGGCGTAGCGGCATTTGGTATTTTGCGGCATGTCTTCGCCTTTTGCTACCCGTACCACACGCCTGCTGCTGACGCTGTTCGTTGCCGGAGGCATGCTCTGGCTTGGCGGCAACGTCGTGCGCAGTGTTGTGGGATTCGACGTTTACTATCCCGGCACGCTGCAGTTCAGGGCCGAGCAGACCGAGGCCATCAGACTGAATACGATCCGGCTGTTTGCGTTCACCGGAGCCTGGACCAACTGGGGCTTCGTTGCCGCAACCGTTGGCGCATTGGGATTGATGGGCACGCTGCGCGCGCAATACCGCAGCCGCGGCTGGCTGCTGATGGCGGCCATCCTCATGGCCATCCTGATCCCGGCCCAGGGCTATCTGATCCTGAAAGACTACGAGTTGCTGCAGTACTTTGACCTGCAGACCGGTGTGCCGCTGGCGCAGCCGGCCGAGATCATCCGCGTGTTCTCGCTGCGTGTTACCAACCTTGCCAACAGCATGACGGCCGGACTCTCGCTGATGGCCGGCATCACCATTGCCATCATCCTTGTCACCCGCCCCCTGCACCGCCAATGAAGGCCGATAAACTTTTCGAAGAACTCACGTCACTTGCCAAGAGTCTGGGCTACAGCGTCCGCCGCGAAACAGGCACCTTCCGTGGCGGCGGTTGCGTCGTTCATGACCAGCGCCTTATCATCGTGAACCGCTCCATGCCTATCGAAGCCGCCTGCGTGATCGTAGCCCGAGCCTTGTGTCGGATGGTCGGTACGGACGACACCTTCATGAAGCCTGCCGTGCGCGACATCCTGCAGCGCGAGCGTGACTACATCCAAGCGCATCCCGACGTTGAGATCAACGTGCAGCGCAGTGAGGCGGCAGACGCTGCATGAGTGTACCATCGCAGGTGACCAAGTTTGGCCATGTGGCCATCATCGGACGTCCGAATGCGGGCAAGTCCACGCTGATGAATGCCATCCTTGGTGCGCATCTCAGCATCGTCACGCCCAAGCCGCAGACCACGCGCAAGCGCGTGTTGGGCATCTACACCGACGAAGAAGCCCAACTTGTCTTCTTCGACACACCGGGTCTGCTCAAGCCCCAGTACGCCATGCAGCGGGCCATGATGGGCTACGTGGATGAGTCCCTGGCCGAGGCCGAAATCATCGTCGTCATCGTCGACACCGTCAAGGCCGTCGAGCGCGGCACGATCATCGACCCGATGATCGCCACCATGCTCAGGCGTCACAAGCGTCCGACCGTCCTGGTTCTGAACAAGATGGACGCCGTCAAGATCCGCAAGGAGGCGTTGCCGCTGATCGAAGAAGCCCGCTCAAGTGGGATCTTCGCCAAAGCCATTGCCATTTCGGCGCGTGATGAGACCTACGTCGACGACCTGATTGCCATGCTCAAGGATCTAGCGCCGGAGGGTCATGCCTTGTATGATGCCGACGCACTCTCGACACAGCCCGAGCGATTCTTTGTTGCCGAACTTGTGCGCGAGGTTGTCTTCAAGCGCTTCGAAGATGAGATCCCCTACGCCACCGAGGTCGACATCGTCGAGTTCAAGGAGCGTGACGGCGGCAAGTGGTATGTGGCTGCCGACATCATCGTCGAACGCGACACACAAAAAGGCATCCTGATCGGCGCCAAGGGAACGGCCCTCAAGTCCGTCGGCGAAGAAGCCCGCACGGCCATCGAAGAGCACCTGCAGCACCCCATCTACCTGGAACTCTTCGTCAAGGTGCGCGGTGCCTGGCGCAACGACCGTACCCAGCTTGCCTCGTTCGGATATTGAGCACCCAGGGGGCGTTGCGGAACGCTGAGCGGTTCATTGCATTGCCTCTGTCACGTCGCCGAACGGTCGTCTCTTCCAATGTCCAGCCCCCTAATCCGTATTTTCGCATCCTATGCGCTTTCGCTTTGCCCCCTACCTGATCCTGCTGGTGTTTGTTGTGGCCTGTTCTGCAACGAAGCAGGAGCGTCGTAGCCGCACGGCCGAGGATGTGTTCAAGGAGGGGTTGGAGGCGTTCAACGACGAGAACTGGCTGGAAGCAACGGCGCAGTTCGACATCATCAAGCTGCAGTTTCCGGCCAGCCAGTATGCCGACGATGCGCAGTTCTATGTGGCCGAGATCAACTTCAAGCGCAGCGAATACGTGCTGGGTGCCTATAACTACGCCATGGTACGACGCCTGTATCCCAGCAGCGATTATGCCAAGCAGGCCTTATACAAATCCGCGCTGTGCTACCTTGAACTGTCGCCGCCGTCAGACCGCGATCAGGACTACACAAAGAAGGCCATCGCGGCCTTTGGTGAGTTCGAGGCAGCCTATCCGCAAGACTCGTTGGCATTCGAAGCGGCAAAACAGATCCGATTCCTTCGCGACAAACTGGCAGAGCGGTTTATAGAGTCGGCCCGACACTACACGCGATCCTATTCGAACAAGGCGGCCGTGATCTACTATGATGCCGTGTTGGACGAATTCCCTGACTCGAAACACTACGAAACAGCCTTGGTCGAGAAGATTGCCACGCTGATCGCCATGCGGAAACATGACGATGCCAGACTTGCCATCGATCATTATCGTCGTACCGTCCGCTCGGGTACACAACGTGCCGAGGTAGACCGCTTGGAACAGGAGATCCGATGAACATCAAGCACCCGTCCGACAGCGAAGTGATCATGACGCACCTTGTGCTGCCGAATGACACCAATCAGCTGGGCAATCTGCTGGGCGGCAAGCTCATGCACTGGATCGACATCGCTGCCGCACTCACGGCCATGCGTCATAGCGGCCGCGTCTGCGTCACGGCCAGCGTCGACGAGATCGAATTCAGCGAGCCCATCAAGCTGGGCCACGTCGTCGTCATCCGCAGCGTCATCACCCGCGCCTTCCGCACGTCGATGGAGATCTTCGTCGAGACCTGGCGTGAAGACCCGCTCAACAACGTTCGCGCCAAGGCCTCGAGCGCCTATCTGACCTTTGTTGGCATCGACCAGTACGGCAAGCCGCTGCAAGCGCCGCCGGTAGACCCGGTGTCCGAAGAGGAGCAACACCGGTTCGAAGAGGCTGCCATCCGTCGCGAAGCACGACTGAAGTATCGCGAGACGATCAGGGCGCGTCGCGGATGAGGTATGGCCTTGCGACCATCCTTGCCGTCATGGTCGTCGCATCCGCAGGCATCATGGCACAGGAGGAGGCTCCCATCGTGCGCATGATCCGTGCCTACGGCGGCACCATCGAGTTCCGGCCACCCGTGGTGGCCATCGAAGGTCCGAACAGCATCAACAGCCCCGAGATCGCCCAGCGTTTTGCCACGGTCGAATTCGACGTGTCGGCTTCAAACATCCCTAACGTCTACGTCCGTGTCATTCACTGCAATGCCGATTGGACGGAATCGACCAACGGCTTCCTAAACGATGTTACCAACCGTACAAGCCTTGTCGACTGGACGCTGGCACCGGCACGGTCGCGCTACTATCAGTATCGCGGCAAGCTGCGCGTTCCCAACGAACAGCTCGTCTTGCGCTTTCCCGGCAACTGGAAGGTACGCGTCTACGACCTGGACACCGACTCCATGCTGGCGGAGACACGCATGTTTGTTGTGCTGCCCATGGCCGTTGCCACCATGAACTTCATGACGGACTTCTACCAGCCCGCCAACCGCGTCAGCGGCATCGCGCTCACGCTCGAGACCGTCGTCAAGGCCGACCCCTCGCGTCTGCTGGACAACTTTGTGCACACGGCCGTGTGTTACCGCAACAATCGCTGGCGCGAGCCCTTCATCGCCTCGCAGCGCTATCGATCGCGACCCACAGCCCCTTCCGCCTCATCAAACGTGGTAGGGATGCTGGCAGGGGGCAAGGTGTTCCGGGTGGACAGAATCCCGGCGGAGAACGAATACCGCATCCTTGACCTGAGCAGTGCCGGGATGTTTCCAAGCACGGGCGCTCCGGTGCGGATGCCCTTCAGCGATCAGCGGCGGAACGGGCAGTTCGCGCAGCGGGCCGACGACGGAGCGATGTCGACAGCAGGCGTCAGCAGCATCGATGATGAGTATATTCCGCTCGAATTCCTGCTCGACCCCGCGCCGGGACGTCCGTCCGAGAACGACGTCTTTGTCGTAGGCTCATTCAACAGCTGGCAGGCCGACCGGACGTGGCAGATGTACTACGACGAGTCGCTGCGGCTGTATCGACTGCGCCAATGGGTGCGACGCGGGCGGCACAACTACATGTATGCGACGGGGACGGTGAATGCCGACGACGGAACGCTTCGCGACGTCACGTTCGAGGAGTTCGAGGGCAATACAGCCTCGGCCGGACATGGCTTCGTGTCATTCGTCTACGCCCAGATGCAGGAATACGGCGGCTACGACGGTATCGTGGCCGTGACCACGTCGAACATTTACCAATCAGGACGCTGAGGGCCATGGCCGAGCGACGAAATCCGATGACGAATCAGGGCAAAGGCGACGACGATGTCGACGTCTCGCTGCGTCCGTCATCCTTCGACGACTTCACTGGCCAGGCCAAAATCGTCGAGAACCTCAAGATCTTCATTGCTGCTGCACGCGGCCGCGGCGAAGCGCTGGACCACGTCCTGCTGACCGGTCCGCCGGGACTTGGCAAGACGACGCTGAGCTTCATCATCGCCCGCGAGATGGGCGCCCAGATCAAGATCACCTCGGGCCCCGTCCTTGAAAAGCCGGGCGACCTGGCAGGTCTGCTGACAAGTCTGGACTCGGGCGACATCCTGTTCATCGATGAGATCCACCGTCTGTCGCCCGTGGTCGAAGAATACCTGTATTCGGCCATGGAGGACTTCCGGCTGGACATCATGATCGACTCTGGTCCGTCGGCCCGGTCCATCCAGCTGGCCCTGCCCCGCTTCACCCTTGTTGGCGCTACGACGCGGCAGGGGTTGCTCACAGCCCCCTTACGATCCCGCTTTGGTGTGGTGAACCGGCTGGAGTATTACGAGCCCGAGGAGTTGCAGCGTGTGGTGACGCGCTCTGCCGCATTACTTGACGCACCGATCGACGATGACGGTGCGGCCGAGATCGCGCGCCGCAGCCGGGGCACGCCGCGCATAGCCAACCGGCTGCTGCGGCGCACACGCGACTTTGCCGACGTCAAGGGTCGCGGTGTGATCACGCGCGACATCGCGCGCGTCGCCTTGGCGGCACTCGAAGTCGACGAATTCGGTCTTGACGACATGGACGCCCGCATTCTGTCGGCCGTGATCGACAAGTTCCAGGGTGGTCCTGTGGGCATCTCGACCATTGCCGTTGCCGTAGGCGAAGATGCCGGCACCCTTGAAGAGGTCTATGAGCCCTTCCTGATCCAGCAGGGGTTTCTGCAGCGCACGCCGCGCGGACGCGTGGCAACACCGGCCGCCTATCGGCACCTTGGCGTGACACGTCCGGACGACCGCATGGGCCTGTTTGGCGAGGCCGACACACATTGACAATTTTGCATCAAGGATACCCTATGACAACCACATCACGCATCACGGGCATTGTAGCTATGAGCCTTGCCCTTGTCGTTGCCATCATCATCATTTCGGGCACCGGAACGGCGCCTGCCGTGGCCATGACGGGCACCAGCAAACTTGGCACGCCCTCGCACGTGCAGCTCACGGTCAAGGACCTCATCACGTCGATGGCCTGGTACGCCAAGATCGGCTTCTCGCCCATCACCGGCCCGGTGAACAAGCCCGATTCCATCCTGTACATGAGCGACGGACAGCTGGTACTTGCGCTGGTCAAGGGCGATGCTCCGTCACCACTGCTTGTATTGCGGTCATCGAACCTTCGGGCTCTGCGCGACTCGCTCGACGAGCTCGAGATCTCGTCTGGCTTCAAGCTTCGCGGCCCCACCTACTCCGAGCTCCAGGTGGCATCACCTTCGGGCGTCCTGATGAGCATCCGTCTTTCCACCGAAGAAGACTCCATTGCCTTTGCGCAGGCGATCAACCCCATTTGCGGTCCACTCGCCGAACTCAGCGTCGCCACCATGTCCCTGCCCAACGAGCGCACCTTCTGGGAACTCGTCGGATGGAAGCAGGTCGATGCCAACGATACGCCCTATCCCTTCGCCGTCATGTCTGACGGACGTCTGAAGATTGGCATCCACCAGGGAATTGACCTGCCCGGCATTGCCATCACGTACTTCAGTGCCGACGCAGCCCAACGCGTCGAGCGTCTGAAGGCCATGGGCATGACCTTCGAGCCTGACATGGTGTCGGACGCCATGAAGAACGACAACGCCGTCCTCAAGTCACCCGACGGCCAACTCGTCTTCGTGTTCAAGGACCCAAAGGCGAAGTGATTCGGGTATCGCATACGGCGTTCCTCGGGCATCATGTACCCCGGGCTGGCGCTGGCGCCCGGGGCTAGTGTCATTACGCCCCTTCAGGGATCACGAAGGGTTGCCGTAAGGATGATCGCGGACCTTCGTTCTACCTAGAACCTCGCAGCAACTTCCAGCAGCAGATCATGCAGCGGGATGGCCTCGATGTTTTCTCGGATTCTGTAGCGTTGAGTTCCCGGATAGACGACCATGGATCGCTGAGGCGTCAAATCTTTGATTGCCTCATGGAATCCTCGTCGTGGGGTCGGCACCGAGTTACGCTTCACCTCGATCGCCCATTGTTCTCCATCGCTGAATCGGAGCAGCACATCAACCTCTGCACCGGCAGAGGTGCGGTAGAATGATATCTCGACGTTTCCTCTGCCGACGGCACTCAGCTGCTGAACGACGAATCCCTCCCAGCTGCTGCCGATCGAAGGATGCCCCGTTAGCTCGTCGTACGTTCTAATGCCCAGCAGCGCATGCAGTAGGCCACTATCTCGTATGTACACCTTGGGGCGCTTGGTCAGCCGTTTGCCGATGTTGACATGCCACGGCTGAACGACGCGGATCAGCAGAAGCTGCTCCAGCAGGTTAACGTAGGCCTGGATCGTTTTGAAATCCACGCCGATGCTTCTTGCCAGCATCGACGCGTTCAGGACCTGCCCTTGCAGGTGGGCCAGCATGGTCCACAGCTGTCGCATCTGCTCAGTCGAGCGGCGCGGCGCAAACTGAGGCACCTCGCGCTCGAGGTACGTCCTGATGAAGTCCATTCGCCAGGCGTGACTCGACTCGGTCGTTGTCGCAAGCACCGAGTCCGGATAGCCACCCCGCAGCCACAGCGTCGTGGTCACCTCCGGCGTTATCTCCCCCATTTCGAGTAGACAGAGCGGATGCAGTTCGAGATAGCTGACACGCCCGGCCAATGATTCAGCAGACCGGTCAAGAAGTTCGATCGACGCCGACCCCAGCAAGAGATACATTCCGCCTCGAATGCCGCGGCGGCGTCCCTCGTCGATCCGTCCGCGCAGAATCGGGAACAAGTCCGGCACCCGATGTATCTCATCCAGGACCAACAGCGATCCGATACAATCACTGAGATAGGCCTCCGGGTCCGACAGCTTTGCCCGGTCGATCGGGCTTTCAAGGTCAAGGTACATCCCACCGCGCTCCTCCGCGATGGCTCGGGCCAACGTCGTCTTGCCAACCTGCCGCGAACCAAGCAGCACCACGGCCGGTACGTTCTCGAGGCGTGATGTCAACTGTGTAGCAATCAAACGATCTTTCATCCTTGTAATTTAGGAACCAGATTCCTGTTTTACAAGGATGCAGGCATCGGTGTTCGTTAGGTAGGGGCGACCCAACGTGGTCGCCCGACCCAACGCGGTCGCCCTATCGGTTCCGGCATGGAAAGCCAGACAACTTCATGGCTGTGGTGTTTGCAAAGTCCTTTAGCGTCATATATTTTAGCTCGACGTCGGGGGTAGGGATGTCTTCCCCAAAAATTTTTCAATGTATGTAGGGAGTTTAGGATGAACAGGTTTCTCGTTCTCGTTGCGCCTCTGGCGCTCTTCGTTGCGTGTTCAGTGAACAGCCTGGCGCCGACCAGCATGTCGCCGTTCGACAACTCACAGTTGGGCGGGGGGGGTACTAGAAGCCATCCCATGGAGACAATCTGCGAACGCGCTTGATTCTATTGGCGGCTATCACAATCGTGCGCTGGCTTATCTCGTCGGGCAAGGGTACTACCATAGCGGCACCACTAGAGATACACTTGCGAAGGGGTTGGCGATGTTTGCTATTGATTTTTCAGATACCGACACAATTGATATTGGCCAGCTAGGTTCACTTCAGGCATCTGCCCGGGTTCTGCTTGATTACATCGACTCAGCATTGGCAAACTCCACACCAAGCAGCAGGATCAGTTCATACACAGAATCGCAGGAGATGCGAGACGTGTTGGTACGACTAGCAAGTGGAATATCGCGATCCGACTTCCTCGTTTTTGCTGACTCGTTGACGATGGCCGTGAATAACTCGAACGTCAACGAGGGAGATAAGCGCCGAGCCCTACCCGCTATTAGCGTGGCATATCGATCATGGGTGTATTGGTCATGCGTACTTGAACCTGTGAAGGCTGCAAGCGTCCGCTCGACCAGTCCCGTAGTCAGCGGTCTCGACAGTACTCGGGCGCAGCGACTACTCTCACTTGTCAACGCTGATTTAGCTTCAGGTTTGATAGGGGGTGCATCGGCGGGTCTCGCGGAAGGCGCAGCAGGCGCCGTCATTGGGGCGTTTGCTGGTGGTCTGGGAGCTGGGCCTGGTTTCGTCGCAGGTTTTACCCACGGTTTCATGAGTGGAATGCTTGGCGGAGCAGTTGGGGGGTCAGCTGCCGAGGCGACGAAGCCACCATCTGACTCACCCCAACCACGCTCGGACGAAACGTGCAAATGCAATTGTTGTAAAGGTGGAAAGCAGCAAGGAGGAAACAAACCATGAGTATCGAGACACCAACTTCCAATCCCGATCCTGTGTCCCAGCGAACATCGCAGCAACGTCAGCGATTGATCGTACGTGTCGTGGCGATTTTATGCGCTGTAGCGAGCATGTCGATTGTGTGTATTGCATTTACGACGAGCTGGATCGCAGATTTGCCAATTGTCTTGAAGGTCTTCATGTTACTCTGCCTTTTCGCCCTTGCCCTATATGGGCGTGGAGTTGCTCGCAAACTCGCTCGCAGATAACATGTCGTTTCCTTGATTCAAGCTCAGCTTCACCATCGTAAGATTCGGATCTCGAGGCCTCGGCTAAGCAACAACCGAGGCCTCGATTTGCTGGTAAACGAAAGCGAAGAATGCTGCCAGGCCTTCGTGCTCAACTGATACAACTCTCGTGCGTAAGCCACGGGCATAGGCTATGTGTTCCCGCCCCGCCGGTCCGTACCTTTGCAGTCGATCAATCCACTGCAACCAGCATCAGCCGACTATGTCCAAAGAGATAACCTCCCGCGCCGACGATTATTCGCAATGGTACATCGACCTTGTCCGTAAGGCCGGTCTTGCCGACTATTCGGCCGTGAAAGGCTGCATGGTGATCAAGCCGTATGGCTTCTCCATCTGGGAGAACATGCGCGACACACTGGATAAGATGTTCAAGGACACAGGGCACACGAATGCCTACTTCCCGCTGTTCATTCCCAAGAGCTTCCTCAGCAAAGAGGCTGCACACGTCGAGGGCTTCGCCAAGGAATGCGCCGTGGTCACGCACTACCGTCTGAAGAATGCCGACGATGGCTCGGGCGTGGTGGTGGATCCCGAGGCCAAACTCGAAGAGGAACTCATCGTACGTCCGACGTCGGAGACGATCATCTGGAATACGTACCGCGACTGGATACAGTCGTACCGCGACCTGCCCCTGCTGATCAACCAGTGGGCCAACGTTGTACGCTGGGAGATGCGTACGCGCCTATTCCTGCGTACCGCGGAATTCCTGTGGCAGGAAGGCCATACGGCACATGCCACACGCGAAGAGGCCATCGAAGAGACACGCAAGATGCTCGACGTGTATGCAACGTTTGCCGAAGAGTGGATGGCCATGCCCGTGATCAAGGGCGTGAAGACGCCGAACGAGCGCTTTGCCGGAGCAGAAGACACGTACTGCATCGAAGCCCTGATGCAGGACGGCAAGGCCCTGCAAGCTGGTACATCGCACTTCCTTGGACAGAACTTCGCCAAGGCCTTCGACGTCAAGTTCAGCACGAACGATAATCAACTCGATTACGTCTGGGCAACGTCATGGGGTGTGTCGACACGTCTGATGGGCGCCCTTGTGATGGCCCACTCCGACGATGAAGGACTGATCATTCCGCCCAAGCTGGCACCAATCCACGTGGTGATCGTGCCCATTCCCAAGCCGCTGCCCGAACTTGACGAAGCAGCCACGAGCATCGCCACGGAACTGCGCGCCCGCGGAATCCGCGTCAAGATCGACACCGACGACCAGAATCGCCCCGGCTACAAGTTTGCCGAGTACGAGAAGATCGGCATCCCCGTCCGTCTGGGGCTTGGCGCCCGCGACCTTGCCAACGGTACGATCGAAGTTGCACGACGCGACAACAAAACCAAAGAGTCTGTGCCGCTGGCAGGACTTGCCGACCACGTCGAAGCCCTGCTTGCCGACATCCAGCGCAGTATGTTCGAGCGTGCAAAAACGTACCGCGACCAGCATATCACGTCTGTTGACTCATGGGACGAATTCGTCCGTGTGCTTGATGAACAAGGGGGCTTTGTGGCCGCTCATTGGGATGGCACAACCGAGACCGAAGTGGCCATCAAGGAAGCGACGAAGGCAACCATCCGCTGTATCCCTCTCGACAATCCTCAGGAAGACGGCGTATGCGTGATGACGGGCAAGCCAAGCTCGCAGCGCGTGCTCTTTGCACGTGCCTATTGATCATCGCCACAGGCTGCGCGTCGGTCCGCCAGGAACTGCCGAACACGGACGTCTACCTTGCTGACTTCGACGCTGCCGCAGGCAGCGTGCGCAACGTGCGGAATATCACGGCTCGGCCGGGGTACGACAATCAAGCGTCGTTCGCCGAAGGCGACAGCATGGTGTACTTCGTCTCGGATCGTACGGGCGGCACCGACGTGTATCGCTACGAGCCGGCCACAGGCATGACCACACGCGTGACGTTCACGCCGGATCAGGAGTTCTCGCCTACGGCCATGACCGACGGACGGTCCTTCTCGGCCATACGCGTGCGCAAGCCAGATGCGTCCGACGAGGCGTACACGAACTCGCAACAGCTGTGGCGCTACGAACTGTCCGGACGTCCCGTTGCACCCGTCAACGGCCTGAACCGCATCGGTTATCACTGCTGGCTTGGCGGCAACACCGTTGCCATGTTCATCGTGGGTGACGACGATGCCAAACGTCCGCACACGCTTGTGCTGTACGACCTGGTGTCGCGCATTACATCGACGATCGCATCCAACATCGGACGGTCGCTGCAACACATGCCCGACGGACGTCTGTCGTTCGTTGACAAGTCCGACACCACATCATGGATGCTCTCGGCCGTCGGCGCCTCGGGTTCGGGCATTGCCCCCCTCGTGACCATGCCAAAGGGCAGCGAGGATGTGTGTTGGCTGCCCGACGGAATGGCGCTGACCACGGAGGGGGCTGATATTCTTGGCTGGAAGCCGCCAATGAAGACGTGGCGCATTGTGGCCTCGATACCATCTGCCAACGGCCCAGTCTCGCGGCTGCGGACGGATGCAACAGGCAAGCGTATCGTGTTCAGTGTACTAGAGCCGACACAGGGTCGATAGCACGCTGGTACGCTGCAACACGCGTACAATGGTTGCTTTTGATTTCTACCATCGAGCGCCTGATGCCTAGTCATGCTACGGGCCGAGGCCAGCACACTGCAGTCGGCAGACAGGATTGTTCCCTCGGCAGTGGGACATGCAGCGTCCGACACGTTTGCCACCGCCCAGGCAAGTCACACACTGCGTTGACGGGTCATACTGAACGCGTCGTTGCGCCCACTTTGCCACCATGCACATTGTGTGAGCATGGGGCCTGACAAATCTTCGCGTGCGTCACGGCGCACATCGTGGGATCATGCTTCGGTGTACAGCGTCGAGTTGTCGACGTAGATCAGATAATCCTTGATCTTGCCGTCGACCATGTTGAAGACGTTGGCAAACGGCACGGCAAGCGTCGAACCGCTGTGACGCGTGTAGGTCACGGTTCCCTCCGTCAGCACAAATCCGTCACCTTCGCGCACCTGCAGATTCAAGTGCTTGATGGCAGCGATGCTCTGGAACCAGCCTTCAAGGAAATTCACAATGTTGTCCTAGCCGACGACAGCGGGGTGATTCGCAAAGCGGAACTGCGCATCGTCTGCCAGGAACTCGCCAAACAATACATGGTCCTTTGCGTCAATGCCGTTGAACAGCACGGAGAAGTCGGGATTTGCCATGGCGTGGTAGCTCATTGAACTTGTGAAACATGTGGTGTGGTCAGGAAAACTACGCAGAGACCATCCGTATTCCGACCCACGGGTCAACATAATGTTCACATCCCCGACCCTCTGCCCCTAACTTGTCACGCCTGACTCGTACTTTTGTGGTCTTATGCAACACTTCCGAAACTTCTGCATCATCGCCCACATCGACCACGGCAAGTCTACCCTTGCCGACCGATTGCTGGAGCGCACCGGCCGAGTGACCAAGCGCGAGATGGTGTACAACCAGATCCTCGACGACAACCCCCTCGAACAAGAACGCGGCATCACGATCAAACTCCACGCCATCCAGATGGCGCATAAGGACGCAGACGGTAACGAGTACTGTCTGAATCTGATCGACACGCCCGGCCACGTCGACTTTTCGTACGAGGTCTCCCGCTCCCTCTCGGCCTGCGAAGGGGCATTGTTGGTCGTGGATGCAACACAAGGCGTCGAGGCGCAGACGATATCAAATCTGTTCATGGCCATCGACCAAGGACTCGAGATCATTCCCGTGATCAACAAGATCGACCTTCCGAGTGCCGTCACCACGATCGACAATGTGAAGCAACAGGTGATCGACCTGATCGGCTGCAAGGAAGAGGATATGATCCTTGCCTCGGCAAAGGCCGGCATCGGCATCGACGAGATCCTCGACGCAGTGGTAAAGCGCATCCCGCCGCCAACGGGCGATCCCAAGAAGCCGCTGCGCGCGCTGATCTACGATTCGATCTTCGACTCGTACCGAGGCGTGATCGTGAACGTTCGCGTGTTCGACGGCGTACTCCGCGAGAAAGACAAGATCCTGTTCATGGCCACAGGCCAGCAGTACGACGTCGACGAAGTGGGCGTGCTGCACATGCAGCGTCACCGTACCGGCGAACTCTCGGCCGGCGACGTAGGCTACTTCACGGCCGCCATCCGGCGTCTGCAAGACACCAAGGTTGGCGACACCGTAACGTTGTCCGGCAATCGCTGCGCGTCTGCCATCGAAGGATTCCGCGAAGTGAAGCCCATGGTGTTTTCGGGCATCTATCCGGCAGACTCCGACGACTTCGAGGACCTGCGCGAAGCGCTGGGCAAGCTTACGCTGAACGACTCGGCGATCACCTTCGAGCCGGAATCGTCCACGGCACTGGGCTTTGGCTTCCGCTGCGGCTTCCTTGGTCTGCTCCACATGGAGATCGTCCAGGAACGCCTCGAGCGCGAGTTCAACCAGGTGATCGTGACCACCGTGCCCAACGTGCGGTATCGCGTGGTAACAACGAAGGGCGAAGAACTGTGGGTCGACAATCCCGCACAGCTGCCGAATCCCACGTTGATCGAGTCGCTCGAAGAGCCCTTCATCCGGGCCCAGATCATTTCGCCCACGGAATACATCGGTGCCATCATGAAGCTCTGCATCGACCGTCGTGGCGTGATGCTTGGCCAGACCTACCTGTCGGCCGATCGCGTCGACATGACCTTCGAGCTGCCGCTGGCAGAGGTCGTGTTTGACTTCTACGACAAGCTCAAGAGCAATACCCGCGGCTATGCGTCGCTTGACTACGAGTACAGCGACTACAAGTCGGGCGACCTTGTAAGGATGGACATCCTGCTGAATGGCGACCAGGTCGATGCCCTGTCGTCGATCGTCCACCGTCAGAAAGCTCACGAGTGGGGCAAGAAGCTCTGCGTCAAGCTCAAGGAGCTCATCCCACGACAGATGTTCGAAGTGGCCATCCAGGCCGCGATCGGATCGAAGATCATCGCCCGCGAGTCCATCAGCGCCATCCGCAAGAACGTGCTTGCCAAATGTTACGGCGGCGACATCTCGCGTAAGCGCAAGCTCCTGGAAAAGCAGAAGGAAGGTAAGAAGCGCATGAAACAGGTTGGCCGCGTGGAGATCCCGCAGGAAGCCTTCCTCGCCGTTCTGTCCATCGACTAACCGATCACGCCATGGCCCTGTACGACCATCTCATCAAGCCCATTCCCGGTGCATTCGGCAACTGGCTTCGCGCACGGCGCGAGCGACACCTGAACGCCAAGCCACCCGAAACCGTCGTCGAGCACCTCGTCGCATGGGTCAAGACCATCGTCTGGGCCGTCAGCGTTGTGACCATCGTCAACGGTCTTGCGCTTGCGTCCTTCACCGTTCCTACGGGATCGATGGAGCGCACGGTGATGGCCGGCGACTACGTCTTCGTCAACAAGTTTATCTACGGCCCGTCGACGCCACAGGTCATCCCGTTCATCAACATGAGTCTGCCCTTTTACAAGCTGCCGCCGCTGAGTCCGCCGGCGCAGGGCGACGTCATCGTCTTCATCTTTCCGGGCAATCGCGACCAAGCCAAGGCCGACAACTTCGAGTACTACCTGAAGCGCTGTATCGCCGTTGCCGGCGATACGTTGCACATCCGCGGTGGACGTACCTTTGTGAATGGCGTCGAGTTCGGCTTGCCGAAAGACGGACAGTTCGCCAACTGGCCGCCGGAACTTCGGCAGGCCCGGTATGAAGAAGACCGCTATATGACCTTCCCTCCGGGACGTGGCTTCACGCGCGACGACTACGGTCCGATCCGCATTCCCGCCAAGGGCGACGTCATCACGCTGACGCCGCAGAACATCGCCGAATGGGCGACGTTCATCCGCCGCGAAGGCCACCTGGTGGACGAAGTGAACATCCGCATCGACGGCATGCCGGTCCGCCAGTACGTTGTGGAACGCGACTACGTGTTTGGCATGGGCGACAACCGTGACAACTCACTCGACTCGCGGTACTGGGGCTTCATCCCCGAGGATGACGTTGTGGGTACGCCCATGATCGTCTACTGGTCGTGGCAGAACGTCGACGAAGTGTCAACCCGCGCCGCGCAGATGCAAGGCTATCACGGTCAGGTCGAGTATCCGCTATCCGAAAAGATGAAGCGCGTCCGGTGGTCACGCCTTGGCACCATCATCCGCTGATCCTGTGCTGATGCCGATACCGTCATGACCCTTGCGCGCGACATTCTCTCCAGCGCCATCGCGGCCATCGTCGTCGCCCTACTCCTCCGATTCTTCGTCGTCGGCGCGTTCCGCATTCCGTCCCATTCGATGGAGCAGACGCTGCTGGTGGGCGACCACATCCTTGTAAGCAAGATCGCCTATCTGCTGCGGGATGTGCGGCGTGGCGACGTCGTCGTGTTCACATTGCCCGACGATATTCCCGGCGTGACGGCAGGCCAGCCACTGATCAAACGCGTGGTTGCTATCGAAGGCGACACACTCCGCATGACGGCCACGTCCATCATCGTCAACGGCATTCGCCAGCCAGCACCACCGCAGAGCGCTTCGCCCGGCCCCCTTCGTGCCGATGCGAATGGATTTGTGGAAGAGGTTATCATTCCTCGCGGTCATGTGTTCGTGATCGGCGACAACCGCGCCAACAGCAACGATTCCCGCATGTGGGGTCCACTCGATCGTGAACGCATCATCGGCACACCGCTCTTCGTGTACTGGTCGTACGGACCCGACGACATAAATCCTGAACCACATCTGCGGTTCGACCGATTTCTTGACATGATCCGATAACGTGCAAGGTCTGTACCTCCATATCCCCTTTTGCGAGAAGAAGTGCGTGTACTGCGACTTCTACTCCATCGAGTCGACCGATCTGATGGAAGGCTTCGTGGGCCGTCTGTGCACGGAGCTGTCGTTGCGCGCGACGACCGAGAAGCCATGTACGAGCATCTTCTTCGGAGGCGGAACACCGTCACTGCTCAGCCCCACGCAGCTCGAGCGCATCCTTGATCGCGTCCATGCCGGCTATTCCATCGCACCTGATGCCGAGTGCACGATGGAGTGCAATCCCGGGACGGTGACGCTCGAAAACCTCAAGGCATATCGCTCCATGGGCATCAATCGTCTGTCGTTCGGCGTACAGAGCTTCGTGGCCGAAGAGCTTTCGTTCCTTGCCCGTATCCACAGTGCCGATGATGCCGACAAGGCCATGGAACTTGCTCGTGCTGCCGGCTTCGACAATGTGAACATGGACCTGATGTTTGCGCTGCCACCGCAGACGCTAGCATCACTCGGCTACTCCATCGACCGCATGCTGGCCCTGGGGCCCGACCATATCAGCGCCTACTCGCTGATCTTCGAGCCGGGCACGCCGCTCTACGCGCAGTGGAAGAAGGGGCATGTGCATCCGCATGCCGAGGATCTCGATGCCGAGATGTATGCCTACGTCATGGACCGTCTTGGTGCCGCCGGATACGAGCAGTACGAGGTCAGCAACTTCGCTCGCAATGGTCGGACGTGCCTACACAACCTGACCTACTGGCATGCCGATCCATACATCGCCGTCGGCCCGAGTGCCCATGGTCTGCTCGACAACACTCGCTACTGGAATCACCGGTCACTTGCTGCCTGGGGGGCAAAGATCGACGCAGGCGTGCTGCCGCAGGCCAACACCGAAGTTCTCGACCGTCATGCGCAACTGGTCGAGTATGCCTTCCTGCACATGCGTGCCGATGGGCTACCCGTCCAGGCTGCGCAGCAGCGGTTCGGCATCGATCTTCGTAGGGCGTTGCAACCGCAGCTACAGCATTGGATCGATGCCGGCATGGTGCGCGACACGGGCAACACCTTGCGGCTAACGCGCGACGGCTATACCGTCTGCGACGACATCACGGTGGCGTTGCTGGATGCGCTCGACCGTGCATCGGCAAGCGCCACCACTTAGTCAACCCGGATACCATCGGCGATCACGGCGCCCGCGGCGCGTCGCGCCGGATACACGGCTGCCAGTGTGGCCAGCAACAACGCCGTCACGGCCGTCTCCAGCACATCCGCACCGTGCAGCTCCACGGGCAGGGCCGGCACCAGATAGCCGGCAGACATGTCGAAGGCGACCCATGAGAATGCCTTCTGTCCAAGCACCAGGGCAACGCCGATAGCAGTACCGATGACGACGCTGACAGCTCCGATCATCAGTCCCTGTAACCGGAAGATGCGAGCAACATCGGCATCCGTGACGCCAAGCGTCTTCAGGACGGCGATGTCCCGTCGCTTCTCGCTTACACCCAGCGTCAACGTCACAAGGATGTTGAATGCGGCCACGACGATGATAAGCGCAAGGACAATGAACGAACCTACGCGCTCAAGCTGCATCGTGTCGAACAAGCCTTTGTTCAGGTCCTGCCATGTCAGCACCTGCACGGAACCTCCAATGTCTTGCTGCAGCACCTTCGCCACGGCGACAGCTTCGAGGGGATGTGCAATGGTCATGTCAATGGCGTTCACATCGGCACGGCGCGACAGGCGGTGCACAAGTGCGTCCGACGTCATCACCATTGCATTGTCGATCTCGCGCATGCTGTTCGCCTGGAAGACGCCACGGACGATGGCACGGCGTCCCGACGGCGGCATGAGCGTCGTCAGTGCCTGCTCGATCATCTCGGGCGAGAGCACCATGACGGTATCGCCAATGAACGTCTGCAGTTTTTCGACAAGGCCGATACCGATGACCAGCCCCGGTGCCTCATCCGGCTGCGCCGGGTGAACAATGAATCGACCGGCGATCATGCGCGAAGCGACACCCTCTGGAACAGTCGCCGGCGGCAGCCCCTGGGCCTGTGCCACGGCCGTGATCCCGTCACGCTGCAACACTACGCGCGTCGTCGCCACGGGGATGGACGTACCGGCGCGACGCGACATCGCAAGGATGCGCGAGGTATCGTCCAGCACCGCCCCCTTTGACGGAACGATGCGCAGATGGGGTCCGAAACCGATCATGACGTCGTTGGCAACGGAGCGGAAACCGTTGAAGATCGACATCACGACGATCAGGGCGGCCGTGCCGATGGCAATGCCGATCATCGACAGCAGACCAATGATGGAGATGAAGTTCCAGCGTCGTGGCCGAAGGTATCGAAGAGCGATCCGAGACGAAGGTTTCATCGGCGGCGACGTGACGATTCAAGCAATGCATGCTGGACACGTACGACATCCTTGGAGGCGCGCACGCGTTGATACGTTCCATCGGCTGTAAGCATCCGTGCCTTCACGTTGTCATGCAGGTAGGCATCGAGAATGTCCTTGAGCTGCTTCTTCACGGCCTGGTCATAGACGGGGAACAGCAACTCGACCCGACGGTGCATGTTCCTTGTCATCCAGTCGGCACTCGAAATGAAAACTGCGTCGTCGCCGCCATTGCGGAAGCGGAAGATGCGGCTGTGCTCGAGGAATCTGTCCAAGACACTGCGTACGGTGATATTGTCGCTGACGCCTGCAATGCCGGGACGCAGCGTGCAGACGCCGCGTACGATGAGTTCGACCCTGACGCCGGCTTGTGATGCCTTGTAGAGTGCGCGGATGATATCGGGATCGATCAGGGCATTCATCTTGGCAACGATATGTCCCTTCGTTCCGGATCGCTGATGCTCGATCTCGCGCTCGATCAGGCCCAGAAGGTTTTCGCGAAGATTCACCGGCGCCACACCGATGTGTTGCCAGCCGCGATGCTTTGAATAGCCGGTCAGCAGATTGAACAGGTGAACGAAGTCACGCTCGAATTCCTGACGGGCCGTGAAGATGCCGACGTCGGTATACAGTCGCGATGTCGAAAGGTTGTAGTTGCCTGTGGCCACGTGCGCATACGTCAGCACGTTGCGGCCCTCCTTGCGGATCACAAGGCAGACCTTGCAGTGGGTCTTAAGGCCTACAAGTCCGTAGACGACGTGGACGCCGGCCTGTTCGAGAGCCCGGGCCCAGGCGATGTTCGTTTCCTCGTCGAATCGTGCTTTGAGTTCAACAAAGGCAGTAACATTCTTGCCATTCTCGGCGGCCTCGCGCAGTGCGTCGATCACGGGCGACTTACCGCCGGCGCGATACAGCGTGATCTTGATGGCCAGTACCTGAGGGTCGCGAGCGGCCGACTTCAGAAACGTTACCACCGAATTCGTGAACGAATCGAAGGGGTGGTGAACCAGGACGTCACCTTCCTTCAGCACGTCGAAGATGTTGGCGCCGTCCTGCGTCAGTTCCGTTGGCGTGCGCGATACCAGCGGCGGGTCCTTCAGACGGCGCTTGTCGAGTTGCATCAGAACCAGGAAGTCCTGCAGGTTCATCGGCACGTCTGTCTGATAGACGTCGGCCGTTTCAAGGTCGAGCGATCGTGCCAGGAACTGCGTCAGAAAGCGCGGCACGTCGGGACCGATCTCCAGTCGGACAGCATCGGTGCCCCAGCGTCGTTGGCGGATACCTTCGGCCACGGCCGTGATCAGGTCGCCCGCTTCGTCGTCGGCAATTTCGACGTCGGCATCACGCGTCACGCGAAACACATGGGCTTCGCGGAAGTCCAGCCCCGGAAAGAGCACACCGGCATTGGCGCGGATCACGTCGTCGAGCAGGACGTAATGGTGTCCGCCGCTGCGCGGCAGACGCATCAGCCGTGGCAGTGCGGACGGCAGCTGCAGCACGGCGATCTTCGTCTCCTTCTGTCCGTCCACATGATCTGTCAGCACAAAGGCGATGTTGATGGATCGGTTCAACAGTCGCGGGAACGGATGGCCCGGGTCGAGCGCCAGCGGCGTTAGCACCGGCATGATGTTGTCGACAAAATCCTGGTCGAACTCCTCGCGCTCCTCTGCCGTCAGGTCTTCAAGTCCATGGAAGTGTATCCCCTCTTTCCGCAGCGCCGGTATGAGGTCATGATGGAAGATGCGGCTTTGCTCCATGTAAAGCGGCATCAGCCGGGAGCGGATCTCTTTCATCTGCTCGGCAGGCGTCATACCATCGGCCGACAACTCCGTGACGCCGGAGTAGATCTGCTCCTGCAGTCCGGCCACGCGGATCATGAAGAACTCATCGAGGTTCGTCCCGAAGATGGCCAGGAACTTCAGACGCTCCAGCAGTGGATGCGTCATGTCTGCCGCTTCTTCGATCACACGCCGGTTGAACTCAATCCATGACAGCTCGCGGTTGAAATAGAGCGACTCGTCGCGCAGATCAAGGGTAGCCTCGGGGCGCTTTTTTTTCCTCGATTCTTTGTCAGGATGTGATCCGGTGCTAGCTTTTGGCATAATAATCGGTTGCACGTTTCGTACAGGGAAGTTACGCAGTCACGATCGTGCTGTGTGTAACGCGTTCATAACGTCGCTGCACGACGAGTCAGACGAAGACTTGTTGGAGGCTTCAGATACATCCGGAAAGGCGATACATGAGAGTTCGCGCTGGCTTGACTGCACTGATGTTGATGTCAGCTGCGCTCTCCGTGGCCGCACAGAAACGCGAGGTTCGCGGCATTGTCATCGACAGTGCAACCAGAACGCCACTTCCCGGGGCCAAGATTACGATCGGCCGTGTTGCCGACTCAACAGTGAGCGGAGCACTTTCCGATCGTCGGGGCCAGTTCGTTCTTCGTGGCGTGTCCGAAGGAATCAACGTCCTGCATGTATCCTACGTGGGATACCAGACGCGCGGCGATACCGTGAATATTCTGCGTTCCGGCCTGACGCTCGACACGATACGTCTTGCTCAAGGCATGATCTCGACGGCCGACGTACTCGTTACCGGCAGAGCCGTCCGAGTGCTGCAACGCGGAGATACCACGGAATACAATGCGAGTGCGTTCCGCGTGGATACCAACGCAAATGCCGACGCATTGGTGCGGCAGCTGCCCGGCGTGACCATGGCCGACGGCAAGGTACGCGCGCAGGGCGAACAGGTCGACCAGATCCTTGTGGACGGACAGCCATTCTTCGGCAACGATGTCACGGCCACCCTTGTCAACCTCCCCGCCTCGATCATCGATAAGGTCGAGATTTATGACACGAAGTCGGACGAGGCCAAGGAGACCGGCATCGCAGAGGAATCCACGACCAAGACGATGAACATCGTCACGCAAGAGGACAAACGAATGGGATACTTTGGTCGTGCCAGGACAGGCTATGGCGATGAGGCCAGATACGAGGCCTACGGCACGATCAGTCACTTCGACACGCTCATTCGTGCCACGATCCTGTCCATGTCGAACAACGTCAACGATCAAAGCTTTTCGTTCGAAGATGTGCTGAGCAGCCTTGCTACGGAGTCCGTTAGTGGGGGACACTACATCACAACCGACGATAATGACGCGTTGAACGCATACTTTAAGCCCGACCGCCAAGGCATCATTCGCACCAACTCTCTTGGTGCCAACGTGTCGACTCGGTTTGGCAAGTCTTCGCAGGCATCCTTGAATTACGTCATGAGCGATGCACGCTCCGATGCCGCCTCGAGCACACTTCGCCAGTACTTCAATTCCGGAGCGTCCCTCCAGCTGTTTCGCCAGGTCGATACGTCAACGTCAACAAACCAGCGGCACCAGCTCATTGGAAACCTTCGGTATGACATTGACTCTTCGACGCGCTTCACGCTGCGGCCGAATGCATCATTTGACAATGCATCGTCCAATGCCATGCTGGAAGGACTTACCCGCATCGACGGCATGCCGCAAAACGCGACAGCATCATCTTCCTCGACCGACATGCATTCGTCCGCACTGTCAACAGATGCAAGTCTCCTGCGACGTTTTCGCAATCGCCGTCGAAGCATGACGATATCGTTGCGCGCGTCAACAGCGGCAACCGATGGCACGAGCTCGCTGCAGGCAACAGGCATACGTGGTGGGCAGACGGACCGAACCGATACGACCGATCAGCGCGGCATTCAGGATGTTGCCACAACAACATGGGCGCCTACGATCTCGTACAATGAACCCTTGAGCGACAACATCATGCTGCGATTCTCGCTTGACGGCTCGTTCTCTTCGTCACGCTCGGATCGCCGAACGTCTACAGATCCAGATCGTAGCGGCAGCTATGCCTCTCTTGACACGCTGCTGTCGAATGTCTTTCAGCAACAGACCAGATCGCTTGCCTCAGCAACATCGTTCATCTGGAGTGACTCGGCAATACGATTCGCCACCGGCGTCCGCTATCAATCGCTCCAACTAGATGGTGAGTCGATCTTCCCTATATCGGTGCTCACAACAAGAACCTTCGAAAACGTGCTACCTGATGTAAGTCTGGCCTTCCTGGCACTCGATAACGCAAGCCTGAGATTTGATTACGAAGCGTCAACCGTTACTCCTACCATCAAACAGATGCAGAATGTCCTGAACAACAGCAACCCTCTGCTGCTGTCGATCGGAACGCCTTCGCTGGAGCAGTCCCTGACGCATCGACTATCGATGAACTACTCAACGGCTATCAGTTCCATCAATGGCTTCGCCTACCTGTTCGCTCGAACGGGATATACCAGCGACCCCATCAGCACCAGCATGATCATTGCCGGCAGGGACACCATTGCCGACGGAATCACCCTGGCACAAGGTGCGCAGCTGACGCGCCCAGTCAACCTCGACAAGGCGATCGATGCAAGTCTTGACGGATACTTCAGCTTCGATCTGGACTCGCTGCCCATCAGCGTAAACCTCAACTCTAGCCTCAGATTCGACCAGACCCCCAGCCTGATCAATGGCAGCAGCAATCGAACGTCAACCATGGCGATCTCCGGCGGTGCCAGCCTGTATTACCGCCTCGACGAACGATTCAATGCCTCGGCAACATTCAACGTCGACCACAGCACAGTACGCAACACGTTACAGCAGGACCTCAACACGGTCTTCACCAACGTGACGGTCACTGCCCAAGTGGACTGGACGTTCTGGGAAGGACTCGTGCTGCGGGCCGATGTTAGCAACCGTCGCAACAGCGGCTTCAGTTCGGGCTTCGGCCAGAACATTGCCCTGTTGAATGTCACACTGGCAAAGAAGCTATTCAACAATGATCGGGGCGAGCTGGCCATCTATGTCAGGGATGCCCTGAATCAGAATCAGGCCGTCGACCGCATCGTGCAACCGGCATTTACTGAAGACCAGCGCTTCATGCAGCTCCAGCGCGTCGCCATGGTAACGTTTACATACAAGTTTCGATCCTTCGGTAAGACGTTGTTCGACTGAACCTTTTCGCCTATTCGCCGGTTTTGTACCGTCGGCACGTCGATCCGTAGGTTCGTACGTGAAATGTCGTAGCAATACGTCATGGCCCACCGCACCTATCTGCACATTCCCTTCGGCATCATGCACTCCCGTTTCCTGCTCGCCCTGGTCGTCCTGGCCGGCCTAACCACGTCTGTGTTCGCACAATCCTTCAGCGCAACCGGCACCGTAGTCGACAGTGCGGCCGGTACGCCATTGAACGGCGCGCGCGTAGCATTCACACGACTTCAGGACTCCGTCATGAAAGGGGCAGTGACGGACCGTCAAGGCACGTTCACCGTCGAGGGACTCGACCGCGGCCGCTACGGCGTCCGCATCTCGTTCGTAGGCTATGCCCCCTTCGAGCGAACAGTGACGATCACAAATGGCACACTACGGATGGGGCGCATCCAGCTTGTTGCCGGCGGCGTACAGGCCGAGGACGTTGTGGTGACCGAACGCGTGATCCCCATGCTCCAGAAGGGCGATACGTCCGAGTTCAATGCCAATGCCTACAAGGTGAACAAGGATGCCAATGCCGACGACCTTGTGCAGAAAATGCCGGGCGTTACCGTCGTGGACGGCCGCGTACAGGCCCAGGGCGAGAGCGTGCAGCGCGTACTTGTCGACGGACGTCCGTTCTTCGGTAACGACCCGAACGCTGCGCTGCGTAACCTGCCGGCCGAGATCGTCGATAAGGTCCAGATCTACGATGCCGGAAGCGACCAGCAGCGATTCACAGGTTTCGGCGATGGGAATACGACTAAGACGATGAACATCATGACCAGGATGGGCATGCGCAATGGACAGTTTGGTCGCTTTACCGCCGGCTATGGCGCCGACGACAGATACAAGGCTTCCGGCACCTACAACCTGTTCGACAACACGCAGCGAATCACCATTCTGGCTCAATCAAACAACACGAACGAACAAAACTTCTCGATCGAAGATCTCTTCGGCGGCATGATGGGCGGCGGCAGCGGCGGCGGTGGATTCATGCGTCGCATGTCGGGCATGATGGGCGCCATGCGCAATCCCACTGGCATGATGGGCCGCTGGCGCGGTGGTGGCGGCGGCATGAGCGACTTCCTTGTCGACCAGCGCAACGGCGTTACGCTTACGCATGCAGCCGGCCTGAACTATGCCGATAAATGGGGGTCGAACATCGACGTATCAGCCAGCTACTTCGTCAACTACAGCGACAACTCGGCGACGCAGAATCTGCTGCGCCAGTTCGTGATCCCAACGCTGCAAGACCAGACATACTCACAGGACGACCAAACGACCTCGCAGAACACGAACCATCGTTTGAACCTGCGCGCCGAGGTCGCCCTCGACACAAACACGTCGTTCCTGCTAAGTCCTCGCCTTACGCTGCAGCAGAACGACGGACTGACGTCGTTCCGTGGGAATACGCTGCTGTTGACCGACACGCTTAATCGGACGACGAACAGCACGACGACCGGCCTGACGGGCATCAACGCATCGAACGACCTGCTGTTCCGCCATCGGTTCGCGACGTTTGGACGTACCTTCTCCGTCAACATCAACACGCAGTACAACGACAACAACGGCACAAATACGCTGCTTGCCACCAACGACTACGTTGGCCAGGGTGGCTTTATCGATACCGTCGACCAGCAATCCCGGCTTATCAAAGATGGCTATACCATTGCCCCCACGGTGACCTATACCGAACCACTGTGGACGAACACGGGCCTGTCTTTGTCCTACAATGCGTCGTACAATGTGAGCACGTCGGACCGTCGGACCTTCACACCTGACGAGCCCTCGGCTCTGTTCGTCAACCTTGACACAACGCTGTCGAATACCTTTGCCACGACGTATTTCACACAGTCTGTCGCGCCTGCGTTTCAGTGGCAGGACGGAGAATGGCGCGCCAATGCCGGCGTTGCCGTGCAGAGGGCCGAGCTCTCGGGTGACCGTACCTTCCCGTTCAGCGGTGCCGTCCAACGCACCTTCACGAACATCCTTCCGAATGCATCCGTCTCGATTCCCGTTACCACCGACGCATCGCTTAGGTTTAACTACACAACGCGGACGAATGCACCGTCGGTCGACCAGATGCAAAACGTGCTCAACAACACCAATCCCTTGCAGTTGTCCATCGGCGATCCGAATCTTTCACAGGACCTTTCGCACAACCTTTCGGCGCGATACGCTTCGTCGATCCCCCACTCTGCGTCAAGCTTCTTCGCCGTCGTCTCCGGCAGTGTCACGCAGGACTACATCGGCAACAGCACGGTGATCGCCGGACGCGACACCATCGTCGATGGCATCAACCTTGGACGCGGCGCACAGCTCAGCAAACCCGTCAATATGGACGGTTTCGCCAGTGTGCGGTTCTTCTCCACGTACTCTACACCGATCGATCTGATCAAGTCGAACGTCAACGTCTTTGCGTCGTATAACCTGACGCGCACGCCGGGCATGGTAAACGGCGTCGAGAACATCGCCCTTGCTCCGGTCTACACGGGCGGCGTTGTCATCAGCAGCAACGTGAGCGAGTTCCTGGACTTCACGGTGTCCACCAACATCAGCGCAAACCAAGTGCGGAACAGCGTCCGCAGCGACCTGAACTCCGACTTTCTGTCTGCGTTCTCGCGCTTCAAGTGGTCATGGCAGACGTGGGGCGGCATCGTCCTTGCCGGCGACGTCAGCCATCAGCTCAACAAGGGCTATACGGAAGGGTTCGACCAGAGCATCTGGCTTGTGAATGTCTCCGTGGCTAAGAAGTTCCTGCAGAACGACAGGGCCGAAGTTCGCCTGTCGGTGAACGACGCCTTGAACCAGAACAACATGATCAACCGGAACATCACCGACGCCTACATCGAAGACACGCAGCAGAACATCCTGCGCCGCGTGATTCTACTCACATTCTCGTACTCGCTGCGCAACTTCGGCACGGGCACCAGTACGGCACCGAGCATGTTTGGCGGACCTCGGGACGGACGTCGCGACTAAGGCGCAGCTCCGCGAGCCACGACGGTAGCTACGGCGCTCACGACGCGCTCGCTGGTGGCGTCCAACGCCGTGAACACGGCAACGTAGGGTCCGCGAGGCAACTCCATGCCGGCATCATCAAGGCCGTCCCACGTGATGCTTCCTTCCGAGCCGACGATGACGTTGTCGAGCAGCGTCCGCACAATGGCTCCGTCCGTCGTGGCCACCTGCAGGAATGCCGCCGCATGTCGGAACGGATGTCGGAATCGGATCGCATAGGGCCAGGCAGAGCCTACGTCGATCTGCCCCCGCCGGAATGGCGGCAGATCGATGGCAACGCTGTTGCGTCTGCCCGGAGTGCCGCCTGCAAGGTCACCACTCGACGTCCATGATGCCCGATCTGCACCCACAAGACTTGGCTCGAGCTTTTCGAGGGCGACACCGCGCGTGTCGGCAAGTTCCGAGACGTGACGCGCAGGGTCGACCCGGGCAAGATCGACGGCGAATCCCGAAGGGTTCAGCAGCGTCACATCCTCGCCCCCTGCATCAATATTGAAGGAGCGTTTGACAAGGGCGACATTGGCGCGTGCGGTGTCATGCATCATCCGGCGTACGATGGTGTCTGTGGCGACCACGCCGTATCCGCCCGGAGGCAGCATGACATGTCCGTCGGCACGCACCGTATCCAGAGATTGATCGACCAGCATCCAACCATCGATATCGATTGTGTCGGCCGTGCCATTGTATACTTCGGCGTAGTCGCACTGTCCGGAACGCGGGGCAAACATGACCTCGGTGATCGACACCAGCGACGCTGGCGGAGGAATGTCAACAGCAAAATCGATAGTGTCGTTGGCCGATCTGTCATCACCCCGCTGCAGTGTGGCCTTGCAGACCACTACACGCGCCTGTGGCAGTAGGTCGAGCGGTATACTCCATGTCCACGCCTCGTCGACCATCAATTCGGGTACGGTCGTGAACATCGACGTGCCGTTGGCGATCAGCTGAAGGCGTCGCGGACGTGATGCGATCGTACCGGCCTGCTGCACGATGACGTCGATTCGCGGCACTGGCCCGGACGGACGTATCTCGGCCACGCGCAGATCGTGCCGCATCCGCATGCGGGCATTGACGAAGCCGCAGGTTGCGCTGTCGCGAGCTACGCTCGCGCCCCACGTTCCAAGATCGTCCAACTCTATCGACCTGCCCTTGACAACGACGCGATAGGATATCGAATCGACCAGAGTGCTGTCGGCCTTGCGAAGCACAACGACATCCGATGTGTTGTTCAGCGATGGCAACGGGCACTCGATGATCGCAGCATCGGCCACAACGCGCTGCTCGCGCAGTGCCTCTGCATCCCTTGTGACAACGACGTATGATCCCGCCGTCAGGACGTGGGCCGGCAGCTTGACGCACGTCCGAGCGTCGCAGACGTGCCAGCCCTCCAGCTGCACAGCAACCTCACTGACGTTGACGATCTCCACCCACTCCGGCTCTCCGGCAGGGGGCGTTGCATGCACTTCGTTGATACGAACCTGGGCGAGCGCTGCCGTTGCTGACAACAGCATAAGGATTGGCCACATGACTCCTCCGTTGTCATCATGTGCCAGCAGCACCTGTTTGTGTGACGCTTGACTGCGTCAAGCCGTCAGAGGCGCCAGTCGCAACCGTCGACAAGCAAGGCTGCAATGGCTTCGCAGCCGCGCACGTCGGCAGCACCGAAACGATCTGGATGCGGACTGTCGATGTCAAGCACTCCCAGCAGACGATCTTCATGCAGGAGCGGCACGACGAGCTCGGACCGTGAGGCGGCGTCGCATGCGATGTGTCCGGGAAAGGCATGCACGTCAGGCACTACGATGGTGCGACGTTCCGATGCAGCTGCCCCGCATACGCCGCGGCCCATGGCGATGCGGATGCAAGCCGGCTTCCCGTTGAACGGCCCAAGGACAAGCTCGGAACCGTCAAACAGATAAAAACCAACCCAGTTTATGTTGCCGAGTGTATGATACAGCAGCGATGCAGTATTTGCCAGGTTGGCAATGGCGTTCCGCTCACCGTCGATAAGACTACGGACCTGGCCGACAATGATCGCATAGCGTTCGTCGTCGGCCAGGTTCGAAATGTCGGGGATCGTAAACATGGCTAGCAGTACTGTTGCACAGACACTTACCGCTGTATCACAAGCGGCGCGGTGAATGTGTCATTCGACGTTCGCACAACAAGCGTATATGCGCCGACTGGCAACTCACGCACGTCGAGGTCCGCGCTGCGCACGTCATCGGCGAAGGACCGCTCCATGACGACGGCACCGGAGGCAGCCACGACGCGCACGCTTCTGAGAACACTCGACAGATCGATGGTCACGCGTTCATCGGCCGGATTCGGTCGGATGCCAAGCAGTGTGGGCTCATGCTCATCGACCGAGACGAACGGCTGCACATCTAGGTCGAGTGCGGCCGAGTCGACACAGCCGCCGGCGAACGTGCGCGCCACGCTGACGCGGCCGTTGCGCGAGGTCGAATCCCAGCGGACGACGATCTGCTGCGTTCCTTGACCCGACTCGATGGTGCCGCCTGCAACGCTCCATTGCACGGACATACCCGGGCGCATGCGCACGACATACGTCGACGTGTCGGAACGGTGGGCCGTCCGCGATGCGCGGATCGACGGCCATGCATGGTAGACCGGACGAGTACTGTTCTTCCAGACTGCTGGCTGAACCGATGCAGCAACATCACCTGCCACGGCATCGATCGTCTGCGATCCATCACCTTCGTCGAGTGGGAACGAGGCCACCAATCCGCTTCTAGGTTCAGCAATCCGTTCGAACATCGTCCGACGGATGCGTTCGGCCGTGAGCGGACGGTTCCAGACGCGGAAGTCAGCCATTTCGCCTCGGTGCATCGTGTTTCCATGGGTGTTGCCACCGATGGTCAGACGCGATGCCGTATCAAGGCGGCTGGCAAAGCTCGACGTGGCTGCAAGGTTGCCGTTGTAGTAGATGCGCATCTGGTCGTAGCCGTCGGACACGAGTGCCACATGTACCCATGTGTCGTAGTTGGCTTTGAACTCGGTGCGTAGACGCCCTGTCTCGCTGAATGCACCCCAGTCCCAGTACAGGAAGTCATCGTTCCAGGGGCTGTGTGCCTGTCCGCGATAGTTGCCATTCTCAAACCGCCCGATGGAGAACGACGATCCGTTTGTCTTTTCGGCAGCGGCGACGCGTGTCCAGTATTCTATGGTCACGGCACGTCCGTCAAACCGGAAGGTGTCAGCTGTAAAGATTGTCGGCGCGCCATCGAACCGCGCTACCGTCGAGTCGCAGGCCGGTGGCGTAACCATGACGGCTTCGGCCCATGGGCCCATGCCTACGGCCGATCGCGGACGGACGCGCACCAGATACTTCGTGGCGGGCTGCAGTCCGCTGATGCGCACCGTCGGACCCGGCTGGTTGAAGGCACTGAACACTTCGTTGTTGTCGGCATCCTGCGCAGGCGAAACAACGACGTCCATCCACTGCACCTTTTGGATGCGCGGCAGTTCAAGGACGATCTCGGACGATCGCGGTGCCGTATCAGGGACGATCGGGTCAAGGCTGAAACCTGTCAGCGGCTGGATATCATCGCAGTTCACGGCAGCGCCGGAGGCAGTCCACATGGTGTTGTCCGGAAGCGTCAACGTGCGGTTGTTCCCTGACAGATCGCGCGCCGTCGTTCCCTTTGCGGGATCGTCGAATCGCCATACGCCCACCAGGTCGCGCATATCGGTGGTCTGCGGCATGCGACGTCCCATCGACTCCCTGATCTGGTCCTGCGTGCGCACCTTCTTCCAGAGACGCACTTCGTCGATCATGCCAACATGCGACGGGCCTGTGGGCGCCCCGCCGATGGCAAGCCGCTTCAGATTTGTCGGTGCAGAGGCCTTTGTGCCCGAGGCAACAAGGACGCCGTTGATGTAGACGGCTTTGAAGTCTACACCGTTGCTGACAAGGGCTACGTGCGTCCACTTGTCCAGGTAGGGAGCGTAGTCGATGTCCAAACGTCCGTCGGCCCCGATGTTGCCGTAATCCCAGTACAACCGCCGATTATCCCACGGCGCATGCGTCAGGAATCTATTCTCAGCCGGATCGGCCTCGCCGATCTGGAAGGCCTTGCTTGCGCGGACGTCGGCGGAACGAACGAAGTTCCAGAACTCAAGTGTGACCGGTCCGCCGGACCACGTTACCTCATCCTGCAATGCCACCTTATCGCCCTTGAACTGCAGGGCGTCGTCGGCACAGTTCTTCGTCACGACGTACGAAGCGGGTGTCGACCATGGTCCAAGGTCGGTGGGATTCAATGCGCGCACGCGCCACCAGATCGTCGCTCCGAAGTCGCCAAGCACCGACATCGTTCCGTCGTTGCGCGTCACGTCCACGTAGACAAGGTTGGCGAAGTCTCGATCGGTGGCCACCTGCACCTCGTACTGATCGGCGCCGGGCACGTCGGCCCACGTAAGGTCCGTCATGGCAGGGACACCAGTTTGTCCGCCCACCGGTCCCAACAGCGTCGGCGCCGCTAGGCGCGTACCGTACGGCCAGCGCCTGGGCATGGCCGGAAGCGCTTGCGAAGGAGGTGACGAACGGTCACCCCGCCTGACGATCAGTCGCACATCGACAGAGTCATCGTTGGGGGCCTCGACGACATACGTATCGACCGACGGAGCGAGCCCTCGAACAAAGGTCCACGTACTGTCAGCCCGACGTCGCATCTGGATCTCGACACGGTCACTATCGTTGACTTCTAGCAGCTTCCAACGTGCTACGACATGACGTTCTCCTTCGCGGATCGACACGTCGTAAGGCGGCGATATGCCTACGCTTGTGAACGACCTGCCGATCCTGTCGTTGGCAGGATTCCGATCGTTGGCAGCGCGCACGGTCACCTCGATGGTATGCACGCCATTGGCCAGTACCTGCTCCGCAGGGAACTGTACCGTGTCCGTGCTGCCGGCGCGAAGACGCGGAACCGTCATCACGACATTCATGATCGGATCGAACTGCCTGACCCATGCGATCCGACAGCGCACCTCGACGTTCTCAAGATCGCGCGTGCCGTTGTTCATGAGTACGACTCGAGGCCGCACCGGCGAGGAAACGGTGCCGTTTACCTCGGGCGCAGCAATGTCGATGACGGCAGCATCGGTGTCGGCCTGGATGCGGAAGGCCGCATCGGAGATGTCGGAGACCTGTGCATTCTCGAGCGAGACAATGCGCATGCGCGCTGTTGTCGTAGGCGTGTACGGCACACGCCACGTTTCGGCCTGCTTTGTGGCATCGACGTTGAACCGGACGTTCGACCACGTACTCCCGTCGTTGGTCGAATACTCAAGTCGCGCATTCTTCACATCGGTGGCTGTCCACTTCACCTCCACATCCGTGCCGCTTGTCAGGGTCTCGCCTCCGTTGGGAGCGGTGATGCGCAGTGTGCCGGCCGGCGGCGGTCCGACGCGGAAGGGCCGAGTCATGATGTCGTTCGTTGTATGCTCATCGTTGGCAACGGTACTCGTCACCTCGACCAAGTGGTCGCCCAGCGAATCAAGCGAGACCGACGAGAACGTCAACGTCTGTGACGCACCTGCCGCAAGCGTTGCAATGGTCTGCGTCGACTTCGCCTTTTCGACACCGTACAGCGTCGTCACCCGACAGGTCACACTGATACCTGCAAGTGCCTCCGTTCCAATGTTGCGCACGACGGCCGTCGGTTTGAATCCGGTCTTTGCGGCAACAAATGCTCCGGGAGCCGGCGTGGTGATGCCTACAGTTGCTACGTCGTTGGAGCGGACGCCTTCGACGGGACCGACGCACGGCGTACGGTCCATGACGGAGCGGAACAGTGCCGCAACGCGAGGATGGAATCGCAGCTCGGTGCCCTTGTTCTGCAGGTGGCAATAGCTCATGATGCTGCCACGTGCCGGCCGAGTGCCTTCGAAGCAACCGCCTTCGGCATTCCAGCAGGAGTCGACGGGCGGATTCCAGCCGCAGTTATGCGTGTGCGACGAACCTATGTTGTGGCCAAGCTCGTGACTCGTCACGTCAACATCCCAGATGTAGTTGTCGGCCGGAAAGTTCACGTTTCCACCAACGCTCGAGACGTTATAGCCATAACCACCGCACAGCACGCCGACGTAGGCCAAGCCTCCGCCAAGGTCAGTCGCAAGCAGCATCGTCACCGACCTGCGCACGTGCTGCATGTTGGCATTCCAGTAGTTCAGGATGCCTCCCAACGCTGCGCCGATGTCGCCGGGATAAGGGTCTGTCTCGGTCCAGATGCGCAGATACGGTATCTGCAGCTGTACGTTGGCGTCACGCTGATAGACGGCACTCGAGCCGCCGATCACGGTGATCGCATACTGGGCGGCAAGCGCAACATTCGAAGCATGCCGCTGGAAGAATGCGAAGTTGCAGTCTGTGGCCACCTGCACGGCCGTCAGGACGTTGCCATGCGGACGCTCTTCGTCACGCTTGGCCTTCACCCTGTCTGTAACGGCCACAAGACGGAAGATGCTGTCGGCCCGCTCGGCATTGCCCGGCAGATCCTCCGACACGCATGGAACGGCAGAGCCCCGCAGCGTCGTCATCGGCATCACCACCAGCATGCTGCGACGTCCCGGAATCACCGTATCCGGCATCACCATCAGACGTTCGGTTCCTTCCGGCGACGGTCGCTCGATAACGGCCACCATGTGCGTCTCGAACGCAGCAACAAACACGTGCGACCCCGTAACGCCATCCACCGTGCCACGCAGCAGCACATGATCCGGCGTGGCCACCGGCACATCGCCAAACCGTGTACCCATCACCACCATCGCCTCGGGCGTCATGATGCTAAAAGGGGCACAGCGCAACCGCATGGAACCACCCGGAGCTGGCACGTTCAGCACGACCTCGTCGCCCATGGAGCGCAGGCGCTCGGGCAGACCTTCGGGCATCTCGACGACGGCGGCGTTCCGGGGAATTGGCGTCTGCGTCAGCGCCATGTCGGCCCTCCCGGGCAAAAGCGCCAGTTCGCCGGCCAACGTGGTTCCGATGCTTATCGCAACAAAGGCAAGCGCGGCAAGCAGCCGGCGCGTCCACAATTCCATGGTCATGCTCCGATCGTCAATGCTGTTAGGATTGGGCGAAAGATACCACGGACGGCGCTACGGTAAGAAGCCTCGAGTGACGATATTGCGCGGCATGAGCCAGCGATCCATGTTCGATACCGACGGAGATGATGCCGACGTTCAGCGTCGCATCGAGGAATTGCGCAAACAGATCCGTCATCACGACGTGCTGTACTACGTCGAGGCTCGGCCTGTGATCTCCGACCGCCAGTACGATGCGATGCTGCGCGAGCTGCAGGACCTCGAGGCAGCGCATCCGTCGCTCGTCACCTCGGACTCGCCAACACAACGCGTGGGCGGCGCCCCCATCAAGACCTTTGTGACGGTCAAACATGCCCGTCCCATGCTGTCGCTTGCCAACACTTACACGGCGGATGAAGTACGGGATTTCGACCGACGCGTCCGGGATGGACTTGAAGGAAGTGCCGCCGCATACGTTTGCGAGCTGAAGTACGACGGCGTGGCAATGTCGTTGACGTATCGTGGTGGACAGCTTGTGCTGGCCGCTACGCGCGGCGACGGCGAGCAGGGCGACGATGTGACGCAGAACGTCCGCACCATCCGGAGCGTCCCGCTCCGCGTCGACGCCGATCACGAATTCGAAGTGCGGGGAGAAGTGTACATGCTTCAGGCCGATTTCGAAGCGTTGAATCGCGACATGGAGGCAGCCGGCGAAAAGCCGTACGCCAATCCGCGAAACCTGACGGCGGGATCGCTCAAGTTGAAAGACCCGGCCGAGGTGGCGAAACGCACCATGCAGTTCACGGCCTACTACATCGACGAGCGCACAAACGCCGCCGCCACCACACATGCTCAGGGCCTGGACCGTCTGCACGCACTCGGCTTTCCTACCAGCTCTGCAGCCACGGTGTGCAGCACCATCCACGATGTAATGAGCTTCGTCGATGCGTGGGAGGCCAAGCGACATGACCTGCCGTATGCCATCGACGGCATCGTGATCAAGGTCAATGACCTTCGGCAGCAACAGGAGCTTGGATTTGTTGCGCGCTCTCCACGCTGGGCCATCGCCTACAAGTACGAAGCCCTGAAGGCCCAAACGGTGCTGCAGGACATCACCCTGCAGGTCGGACGCACTGGCGTGGTCACGCCCGTGGCCGAGCTTGCACCGACGCTGCTGGCCGGAAGTACGATCTCGCGCGCGACGCTGCACAACGAAGACTTCGTACACGAGCTTGGCCTGCATATCGGCGACACTGTCATCATCGAAAAAGGGGGCGACGTCATCCCCAAGGTCTCTGCCGTGGTTGCAACCATGCGTCCACACGGTGCCGAACCATGGTCCATGCCTCACGTCTGTCCGTGCGACCATCGGTCGCAGCTGCACCGCCCGGAGGGCGAGGCGAACTGGTACTGCGACGACAGTAGCTGCCCCTGGCAGGTGCGCCGACGTCTGCAGCACTTCGCCTCACGCGATGCCATGGACATCGACGGACTCGGCGAACGAGCCGTCGACCAGTTCGTCGAAGCCGGACTGTTGCGAGACGTGGCAGACATCTATGCGTTGCCGCAACGCGCCGACAACGTCCTTGCGCTGGAGCGATGGGCGCCAAAGAGTTTCGAACGTCTGGTGGCCGGCATCGAGCAAAGCAAGCAACAGCCATACAGCCGTGTGCTCTTCGCCCTTGGCATTCGCTTCGTGGGCGAGGGCGTGGCAAAGATCCTGGCGCGCGCCTTCCCGACCATCGATGCGCTTACGGCGGCAACGGCCGAGCAGCTCACTGCCGTGAGCGACATCGGCGATCGTATTGCAGAATGTGTGATCGACTGGTGCAGCGACGTTCACAACAGGGCGCTCATCGAACGACTTCAGGCAGCAGGACTACACATGTCGGCACCAGCGGCGGCGCCGTCGTCGCAGGCCTTTGCAGGGCGCACCTTTGTATTCACCGGAGAGCTGACGACGATGACGCGACGCGATGCCGAAGAGCTGGTAGAATCCATGGGCGGCAAGGCCTCTGGCAGCGTCAGCGCCAAGACATCCTACGTGGTTGCTGGAGCGGCCGCCGGCAGCAAGCTTGCCAAGGCGCAGTCGCTTGGCGTGCCGGTACTGACCGAAGAAGAGTTCCGCGCCCTTGTTGCCGAAGCGACCGCGTGATCAGTGATTGCCAACGGTGTAGGACACATTGACGACAAGCTGATTTCGAAGCTGCGTGGCAGGTCCGGTCGTACCGTTGTCGCGCACCACCGGCACACGGTGGTCGTAGAACAGATCGGTCAGCAGGCCAATGCTCAGCCAGGAGTTCACCTTCATCAGGAAGGCATTCTCGACCGTCACCACCCAAAGGGTTGGCGCGTCGTAGCGCATGAAGGCATTCAGACGCGACTTCCACGTCACGTTCTGAAAGACCTCCCAATCAATTGTCGCATTCAGCAACGCACCCATATCGACCTTGAGGTTACTGCCGCGATCGACGCCATAGGCACCGGCGTCTGCGAGTTCCTGGTCCAGAACGATGATGCTCCGGGCCGATAGCGGTGACGCAAGCAGCCGGAACTGTGGCGCCGGCGTCCACTCGGCACCAAGTGCCAAGGTCAGGTAGGCCGGAGCAAAGATGTTCGAGATCTTCAGAAACTCCGACGAGTCGTTCGGATTGCGTTTGTCGTAGTTATACCCGATGGCCATCTGCGAGCGGAAGTCCATGAATGCCGTGTATCGCAGGCCTTCGCTCTGACGGAATGCGGCCTTCGACGTGACAATGAACCTGTCGTCGTTCTTGCGGAATGGTTCGTCGCCAACCTGCGTCAGACTGTAACCAAGGTCCAGATCGTTGTCCCACGAGAACGTGTTGTGCGCATAGTCGGCCGAGCCAAGGACAAGGCCACGTATCGTGATGGAGTTCTGTCCACCGCCGGCCCAGTTGCTGAGCGTGACCGATGTGAACCCGGCGCCGAGTGTGGACTTCAGTTTCCACGCAACGGTATCGGGCGCAAGGGCAGCGATCTTCTGCAGGTCTTCGGCGGTCTTCTTGGGCTCGACCTGAGCTTGAGCCGTGACAAGGGCCGACAGCAACATGACGAGTGTGGCAACGGTGCGGAGCATAAGCGGCAAGAGTGTGTTGTGGACGCGTGCAAAGATATCACGGCAGGACGGCCATACGCTAGGCTTACAGTACGTGTTCGCACAGTCCAAGGCCATAGATTTGCAGTATGGTTCGACCGCCCGCCGTACAACATGTTCTTTCGATCCCTGCCCGCCTTGATGCATCCGTCACGGCAACAGGTGCCGGCATCGGTATTGCCATGATCGACTCGGACTTCATCGTCCACCCCGATATCGTGCAGCCCTCATCGCGCATTCGTCGCTACGTCGACGCAACCACCGGCACGGAATCTGCGATGCCCCCTTCGGAACCATCGGCACGACACTGGCATGGCACCATGACGGCCTGCACGGCCGCCGGGAATGGCTACCTTTCCAACGGCATGTACACGTCGCTCGCTCCGGAAGCGCACCTCGTGCTGATACGAACGATGCACGAGAACGGTCGTATCCCAACGGAGACGATCGTGCGTGCGCTTGACTGGCTGAAGGACCATGCGCGGGAGTATCAGGTCCGCGTTGTCAATATCTCTGTCTATGCCGACGAGATCGATCAGTCCACAGCACATCCCGTCACGCAGCGCGTGGAGCAACTCACAGCGATGGGCATCGTTGTGGTGGCTGCTGCCGGCAACAACAGTTCGGCAGCAATACGTCCGCCGGCGTCGGCGCCGAGTGCCATCACCGTTGGAGGTCTCGACGATAACAACAGCCTGTTTGTCGACGAAGCCCGGCTGTACGACTCCACCTTTGGCATTACGGCCTTGGGGATACAGAAGCCGGATGTGATCGCTCCCGCCATATGGCTGGCAGCGCCGCTGCTGCCGGATACGCCCGAGCAGCGTCAGGCGGCGGCGTTGTGCGCACTTGATGCTGTCGACGACGCAATGCTGACATCCTGTGCAACGGCGCTGGCCGAGCACACATCGCTACCCAACGACATCGGCGACGCCGCGGACTTGCGTGAAGCCGTCACCAAGGCCATTCGGGCAAGTTCCATCGTGAGCCCCCACTACAAGATGGTCGACGGCACGTCGTTCGCCGCCCCTATCGTTGCAAGCATCGCTGCGCAGCTGCTGTCGATCGACCCATCGCTGTCGCCAGTAGACGTCAAGCACATTCTGATGTCGACGGCACGACCACTGTCGGGCCACGCCCACACGCGCCAGGGAAGCGGCGTCGTACAGCAGACCGAGGCCGTCGACATCGTCGTCGCCGGCTGCGGACTCCCTGCTGTTCCATGTGATGTAGCGTCGTAGATTTGTCGCTCAGTATTTCGCAGTACCGGGCACGCTATGCTTCGCTTTGCACTTCTTCTGTTGGTGGCATCGACAACCGTCGTTGCCCAGGTCACGACCACGGCCATTGATGGTCTGCGCGACAAGCGTCATCGCTTCCGTGCCTACGTCAACTGTACGGCCGTACCGGAACCCGGTGTGCGCATCGACAATGCCGTCATCATTGTACGCAACGACCGTATCGTGAGCATTGGCGCCAAGGCCCCCATTCCGGCCGGAGCTGATGTCCGAGATCTGAAGGGGGCATGGGTCTACGCCGGATTCGTCGACCCCTATGTCGACGTTGCGGCGCTGGCCGGCGGCAAGAGCGAGGCTCCGACGCCGCCATGGGCATCCGAAGAGGACGAAGGCCCCGGAACGCCGCCGGCAAAAGGTGCCCGTCACTGGAATCAGGCCATCCACCCTGAACATCGCACGTCGCTGCAATTGCAGATCACAGCAGATGCCGCCAAGTCATTCGCCAAGCTAGGAATCACCGCTGCCGCAGCAGGTGCACACGACGGCATCTTCCAGGGCACGTCGGCAGCAGTACTGCTGCGCGCCGGAACGGCCGCAACAACCGTCATCGAAGACAACGTCTATCACGGCCTGTCCTTCCTGAAGGGCACGTCAAAAACGCCCTATCCGAGCTCGCAGATGGGGTCGATCGCGCTGATCCGCCAGGCCTTCAGCGATGCCGACTGGTATGGACGCGCCAAGGCAGCCGTTGCTCGTAATCCAAAACTCCCCGTCGTTGAAACGAATGTTGCCCACGAGGCTCTGCGTGCCGCTCTTGATGCCAAGAAGACCTTCGTTGCACACACGCAGGACGAGCATGACATCCTGCGTTGGCAGCTGATCGCAAAAGAGTTTCCGTTCGAGATTGCCTACCGTGGGACCGGTTCCGAGTACCGACGTCTTGCCATGGTGGCCACCACGAAGCCAACGATCATCCTTCCGCTGCAACTGCCGGAGGTGCCGGATGTGAGCGACATCTCCTCGGCCCATCGCGTGGGCCTCGAAGAGCTCATCCACTGGTACTGGGCAGCCGACAACGCTCGTTTGCTGGACAGTGCAGGTTGTCGTATTGCCTTCACCACCGACGGGCTCAAGGACCGTTCGACGTATTTGTCGGCCATTCGCACCTTCATCGAGCGCGGCCTTCCGCGTGAGCGCGCCCTTGCGGCCATGACGACGCACGCGGCGTCCATCGCCGGCATTGCCGACCGCTGCGGCAAGATCGCCGGTGGATACGTTGCGAACCTGGTGATCACCGACGGCGAACTCTTTGACGAGAAGACGGCCATTCGATCGGTTGTCGTGGCCGGCGACGAACACATGCTTGCTCCCAAGCCCGACGTTGACATTCGTGGTAACTGGACGGTGGCTGCCGTTGCAGGCAAGACACTGCGTGCCCGCATCTCGGGCGAAGAAGAGCAACCCTCGGCTGAATTCACATCCGACAGCATCGCCCTTGGCTCGACATTGAACGTCGACAATGGTCGCATCTCCTTTACCATCCGCGTCGACACGCTTGGCATGAAGGGTGTGGCCAGAGGCACGGCCGTTCTGGACAGCATCCTGATGCAGGCCACTGTCGTGTTGCCCGACGGCAGCACGACATCCGTCGTCTTCCGTCGCGACTCAGCCCTTGCCGGCGAACAACCGGCAAAGCCGGCCGTTGCCGGAGCACGTCGCGGCTTGCCGAATTGGCTGCCGCTGGGCCCATATGGACGATCGGCCATGCCAGCCCAGGAATCCGTCCTGCTGCGGAATGCCACGGTCTGGACATGCGCCTCTGACGGCGTGCTGCAGAATGCCGACGTGCTGATCCAAGGCGGCAAGATCGCCGGCGTAGGCAAAGGTCTTGGCGGTGCCAGCACCACCATCGATGCCACGGGCATGCACGTTACGCCGGGCATCATCGACGAGCATTCGCACATTGCCATCGCGCGGGGCGTAAACGAGGGAACACACGCCGTCACCACGGAAGTACGCATTGGCGACGTGCTGGATCCGGACGACGTCAACATCTACCGTCAACTCAGCGGCGGCGTCACCGGCACGCACCTGCTGCATGGCTCGGCAAATCCGATGGGCGGACAGCTGCAGATGATCAAGATGCGCTGGGGTAGCGATGCCGAGGGCCTGAAGTGCCGCGAGGCTGCACCGACCGTCAAGTTCGCCCTTGGCGAGAACGTCAAGCAGTCCAACTGGGGCGATCGATTTACGGTGCGCTATCCGCAGACGCGCATGGGCGTCGAACAGATCATGCGTGATGCCTTCCGTGCCGCCGTCGAGTACGATCGCGACATGAAGGCTGCTGCTACCGACCCCTCGAAGATGCCTGTTCGACGCGACCTTCAGCTTGACGCGCTTGTCGAGATCGTGAACAGCATCCGCAAGATCCACTGTCACTCCTACGTCCAGAGCGAGATCCTCATGCTGATGCGCCTGTGCGAGGAGTTTGGCTTCCGCGTGCACAACTTCACGCACATCCTTGAGGGCTACAAGGTGGCATCCGAAATGGCAAAGCACGGCGCCACGGCATCGTCATTTGCCGACTGGTGGGCGTACAAGATGGAGGTCTATGATGCCATTCCCGAGAATCCGGCCATCATGCACGAGCAAGGCGTAACGGTCGGCGTCAACTCTGACGATGCCGAAATGGCCCGACGCTTGAATCAGGAATCCGCAAAGAGCGTCAAGTACGGCAACGTCACCGAAGCCGACGCCATGAAGTTCCCCACCATCAACGCTGCCAAGCAGATGGTGCTTAGCGACCGGACGGGTAGCCTTGAAGTTGGTAAGGACGCCGACGTCGTACTGTGGACCGGCAATCCGCTGTCGAACATGTCACGTGTACAAAGCACATGGGTCGAGGGACGTCGGCAGTTCGACCGCGACGAAGATGCCCTCATGCGTCAGCGTGACGCCGAGCTGCGCCGCTTCCTTGAACAGGAAGCCATGCAGTCGATCGGCAAGGGGGCAGCGAAAGCACCTGCGGCCAAGCGCGTTCCGCGTGAGTATCACTGCGAGGATATTGACGACCAAGTAGCCGGAACGGGCAACTAAGCGAGCATGCAACGCATTCCGCTGGTTGACCTTCCGGGGTCGCGTTTGCTGCATGACTGGCTTCGCGCTGCTCCGTCCATCACGTCGTTCTTCGACGTTCTTGCTCCAGACGACGCCTTCGCCGAACGGCGAGCGCGCGGCGGAGCCGCGCGCTCGCGTATCGCAGCGCTGGCGGTGCAAGGTATGCGCGGACTCGAGCTGACTCCGGCCCAGCAGCGGAATCTCGAGGCTATCGCTGATCCGCGCAGCGTGATGGTTGCCACCGGACAACAGATTGGTCTGCTTGGAGGCCCGCTCTACACGGTACTGAAGATCGCAACGGCAGCAGCAACGGCCCAGCGCTGGCAAGCGGAATGGGGCCGCCCTGTTGTTCCGGTGTTCTGGCTGGAAGACAACGACCACGATGCGAAAGAAGCCGCAACGGCACACCTTGTGTTGGCAGATGGCAGCATCGAGACGGTCATGGCCTGGGACGAAACGTCGCCGCGCCAACCGGTGGCCACAAGAAGATTCTCGGCCGCAGAGGTCGACATCATCACAAAGGCACTTGCCACGCTGAGCGGCCCGCATGCCGACAGCGTCCGCGAGTCGCTTTCAACGATCTACGTCGAGGGTGCCTCGTGGGCCGATGCCTTCGTCAACGTCCTGCAACCGATCATCGGCGGCATGGGCGTGATCATCATCCGTGCCTCGGATGTGGTCGCCTCCGGCATGCACGTGCCGCTTATCGAGCGCGACCTTGCCCATCCCGGTGGCATGGCAGCTTGCGTTGCGTCGACCACGGCACAGCTGACGGCAGCGGGCTATCACGAGCAGGCGCAGGCGTCAGAGCATGCCTTCTTCCTGCTTGACGATGAGGGCCGCCAGCGCCTACGGCAGATCGACGACGCAACCGTGCAGGCGGGCACATCGACGATGTCCTATGCAGCACTTCGTGATCTTGCGCGGCTATCGCCGGAACGGTTCTCGCCGGGCGTCCTTGCACGCCCCATCATGCAAGATGCGATCCTGCCTACGGTTGCCTGCGTGCTTGGTCCGGCCGAACTGGCCTATCACGCTCAGCTTGCCGACGCCTACGCATGGTTCGGCGTCCAGCGGGCTGCCCCTGTGCTGCGACATTCAGCAACGCTGCTCGATGCCAAAGCGGAGCGACTGCTGACGAGTCTTGGCACCAAGCCCTGGTGGTATGCGCGGCCCTGGGAGTCCGTACTGGCAGACATCACAGCGTCGCTCGACGATGCAGGCTTGCCTGCAGCCGAGACCACGGCCAAGGCCGTCCGCGACATCCTTGCCCCTTGGCTGCAGGCCGCATCACAAATCGACAGTACGTTGACGGGAAGTGTCGAGGCCGCCGGAGCGGCCATGCAGAAGGCACTGGACCAACTTGAAGGAAAGATGAGGGCGGCGCTTCGACGCAAGCATAGTGTTGTGATCGACCGACACAAAGCTTTACACATGGCGATCGTTCCAATGGGGATAACTCAGGAGCGTATAAGCGCAATTACGCATTGGTGTAGCCGTATTGGCGTAGTAGATTTCACACTGGTGACACGGGAGGTTGTTCAGGGGGACCAGAAGGAGCATTTCTACATCGGCCTTTCTTCGGTTGGGCAAAGTCTGTAGGGGTACAACATGCGTCCATACATCATGGTCGTCGATGACAATCGCATCACGACGAAGCTGATGCGTCGATACCTTGAGGCAAATGACTTCGAGGCACTCGAAGCATTTGATGGAATCGACTGTCTGGAGAAGTGCAAGATCCGCGACCCCGATGCGATCTTCATGGACATGATGATGCCGAGACTGGATGGTCTTGAAGCGGTGAAGGCGCTTAAGACGGACCCGCTGACGTCACACGTACCCGTAACGATCGTCTCGGGCATGTCGGACCTTAAGACGCAGCAGCGCGCCGTGGCTGCCGGCGCAGATGACTTCATGGTGAAACCGATCGACGAGGGTCTGCTTGTCAGCAAGGCTCGCATCCTTTGTCATTACAGCATCCTGCAGCGCCAGGTCAAGGTGTTGCAGTTTGCGCTGGATCACACGCTTACCGCCGAATCACGTCAGCAGCAGAAGCTGTTGGCTCGCACCCTTGCGAGGGTTCGGTAACCCCGCATGCATACGGTCGTTGTCGGAGCCGGAATCGGAGGCCTCGTTACGGCCACATTGCTAGCCCGTTACGGGCACAACGTCACACTGTTGGAGCAGGCATCCGAGGCCGGCGGCAAGATGGGCCGAGCCACCATTGACGGATGCACCTTCGACACCGGACCGTCGCTCATCACAATGCCCTTCGTGCTGGACGCATTCTTTCGGCATGCGGGCACGACGCTCCAGGAACAGCTACAGCTGATACCGATCGATCCCGGATGTCATTATCGCTGGAGCGATGGTTCGCGGCTTGACATACCATTCAGCGCAGAAGCGATTCCCGAGGCCGTGGGTGGGCTCAGTCCGTCAGACTCTGCAGCAATGCGCCGTTACCTTGACCATGCAGCAACCGTCTATCGTGCCACGGGGAACGTCTTCATCTTCTCTGCATTCGAGGGCTTCAAGGAATTCATCAAGCCACGGAATGCATCACTGCTGCCAATGCTTCCTCGGCTGCGGTTCACGCAATCCATGCACGCCATGCACGCCTCGATGTTCCAGGATCGACGCATTGTGCAGCTCATGGATCGATTTGCGACGTACAATGGATCCACGCCATACAGGGCGCCCGCAACATTGGCCGTCATTCCACACGTCGAGTTTCAGTATGGGGCATGGTATCCGCGTGGTGGCGTCTACGCCATCGCCCAGGGCTGCGAGCGCCAGGCCCTTGCCAATGGCGTCACCATCCGATACGACACAGCCGTAACGCGTATTGTGCACGACGGACGCCGCGTGAGCGGCGTGGTAACCGCCGATGGCGAGTTGATCTCTGCCGACGTCGTGGTGTCCAACGTCGACGTGCACGTCACGCAGTCGATGTTGCTCGGCCAGTCGGCGCGGCCACCGCGAGACCCAAGCATGAGCGGCTTTATCATGCTGATGAGCGTCGCAAAACAGGAGCTCGGCCTGCAGCACCACAACGTCCTGTTCAGCGACGATTACCAGCGCGAGTTCCACGACATCGTCGAGCGGCATACACCGGCCAGCGACATGACGATCTACCTGTCACGGTCGGCCCACACCGATCCGACGCAGGCTCCGCCTGACCGCGAGAACTGGTTCGTACTGGTGAACGCGCCCGCTACGGGCCGTCGTGACGGCTCGTGGCATACCATGCGCGACGCCTACGCCGAGCGCATCCTGGGCCGCATGCGGCACTTCGGCATTGACCCCGTGATCCGCGCGATGGAGATCCGAACACCCGACGACATGGTCAGGATGTGGAATGCCGACCGCGGTTCGTTGTACGGCGCTTCGTCGAATTCCATGTTCTCGGCCTTTCTCAGGCCACGGCAGCGCTCCAAGCAGTTCACGAATTTGTGGTATGTTGGCGGCAGTGCCCACCCCGGAGGCGGCGTTCCGCTCGTCGCAACATCGGGTATGCTGGCCGCATCGGGCATTCTTGGCCGGCCGTTTTCAATACCATCGTAGCAGTCCCATCATGACACGTTTTCTTGCCGGCGCTCTCGCGATCGCCGTGGCGATCGCCGGATGCGCCCAGATCCGCGACATCACCAACGCTCTTAGCCAGCTTTCCAACCTGCAGTTCAAACTCGGATCCGTCAACAACTTTCGTCTTGCCGGAGTCGAGCTTGCAAAGGTCTCCGACCCCAAGCGGCTTTCCATCAGCGACGGACTATCGCTCACGCAGGCCTTCGCCCGCAAGAGTCTGCCCGCCTCGTTCACGCTGAATGTCGAAGCTCGCAACCCCAACACGGGCCAAGGCGGCACGCGGAAGACGTCCGTCACCCTCACTGGTCTGGACTGGCGACTGCTGATCGACGATGTGCCCACGATCACGGGCAACATCGAGCGATCCGTCGAGATCCCCGGAAACCAGCAGGCAAGCATCGTTCCGTTGGGTGTTGGCCTTGATCTGTACGAGTTTTTCGGCAACCGCGGATACGACGGACTCATGAACCTTGCCATGGCAGTTGGCGGTGCGAGCGGCAGCTCGGCAAACCTCAAGCTTGACGCTAAGCCCACGGTGACTACTCCCTTCGGACCGATGACGTATCCCAAACGTCTGACGATCGTCGACAAGGAGTTCCGCGGTAGCTGATGGACTACGTCGTACTTATCCTTGGCGTCCTCCTTACCGGCGTCTGCGAATACCTGGCTGCGGCACTGTTCAGCATGCCGCCGTCAATCATCAACGCATTGGCCGACGAGGGCTCACCGGTTGGCCGCCGCCTGCGGCGCGCAATCGACGAGCCAGAGGAGACGCGACTCTCGATCAGTCTGATCGACGTCGTGCTCATCATCGCCTCGGCCGGGGCCCTGATCTCCATCGCCATTGCCATCGATGGTGTTGCCTACGCATTCACCGAGGCAGCCGTTTTTGTTATGGGCATCATTGGCATCAAGACCGTGGCCGCCGTCATCGGCAATCGGTATTCCGACCGCATGCTTGTTGGCACAAGCGTTCTGATGTCGTTCACGCTGGTGGTTGCAAAACCATTCGTGTGGGCCCACCGAGCCTTGATGCAGGTAACCAAGACGGGCAGCGACGAAGATGAGGCCCGCGAGGAACTCGAGGCCCTTGTCGAGACCGCGCGCGACGAGGGAGCGCTCGATCCGGGCGAGTACCGCATCATGACCAACATTATGCGGCTGAGCAGTATCGAGGTGACGGATGTGATGACGCCACGTATCGTGGTGTTTTCGCTGGCGCAGGAGACCACCGTTGCCGAAGCCATCAAAAAGCCGGAACTGCAGATGTATTCCAGGTTTCCGGTGTTCGATGGCGAGTCGCTGGACTCCGTGAGCGGTTACGTCATGACGAAGGACGTCCTGCGTGCCTCGCTGGCCGGCCGCAACACGGTGGAATTGTCAAAACTGAAGCGCGACGTCGACTTCGTCCCCGAGAATGTCTCGCTCGACCAGGCACTCGAGCAGTTCCTGCAAAAGAAGCAGCACCTGTTCATGGTCGTTGACGAGTACGGCGGTGTCGAAGGCCTGCTGACGATGGAAGACGTCATGGAGTCCGTACTGGGCGTCGAAATCGTCGACGAAGCCGACCACGTGGTCGACCTGCGCGCCGTTGCGAAGCAACGGCGCGACGCGCGCATCGCGGCCATCAGTGCCCCCTGACAGACGACGTTCGGGAGCCGTTGCGGCCTTCCTCACACGACGTGCTGCTAGGGCCTATACTTCCGCATTTTTACGTATTCTTGAATCCAACACCACATGTTAGGCACAAGGGACGTAATGGCAGTCGCAAAGTTTGCCCGCCCGCAGGGGGCATTTTCGCAGGTTCTGAAAGAGCGCGTTCAGGAGTATTTCAAGTCGGCCAACATCCGGCCGACCGGAGACGCGCGATTGTTCACCAAATCGATCATCCTGATTCTTACGGGAATCATCACATACACATGTTGGCTTTTCCTTGATCTGCCAACGTGGGCATCGGTACTCTCGGCGCTGCTCATGGGCGTCAACCATGCTCTGATTGGCTTCAATATCATGCACGACGGTGCCCACGGCAGCTACTCGTCGAACCGTCGCATCAACGCCCTCATGGCATACTCGCTGAACGTCGTGGGTGGTAACGCATTTTACTGGAATGTGAAGCACAACGTTGCGCATCACTCCTTCCCGAATGTTGAGGGCCACGATGAGGACATTGACATCTGGCCGTTCATCCGGTCCAACAAGTATCAGCGGCGCTTGTGGTTCCACCGCTACCAGCACCTGTACGGCATGTTCCTATACTGCCTGACCTACGTGCAGTGGGTATTCTGGGCCGACATGCGCAAGTATATCGAAGGCAGTGTGGCCGAAGTGAAGATTCAGGGCTTCACCACGCGCCAGCATGTGATCTTCTGGGCGACGAAGATCGCGTATGGGGCGGTCTTCATTGGCGTGCCAGTGTACATCCTGGGATGGACCATGGGATTGCTTACGTATGGAGCCTCGGCTGCCATGACGGGTCTGGTGATCGCCATCACGTTCCAGCTGGCCCACGTCAATGAGAAGACAGACTTCATGGTGCCGGACCCCGTCACGAATGCGCTCGAAGACGAGTTTTCCGTGCATCAGTTTGCAACGACGGCGAATTTTGCCACGCGCAGTAAAGCTGCAGCATGGGTGTTTGGCGGTCTGAACTTCCAGGTGGAACATCACGTCTTCCCGAAGATCAGCCACATCCACTATCCGAGCATCAAGCCGATCGTCGAGCAGACATGCCGGGAATTCAATGTTCCCTACCTGGAATATCCAACGGTGATGCAGGCCATCATATCACACCTGCGCTACCTTCGCCTTGTGGGGTCTGCCGCATAACAGGCATATCTGCTTCGTCCACCGACGCACCGAACCAGAACATTCCATGCAAGCCGGCTCAATGCCGGCTTGCTGCGTTATGACCTGTTTCGGGCACATGGCTCGTGACTTGATCACCGTCGCGACCCGGGCCATTACCGTACGTTCGTACGATTACACAAGGTGAACAGCTATGAAACGCATGCTGCCATTGCTGATGCTAGCGCTTGGACTTTCTGCTGCATCTGCCGGCGACATCTCCCTCACACTGCATCCTGTGAGCATTGCAGGATTCACGGGTCGACAGTCATTTGTGCACGGATCTCATGGCTCCAAGGTCGTGCTGATCGGTGGCCGCACAGACGGGCTGCACCGTCGACAACCACCAATGAGCTTCGGCCCGGAAGGCGAGCCTCTTACGATCGACGTGCTGGATCTGGTCGAGAAGAAAACGTGGTCTGCCCCCGTCGCCGGCTTGCCTTCCGACGTGCTTGATCAGTGGACCTCGACGAATGCCTGCTACGTGCAGGTCGACTCTCTGCTGTACATCATTGGTGGATATGGCATTGCATCCGTTGGCGGCGGACATCGCACCCACCCTGTATGGAGCGTCGTGAATGTCGAACGCCTGATCGATGCCGTGATCGGCGCCACGCCGATCGCGCCGTTGATATCGTTTGGCTCCGGCGATCCCTATGCCATCACGGGTGGACGTGCCGGCGTGATGGGCGACACGATCCTCACCGTTGGCGGGCATCGATTCGACGGACGGTACAACCCCATGGGCGGGCCATCGTTCACACAGGCCTATACGAATGCCATACGCCGCTACATTCCCACGCAGACACCGACGGGGCATTCGCTGACGTATGCTAGCGAGACCGTCGATCCCATCAACCTGCACCGCCGAGACTTCAACGTCGTGCCGCAGGTCTTTCCTGATCGGTCCCACGGCTATACGGCGTTTTCGGGCGTGTTCCAGATCGGCGCCGACATTCCCTACCTCACGGCGGTCGACATCCACGCCGACACGCACCGCGTTGTACCTGACTTCGAGCAGTACCTGGCCCATTACCACAGCGGCACCGTTCCGGTGTATGACCGCCGCGACAATGCGATGCATACATTCTTCCTGGGTGGCATCGCTCAGTTCCGCCCAACGGCTACAGGGGGCATCGAACGTAATGATAGCGTGCCGTTCGTCAGCACCATCTCTCGCGTGACGCGCTCTGCCGATGGCACCATGCAGGAGTTCCGTCTACGAGATACCATGCCGGGTCTGCTTGGAGCGGGCGCCGAGGTAGAGCTGATACACGGCGCAGGCACTACACGTCATGGCGTGGTCACGATCGCCGAGACGACCGCACTCGACAGCACGCTCGTAGGGTGGATCATCGGCGGCATTCGAAGCTCTGCACCGAACATCTTTTGGGTCAACGACGGAACGCAGAGCGAGGCAAGCGCCTTCGTCGCAGAGATCCGTCTGCATGATCGGTCCGGCTCGGTCTTCGTGGCCCCATCAGACTCGCAACGTCAGCCGGCACCGCAGGTCGACGTCATCAGCACCGGCGAACACATTGCCATTCGCAGCCGTGATGTGTCGCAACAAGCCGTCATCGGGCTGTTCGACGTCAACGGGCGACGGGTCGGTCTCGACTGCTCGCAGATCCACGATGGCCTGCAGGCAACCATGCAGTGTTCCGTTCGGTCGCTGCCAAACGGAACGTACGTCGCAAGCGTCGTTGACGGAAGCCGCACAGCTTCGAAGCTGGTCAACATCGTCCGATAGCGCCTACTTCACGGCGATCACACCACCGCCGTGATAGGAGTGCACATCGTCGTCGTACATGGCATCAGCGCCGATTGGTCCCATTCTGAAACGCCCTTTCGAAACGGCGCGCACCATGTAATAGTAATGCCGGGCCCGGCCTTCGGCCTTGACGAACAGATTGATCCGATCGGCACGATAGTCATAGTACGAGGCTGTCGTACCATCCTTTGCGAAGGCCACTTCGCCGTCGGCTCCAAGACGTGGATTCTCGAGTTCGAACCCTGCGGGAAGCACATCGCTGATCACGACGTTGTCGACCGTCGAGTTGTCGAGGGTGCGAATCGTAACCTTGATGACGATCAGCTGCTGCGGCGAAAATGTCGAGCCCGTAAGGACCTTGCCGGTGCGATCCAGCAACGTACGTCGCACCTGCAGCACCCTGTCCTCGATCGGCGTACGTCCGTCGGCGCGAACGCCGTCGGCCGTCCACAGGTAGTACACCGTTCCGCCCTTCGCCGTTATCCCGTATGAGCTGCCGGGCTGCGCATCCACCTTGGTGGTGCCGCCGGCAAGCGTTGCAATGGCGGTTCCGTTACGCGTGATCGTCGCTGTAGCCGGATTCGAAGCGGCGCGCCGAGCAAGACGTCCAAGCGCGAGCACGGCAAAGGCATTCTCCTGCGTCGAGAGCGTCGACTCGTTCTGCAGCAAGGACGAGAGTCTCCGCGCGAGCGAGGCCGTCTGCGGATCGTCGGGCGCGGCTTCGACCAGAGCGTAGAGCGACAGTGCCATGTCGCGGATCGGCGAGGCGAACGAGCCTCCGTCAAGGGGCCGATACCGCTCCTCGCGGAACTGCGTGGGCAGTATCTGCCGGTAGGTCTTACGGTCGCCCAGCATCAGATAGGTGCATGCCAGCATGTATCGACTGTCCTGCGAGAGTGATGTCACCGACGAGGTCCAGTAGTTCATCGTTGGCACATCCTGACGTCCGGCTGCTGCCAGCACGAACAGCGAGTAGAACGTTTCGCGCGCCGGCTGCTGCACCTCCTGCATGCCATCCGGATCGTAGCGTCGCACTGTTTCCATCTCGCGATGTCGCACCCGTTCGGCCAGGTATGACAGCATGCGTTGCAGCACATCGTTGTTCACTTCGTGGCCGGCCCTGCGGGCCTCGTGCAGGAAGTGCGCCGCATAGGCCGTTCCCCACCATGTGACAGTGCCGCCGCCCGGCCAGTAGGTCACACCGCCGTTGTAGCTCTGCATGCGCTCGACAGCGCGTACGGCCTCTTGGACGTTCTGCAACGGGTTGGCAGTGTTGACAGACGTGCCCTGCCATGCCTTGACCAGGTCGGCAAAGTAGATCTGTGGAAAGGCCTTCGAGACTGTCTGCTCGACACAGCCGTACGGATACTCTAACAGCTTCGACAGGTTTCGGGTGATCTGCACGGCGGGGAAGGTACTTACCAGCAGACGTCCACGGCCCGTTCCGGCTACATAGTTTCCGGCAACGGTGACGTTCGCCGTTGCACCTGCCGCGACAGAGCCGCTGCCCGATGATTCTGAAAGCGGACTGACGGGGCGAACGGCAAGTGATGTTTTCGACGTGAAGGTCTCGCCAGAGGCCGTCGCCGTCGTTGTGACCGTGCCCGGACCCAGCCCAACACCCACGACCGTGAATGTCGCTACGGCATCACGATTGGGGGCAATGGTCACCGAAGCGGGTTTCCCGATCACGCGTAGGGCGCCGTTGGCTGCAAGCATGCATGTTGCCTGCATGGCAGACGGCGTTGTGTTGGTTAGGATTACCGAAGCCTGCGCCGTATCGCCCGGTGCCATCACGCGCGGCAGCGCGGTCGACACCACCAGCGGATCCTTGACCGTCATCAGCTGCGATGCCGAACCGAAGGCCGACCCTTTGTAGGCAACGGCCATGATGCGGACCGCTCCGGCAAAGGCCGGCAGGTCTACGTTGACGGAAGCTCGGCCGCTCGGAGCATTGATCACACCGCTCCAGTATGTCACAAGATCATCACGGTCAACGGTGAACGGATTCAGTCGGCGTGACATCTCGTCATCCCCTGCCCCATACGCCTGCTTTCGAATGCGATATTCGGGGAACAGCATTGGATACATGTCGTGACTGCTTACCTGCAATGCCCGCTTCTGATAGAAGTAGCCATGCGGATCGGGAGTGGCCGTGTTTCGCACCTGCATGATACCTTCATCCACAACGGCGATCGTTACCCGTGCGCCTGGAACCGTCTGCACGGCGATCGTCTGCGTCCGTCGTGAACGGGATGTCAAGGGGGCATTGATCGACACGTTGAGTCGGCTGGACGGACGCACGACCGTGAGCGGCTGATAGCCATGGGCGACCGTGAGCGGCATGCCGTCGGCCACGTGTGCCTTGATGAGCGTTGCGGCGATGTAGACGTTCGGCGTCCAGTTGTCGCGAACACGCAGCGCGAGCGAGGCAGACCGCTTGTCGGTGCGGATGGTGTGATGTTCAAGCATGCCGTCTCGCTCCACGGCAACGATGAGCGTACCCGCGAACGGCGTGGTAAAGAGCACCTTCGCGGTCTCGCCCGGTTTGTACGACGGCTTGTCGAGCGTGATGTCGACAAGGCCTTCGGTGTTCACCGGGAACGATGAGGCCTGCGTGTCGCCGTAGCCAAAGGCATAGAAGGTTCTCGAGACCGTACCTCCCTTGACCATGCCGATCTGCACCTCGTACTCGCCGGATACAGTCGGCGTGACGCTTACACGCGTATCCTCGCCACGGACGTCGACCATGCGATCGGAGATAACGACGGTTCGTTTCTGCGTCACGAAACGACTGTAGCCACCGTTGTCTTCGATGGCCGAATGCCACTCGTGGCGCAGTACGCGCACACGGGCCCTGCCGGATGCCAGTGATCCGTCATGCGTGCAGGCGATCACCGGTATCTGCAGTTGCTGGCGCGTACCGACGTATCGTTCCATACGCTTGATGCCAAACATCACAGGCTGCGTACGCACTTCGCGCTGGAGCAGTCGGTGGACGGGACGCCCGGTCTCGTCAAAGACCGTCACAAAGATCTGGGCCTGCAGCAATCCCATGTCTGCAAGCTCGGGGCCGATCTCGCACCTGGCCGTCGCCTTGCCATCGCGATCGAGCTTACCGGATCGTTCGATCGTACGCACGACGTTGATGTCCCCCGTCGACACAGCAAAGTCATACGCCGGATAGCGCCTTGGCGCAAACTCGGCAGGACCAATGCGCACGGTCATCTCGTACGACCGGTCCGCTGCGGCAATTCCTGTGAACGACGCCGCAGAGATGTAGACGTCGAATGGAGTTGCCGGAGCGAGCGTGGCGCTTGACGCCCCAAGGTCGACCTTGAGCTTGTCCGGCAGAAAATCCTCGATGGCAAGACTGTGTGAGGTAAGCAGGATGTCGGTGGCCGAAAGGATCTCGACGCGGTACATGCCTGTCATGGACGAGGACGACATGGGAATGTCGACAGCAGCCGATCCCTCGGCATCTGGTGCGAGGCGCATGCGGCGTACCTCCTGTCCGTCGGGACCTCGCATCACAAGCGTGACGGGAATGTTTCGTGGAAGCCCCCACTCCTTGGTACGCACGATGGTATTCAGATGCACGGTCTCGCCGGGACGGTACAGTTCGCGGTCGCCGTAGACAAAGGCCTGCAGCTCCGCCACATTTTCGTGCAGACCTCCGGTGGCAAACCGTGCCGCATCCACACGGGTATCCTCCAGGTGCATGAAGGTGAAGTCCTCGCCCCGTCGAGCCGTGATCATGCCAAGCTTGAACCTGCCAAGGCGTTCGCGCAGATTGCTGATAGCTGCAACACCGGCGGCATTCGTGGTGATCCGGTCGATCACCTGGTGATTCGTGCTGTACAGCGTCAGTTCAACGCTGCCAAGCGGCGACGTGTCGTAGATGGAGTGTGCGAACACGGACAGATCATTCAGACCCTGCTTTGCGATCAGGCCTACATCGCTCATGGCAACAAGGGTACTGGCGTTCTGCCAGGCATCATCCGTACCCTCGACCTTGACAACGTACATGCCCTTGCGACGGGCGTGCTGCTTCACATCAAGTTCATAGGTCACGACGCCATGTTGCGCTCGCCCAAGTTCGGCCGTCTGGTATACACGCGAGAAGACGGTGTCGGCATACTCGTCGAGACTGATGTAATCCGCATCATAGCCCACGCGCGCTACGTCGTCATCTTCGTCGGCCCAGTAGGTGTCACGCGCTGCTCGCAGAGCATGTCCGATGTTATTCTCGTAGACAAGGAATACGCTGATCCGCACCTCGGGCACGTTCACGATGCGCACGCCAATGGCGCGCGAACCACGAGCGCCAAGGTAGACGGCTCGTTCGGATACGAAGCTGATTTCCGGCATCATCTCGGCGATCTCCACGTCACCTTCGTAGGCCTCGTCCAGCTTACCCCCCACAACGCCGAGCACTGCTGTTGAGATGGTCACGCTATACGTTTCTCCAACGGTGAACAGGCCGCGAATGCGGAAGCCAGTCGACGTCGTCTCGAGCGAGACGTCGACCTCCGGCGAAACCGCGACGTTGTCGGACGTCAGCGTCGATGCATCGATGGCCTGTGTCGTAACAACGTTGATGATACCGTCACTTCCCTCCCAGGTCGATTCCATCCGGACCACTTCGAGCAGTCGCCGCGAGGGTACTTCCAGAGCTGTTGTCAGCTCGTCCTTCGTGGGGGTCTCACTTTCGACGCACCGTAGCCCCTTACCGATGGTGACGGAAAGTTTGGCACCATCGGCATCAATGCGTTTGCCGTCGATGCTGACGATCAATGTCGATGACGGCACTTCGCTTCGGATGCGGGTTGGCAACATGCTGCCGTTGTGCGTGATGCGCAGATGCTTAGCGACGACCAGCGGATCGATGTCGTAGTTGAACGTTAACGTAACCGTGACCTCCGGCTCGCCTGTCACGTCGTTGGCACTCCACTGTGCAACGGTTTCGTCCAACGTCAACCACTCGGTGTGAAAGTCGAACGTACGCGTCGAGGGCAGACGAACATCCTTGCCTGCCTGTCCAAGTAAGGACTCGGTCACTTCGGCCGTATATGCCGTTGCAGCGCTAAAGCCCGTGGCAGGCGAGAAGATCAGCTCCGTTGACGATCTCCACTGAAAGCGTCCACGCACGGCAGGCGTGAATTTCACGTAGGCAGTATCGACCCACTCGGACGAGACGAGAGAGTCGGCCATCATCTTCTGTGGAAAGGTGAAGACAAGGTTCTGTTGCCTGTCGACAACCTCGCCGAAATCGACCTTGATATCACCGCCGGTACCGGGTGCGCACGACGTGACGATCGCAACGGCGATCGTTGCAGCAAAGAACCAGAGCAAACGCATGGAAGCTCCAACAGGAGAGCGTGAACGACAACTCAACGTGAATTACTGCCGCAAAAACGGGTGCGAATCAGATGGTAATAACGGACTTTACATTGACGAATTCGCGCAATCCAAACGGACCAAGTTCGCGACCATAGCCAGAGTCCTTCACACCACCGAAGGGCATACGTGCGTCGCTGCGAACATAGCCGTTCACGAACACATTTCCAGCATCAAGTTGCGCGACAAGGTGCTCTGCCCGTTCGGGGTCCGACGTGAACACGGCCGCACCGAGTCCGTATCGCGACGCATTGGCCAGGGTAATGGCCTCCGTGTCCGACGAAGCCGTCATGATGGCCGCCACCGGGCCAAAGATCTCCTCGGTTGCAGCCGGATGGTTGCCTGCAACATGAGCGAGTACCGAGGGGGCAATGAACCAGCCGCGGTGCTGTCCGTGATCGAGCGGGTCGCGGGGGAAGGCCAGTTGCGCACCCGCAGCTACGCTGCGATGCACCTGGTCGATCAGAGCATCGCGCAGATCAAGCCGCGCCATCGGCCCGATGGTTGTATCGGGCAGCATCGGGTCGCCGACGGTCTGTGCAGCCATGGCCCCGATCACGGCCTCGGTGAACGCCTCGGCGATGGACGCGTCGACGATGAACCGCTTTGCGGCGATACAGGATTGTCCGCTGTTGATGCAGCGCGATGCGACGCACTGGCTGGCGGCGTGGGCAACGTCGGCGTCGGCGCAGACGATGTAGGCATCGCTGCCGCCGAGTTCCAACACGCACTTCTTGACGTACGACCCTGCCAGGGACGCCACGGCGGCTCCGCCGCCGGTCGACCCGGTGAACGTCACGGCGCGGATCCTGCGATCGGCGATCACCCGTTCCACATCGGGAATGTCGATGATGAGCGTCTGGACCAGCTCTTCGGGGATGCCTGCGATATGACACAATCGCGTGGCAAGCAGGGCGCTCCCCGTGGTCGACGGCGCATGTTTAAGCAGGACGCCGTTGCCCGCCGCCAGGGCCGGCACCACAAACCGAAAGAACTGCCACAGCGGGAAGTTCCACGGCATGATGCTCAGGATGACGCCAAGGGGTTCGAACCGTACGGCGCTTCGGCGGTAGTCCGTTGGGACCTTCTGCTCGGCCAGGATCTCGATTGCATGCTGCACGTAATAGTCGCATGCCGTGACGCACTTCTCCACTTCGGCCCGTGCCTGCGATAGCGGCTTGCCCATCTCCGTGGTGATGGTATGGGCCGCCAGGTCGACGTGCGAGGAAAGCACAGCACCAAGCGTTCGCAGCGCATCAAGACGGCGCTCGAGTGGCATCGTCGACCATGCTCGCTGAGCTGCTGCGGCCGCAGCGATCATCCGGTCGACGTCGTGATGGCCGTGCCATGCATAGGTAGCTATCTCGGCTTCCGTGGCCGGATTGATGGTCGTGAAATGCGACATCACGGTGCCACGAGCATGGTTCCGATGACAGCTCCGCCGGGGATGGACACCGTCACCGCCGTCGGCCCCACGGGCTGCCAGCGCATCACCTGGCGGACGATATCCGATTCGGATGCGACAGACATCGTCGAACTTCCAAGGCTGCGTCCGGTCACGTCATAGGCAGCGATCGACAACACGGCTGCACCAATATCTACCAGCCGCCCGTTGCGCGTACAGATCCTGCCGGTCAGGTCGACGCTGCCGTCGATCTGAACAACGTCGGTCTCGGTGATCGTAAACCGGAATGGGAATGTGTCAGAAAGGTCAAGCGGCGAACTCCGTGTGCCCTCGAACAGACCCAGGAATCGCATCGTACACAGCGTGTCGGATCCGTCCCAGCGTCCGCCCATGCTCAGCACCAGCGTATCGCCTGCAACGGACTGTTGCACGTCGATCGGACGTGTAGAGTCGTGCCCCAGGTAGGTTAGTCCGGCACGACGAACCCGCAGCTCGGCCAGCCAGTTGTCCAGTGCCCCTTTCACATTCGACGAGATGTTGTAGATGGTGATCGGGACGACGACCGTTTCACCGGGAGCCGAAACAAGCTGCGGTGCCTGCACGGTGGCTTCCGCCCACAGCGTGCGATTGATCCGGGTGTTCATGATGACGTCGCACGGATCTGTCGACATCACCGTCAGCACAGCCGACGTGAGCAGCGAGCTCGGTCGGACGGCGATCGACACAACGATGGAGTCGCCGGGATCGATGACGGCCGGCAGGGAGGGTGTTGTGCCGTTGACCGTGATGTCGGCATCTGATACCGTCACCGGTGGCACCACCGTAACGGGTACGGCACCGGAATTGCGGATCACGACCGTGCCGGCATCGGTCACCCTGTCGATGGTAATGGCGGAGTCGGATGTCACGGCAGACTGTCGCCACTCGGCTCGCAGCACACGGCGGTACTCGGTACCGCACGGCGCAATGCGCAGTCCGAACTCGCCATACATCACCCCTTCGCCCGTTGGATTCCACGTGATGTCCACGGTACTCACATCGGCGATCGTATCACCCGCAGCAAGCAAGGTCGAGAAGGGGGCAGTGATCCACACGGAATCGATGGTCACGGTGTAATTCGTCGTAGTATCGGTGATGGTCACAGCGCGCACCAGCGGCAGCGGCGTACACTGCGTGATCCAGCCAAGGTCGATCGTATCGGGGATGACGAGTCCTGGATCGACGATGCGGGCGCTGACGGAGCCAACGAACAAAGGGCGACATCCGATGGTGACGACGTTGATGTCGGCACGGATGGTGTCGGCCGCTGCGCCGGCAACACGGATGCGCACCACCAGGGGCGTCGCGTCGATGGTCACCGGTAAGGCAGGCGCGAACACCTGCACACGCGGATCGGCGCTTGCGATCGAAAGGATCTGTGCAGGATCCTTGCCGACAGAACGGATGGCGATCACCGTATCGATATCGTTGCCGCAGGTAGCGATGGATCCAAGATCGAGAGAATCAACCTTGACGTCGATACCGGGAAATGCGTCGATCATCATCGTATCGACAGCGGTACAGCCAAAGATGTCGGTAACCCTGCACACCAGGACCGTATCGCCGGCAACGTCAACATCGATCGTAGCAGATCGTGCCAGCGGAAGCCCGCCAAGCGTCTCCCACGAGATCTCGGGACTGCCGTGACCGCCGCGAGCCGTCGCTGTAAGCGTAACGCGATCGCCGATGCAGGCAATAGTGTCGCGTGGTGCGGCAATATCGATGTCGGCAACGGAATCAGCTTCTGGCGGAAGCACGGTTGCAAGGATGGTCGTCCCCGAGTTTCCGTCATTCGAACCATTCCATCGTTGCGGCGCAGGCTGCGTCAGCGTCCCGCCGCGCTGCCCCCCGCCAAGTGCCGGCGACAGTGCGGGCAAGCCGCGACCAACAAGGATTAGGATACCACCGCCGCCACCGCCGCCGGATCCGTGCAGGGCAGGGTGAACGATGTTGGCGCCGTTGCCGCCTCGCATGTCGATAACCAGCGGAAGGTCAAGTGCGTTGGTGGCAATCATGATGCTGCCGCCGGCACCGCCGCCGCCGCCGCCATCACCTGCTGCCGTATCGGCGTGATTGCCGCGCGAGACCAAGGATTTCCCGTTGCCGATGATGGTTCCGGCACTGACGACAATGATGCCACCGCCATTGGCACCGCTCGTTCCCACGTTATTGTTCTGGTGTCCGCCGCCGCCACCGCCACCAAAGTGCAGGCGCAGCGAGTCGCGGTCAACAACATTCTGATATGCTCCCAGGCCGCCGTTGGTGATGGGGTTTCCACAGCCCTCCCATTGGTTGCCGCCAACGCCGCCACTGCCGCCGTTGCCGCCGCCACCACCGCCGGAGTTGTGGGCGATGCCGCCACCACCGCCGGTTGCCCACTGCGAGCGTCCTGCCGATATACGCGGGATGGCGATGGCTGCACCTTCGCCTTTTTCGCCGCCGGCACCCGAGGCATAATCCACCAGCAGCGCCGTCAGGTTACAGTCGCCCACGCCCTGGCGCGACACCCGTCCGCCACGAAAGCCCTGGCCACTCACGTCGATGGGCGCCTGCAGCTGCAACGTATCGACAACGGAGATAGCGACGACACCGCCGCAGCGTCCATCCCATGGGCGCGACCGAATGGTGTCAACCACAATGGCATCGTCGAACTGCGCGACGCGGACGATCTGTACTGCCGCTGCCGTGTTGAACCGCGTTGCAAGGTGGGCTCGCAGGGAAATCTTGGTCCCCTGCACACTGCGCACCGTGGCGAACTCGAACTGTCCGGCACCGCCTGTGCCGATAAGTTGTCCGGGGTTTGCTCCAGTGTCGACCACTGCCCCTTTCATCTGCACCAAAAGGACCTTGTCGCCGGGCTGGATGGGCATTCCTCGATCCATTCGTACCCATTGGTCGCAGTCGATCCATAGCGAGTCGACACCTGCGCTACTGTTCACGATGCCGGCGATGCGTGCAGGTTGTGCACGGGCAGTGAAGGCAAGCACAAGCATGCAGAAGGCCAGAGCGAACCCGTATGGAAAGCGGGACGTGGTCATCGCGCAAAATACACCATCCTTGGGCGCGCAACTCCGTTGCGGCTGCATCGTATCTTCGCCCCCTATGGAACACCTCTTCTCTGCCGAGGGCCTGATTGCCCTTGTCACGCTCACGGTGCTCGAGATCGTCCTTGGCATCGACAATTTGATCTTCGTCAGCATCCTGGCCGGCAAGCTTCCGGCCGACCAGCAGCAGCGCGCCCGCACGATCGGCCTGTCGTTGGCCATGATCTTGCGCGTGGCCTTCCTGTTCGCGGCCACGTGGATCGCACAGGCCACCGTACCCCTGTTTGAGATCGGACCGTTTGCCGGGATGACAGAGGCGTTCGGCGTGACCGGTCGGGACCTGATCATGGCCGCAGGAGGTCTGTTCCTGCTTGCCAAGGCCACGACGGAACTGCATGGCAAACTCGAGGGAAGCGAACACGAAACGTCGTCCGGCAAGGCGATATCCTACTCGGCCGTCATTGTACAGATCATCCTGCTGGACTTGGTATTCAGCATCGACTCCGTCATCACGGCCATCGGACTTGCCCAGGATCTGACCATCATGGTGATTGCCGTCGTCGTCGCCGTCGTCGTGATGCAGGCATCGGCTGCCACCATCAGCGGCTTCATTCACCGCCACCCCACCATCAAAGTGCTGGCACTGGCCTTCCTGCTCATGATCGGTATGCTGCTGACGGTCGAAGCCCTGCACGTCCACGTCCCCAAGGGATACGTCTATTTTGCCATGGCCTTCTCGGTTGGCGTCGAGCTGCTGAACATCCGGATCCGTGCACGCGCTGCTCGGCCCGTAGAATTGCGGTCACCCGGCTATCAGTCGTCAACGTCAGAAAAGTGACACGAATGACGAAAAACATCTTTGCCGGGTCACGGACAAGTTTATATTTGGTGCAACTTTTCCGGATATAGTATGGCCAAGGCGAAGAATCCCGCTGCGCAGATCGACAAGAGCAACATGTTCGACGTTCTGTATGCGTTCCCCGACCAAGTCAAGGAGGCAGTGTCGATCGGAGAGCATGCTCCGCTGTGGCGGCGCCAGTTCGTCTCCAATCGCTTTGCGATCTTTGGCCTTGGCGGTTCTGCCATCGGTGGCGACCTGTTGCGGTCGTACGCAGCAGCGACTCCCGGTGCCGACCATCTGCAGATTTCCGTGCATCGGGGATATACCGCACCGACGTGGCTTGACGCCGACACGAACACCGTGTTCTCGAGCTATTCCGGCGAGACCGAGGAAACACTTTCTGCATTCGATGATGCTCGCAAGCGGTCGGACCGTGGCCTTGTGATCACGACCGGTGGCTCCTTGGGCAAACGCGGCGTCACCTTCGGCCTGCCGATCATCAACATCCCGCCGGGATATCAACCGCGCTGCGCCATCGCCTTCTCCTTCTTCCCGCTGCTGATGGCCATGACACGCTCTGGCGCCATGGATGGCCGCGCCGCCCGCGCGAATACGAAGGGCATCAAGGAGATCATTGCCATTGCCGATGCACGTCGCGACGAGTACGCTTCGAAATCAGCCAAGAATCCGGCATTTGCGCTTGCCAAGAAACTCCAGGACACCATTCCGGTGATCTACTCGGCGAACGAGCGCATGGACACCGTGAATTTGCGCTGGCGTGGCCAGATCCAGGAGAATGCAAAGCAGATCGCCTTTGGCAACCAACTGCCCGAGATGAACCACAACGAGATCAACGGCTGGCAGTTCCCCAAGGCCCTGACAAAGCAGGCCAGCGTGGTCCTGTTGCGCGACGCCGACGATCATGCCCGCGTGAAGGTTCGCTTCGACGCCCTCGAAGACATCATCAAGAAGTCCGTGAAAACGATCAGCACGGTCCAAGGCGAAGGCGCAACCCTTCTTGGCCGCATGTTTTCGGCCATCTACCTTGGCGACTGGGTAAGCTGGCACCTTGCTATCCTGAACGACGTCGACCCGACACCGGTACCCGTCATTCAGTCGCTGAAAGCCGCTCTGGCGAAGAAAAAGTAGGGCCACACGACTCGGCGCATTTCCGACATCACTCGCTGAGAACACCACTCATTAGGAGATGTGTGTAGGATTTTCCACACGAACTCCGTATCTTTGAGGCTCAGTTTTTCTTAGAGATGCGGAGGCACGGTATGGCCACAGCAACAAAGGCCGCGGCTGCCAAAAAGACGACGAAGCGGAAGGCGAAGTACATCATTCTGTATTCGCCCTTCCTGATGAAGGATACCAAGCACGAATTGATCGGCGAGCCGCAGGAGACCGAAAACGGTCGCACCCAGTGGGCCCGTTGCAGCGTGAGTCATCACTCGCAGCTGATCAATCTTGATGCATTGGCAACGAACGACAAAGCACCGACGACGATCCGCCTATCCCGTGAAGATTCAAAGGATTATTCGCCGAAGAGCGAATATCAGGTAGGCGACGTTATCTACCACAAGACGTGGGACGACGTTGGCATCGTGCGTTCGAAAGAGGTTCTTTCGAACGGTCGCGGATCGCTGGTCGTGCACTTCGAGAAGAACAAAGAAAAACGACTTGCCGAAAACTTCAAGTAATCATTCCCCAGCTTTCATTTGAGGACAGCCTGTGATTGGCGTTACCATCCAGAGCAACGAAACGATCGACCGTGCACTGCGCCGCTTCAAGAAGAAGTATGAGCGCTCCGGTGTTCTGCGCGAGTTCAAGAAGCGCGCCTTTTTTGTCAAGCCCAGCGTTGAAAAGCGCATGGCCCGACTGAAGGCTGCTCGCCGCCAGCACCGCGCACAGATGGAACAGGACTAAGTCCTCAGCCCACGAATGCCATGCAAAGGCGCTTCCGTTTTCGGGGGCGCCTTTTCGAGTTTTGTTTAAGCTGCCTGCGTTTTGCCGCAGCCGTGCCTTACCGATGGTTCCCGTGGTGATTCACCGATGCCCCCTCGGCTGCTGCGTGGAACCGTGCAACCTGCTCGGCATCACTGAAGTGATATCGCTCCGAGCCCACAACCTGATAGGTTTCATGCCCCTTGCCGGCGATCAGGACGATATCGCCGGGACGTGCATCAGCAAGTGCCTCGCGGATGGCCTCGGCTCGGTCTACATGTTGTTCGATGCAGCAGGACTCGTGTCTGATCCCCGCGCGGATCGCGTCGATGATGGCATGCGGATCCTCGCTGCGGGGATTATCTGACGTCAACCAGACAACGTCGGCAAGGTCACCGGCGATACGGCCCATCTGCGGACGTTTGCCGGCATCACGGTCGCCGCCACAGCCGAATACCACGTGCAGGCGTGCACTGCCCACGACATCGCGCAGGGCCTTCAGGGCCTGCGCGAGTGCATCGGGCGTATGTGCATAGTCGATCACGGCAATGGCACCATTGGCCAGCTCGTAGCGCTCCATCCGTCCTGCCGGACCTCGCACGTGTCGGAGGACATCGACCATCTTTGTCTGACTGACACCGTTGTGCATGGCCATCACGGCGCATAAGGATGCATTGGTGACGTTGAACTGCCCAACCAACGGCGTCGTGACGCGCACACCCAGCGGCGCATCGGCAAAGGTCATGGTGAATGCCGTTTCCGTAGCGGCAAGGCTGACGCTGTTAACGACAACGTCGGCCGTCTCGGCCGAGCCAACACGGACGATCATGCCTGCTCGACAATCACGCACCATATGTTCGGCCATGGCATCGTCGGCAAAGACAACGGCGACGGCATCTTCGTCAAGCATGTCGAACAGCTTCTTCTTGGCATCGGCATAGCGCTCCATCGTCCCGTGATAATCCAGATGGTCGCGCGTCAGGTTGGTGAACACCGCCCCCTGAAATCGTATCCCTTCCACGCGGTGCTGATCCAGGGCGTGGGAGCTGACCTCCATGCAGATGGTGTCGACTCCTGCCTGCTTCATGGTCATGATCACATCACACAGGGCTCGGGCATGGGGCGTTGTGTAATCCGAGGGCAGCACCGTGCGGCCGTACCGGATGCCGGTGGTACCGATGAATCCCACGTTGTGACCTGCGGCGGCAAAGATCTGTTCGAGCAGCGTAGCACACGTTGTTTTACCGTTGGTACCCGTAACACCGAACACGCGAAGGCCACGCGTGGGATGGTCAAGCACCGCATGCGTCAGGACGGCGAAGGCATAGCGGGAGTCTCCGACGCAGACGTAGGGCACGGCACCGAGTTCAGAGGCAACGGCGGTGTACGGCCGCTGGCCGACGATGAGGACGGCACCCGCCGCCACGGCGGCGGCGACGTGATCATGCGAATCGACATTCGTGCCTGCAATGGCAACAAACACCCATCCCGGTTTTACGAGACGGGAGTCATTTGTGACATCGATGATATCGATCTCGGCATTGCCGTGAACTTCGGCATCCGGCAAAAGAGCAAGGAGCGACGGGAAGTGCTTCATAGGATATGGCGTAATGGCCACAAGAATACGCCGTATCGGCACGTCGTCGAACTGTGATTCTACGCAGATTTGTAACCGTGACACGCCTTGATATCATCCGAACAGCTCTTGCCGGCCCCCTTCCGGGGGTGCGGGCACATGCGCACTTTGTGCCGTCCGATATGCCGGACGCTGCGAAACGTCTGCAGAAGGCGCCCGACGACGCACGCCGCAGCGCCGTCCTTGTGCCCTTGCTGCTGCGAGATGATGACGATGTAGACGTGCTGCTGACCGTGCGGACGACAACGTTGCGCAGCCATGGAGGACAGATCTCGTTTCCCGGCGGTCGTATCGACCAAGGCGAAGACGTGACAACGACGGCCTTGCGGGAGCTGGATGAAGAGACGGGAATTCCTGCGCACGACGTTGCCATCCTTGGCAACCTGAGTCCGATATGGGTTCCGCCATCGAACTCAGCCATCACGCCAATCGTAGGCCTTGTGCGCACCCCTGCGCAATACGTGCCGAGCGAGGCAGAGGTCGAAGAGATCTTCACCGTACCGTTGTCGGTGCTGCTTGATGATGCGTCGGTCCACGTTGCACCGTGGACGCTCTACGATCGTACCGTCCAGGTACGCCATTGGCGCGTGCATCCGCGCGTGCCCCTGTGGGGCGCAACGGCCATGATCCTGAACGAACTGCTCGAAGTGATACGTGCAGCAGAGCATGCTGCTGCAGGCCACGCAACGATCAACGACGAATCTGCAATGCCATGAAAAAGCACCTTCTGCGCCCCATCATCAGTATGGTCTGCCTGCTCGCGGTTTCCGCATGCAGCGACAAGCCGACGGTCGACCCCAAGCTTGTCGACGTCTATACCGACGTCGTCATCGCGCGCGAATCAACCGTCGACTCGATACAGGCACAGTCCAAGGTGCGTGCGGCACTCGTTCAGCACGGATATACGCAGGAGCGATTCGAACAGGAGCTGCGTGCTGCGGGCGAGGATCCGACGACCTTCCGCATGCTGTATGACAGCGTATCGACGCGGATATCGGCAAAGCGAAAGGCCTTGCAGGGTCAGTAATCCCGCTTACGTTCGCATCGCAACGAGCTGGGCAGCAAGCCGACGGTACACGTTGTGACCATCGACGCCAAAGGCATCAAAGTAGCCGACGTACCACTGATTGAGCAGGATGCCTTCACGCCGTGAGGCCTCGATGTCGGCTGCCGTGGAAACGCCGCCGCAACGTATCACATGGAACTCACGCGTCGGGGCACATGCATCGGCGGCTCGACGCGCACGGGCGCACAGCTCGAGCGATACGTCACGCAGCGGCCGGCCGCTCAGGCCACCGCCGAATGATCTCGTGAAGTGGTCATAGACTGCCTGCTCACGTTTGTCGATCAGCGGTCGCACGGCCACGTACTGTGTGCTGGTATTGCCCAAGATGATGCCATCAAAGCCACGCTCGATCAGCACGCGCACAAGATCGTCGACGTACGCCGGGTTCGTGTCGGTCGAGAACTTCACCACGACCGGCAGGTTCCGCGTCCGCGTTGCAAGCACATGATGGGCCACGTAGTCCAGCCGCTGCAGCAGTCCGGCATCCAGTACATCGTGCTGGGCATCATGTCCGGGAACGTTTGGACACGATTCGTTCAGCTCGATGTAGTCCACGCCGACACGGTCATACAACCGCATTCCCTTTGCAAGTGCAGGCAAGGCGAGGTTTTGATCCATGCCCGGATCGGCGCTCACGCTGGCACCGACAGGACATCCGGCCACGCGCGTCAGCGCGGACAGTCGTGCCGCAACGGCAGCATGCCCTTCGTTGGGCAGGCCCATCCAGTTCGACGCCACGCCGCTGCGCGGATACGCCGCTGCCGGCCACCGGATTCCGTCTTTCACGTTCCCCACGCGCGGCACCGACGTGGTCGTGCCGGCAACGTAGGCCCCTGCCCCCTGCCGTGCAACGACCTCATATCCCTCGCCGTTTTTGAACATTCCGGCCGCATTCCAGATGGGCATGGAGAACTCCAGCCCCCAGGCTCTGACAGCCATGTGTGAAGGGGCATGGAATCCCGCATGCTGCGGAACATCGTCGGCAAATGCCTTGGCAAAGGCAGTGCGACCGTCCGAGAACAGGCGGACTGCCAGATGCGGCGGCAACGTGTGCAGGACAGGCCTGAGCCAATGTTCCAGCCGGGCAATCGTTTCTATGGCGCTCATTGTTGTGCAAATTACGCCATGCAAACCAAGCTCGACATTGCAACCAATTGGTTGCCTCGCTACACCGGAACGCCCATCAATGGCTTTGGTGACTACATCCTGCTGACGAATTTCCGCGGCTACGTCGACCGCTTTGCCGAATGGCACAACGTGCCCGTACTGGGCACGGACAGGCCGATGCAGACGGCGACGAATGCCGACGGACTGACCATTGTGAACTACGGCATAGGCTCACCCAATGCCGCCCTGATCATGGACCTGCTGGTGGCACGACGCCCAAAAGGCGTACTGTTCCTTGGTAAGTGCGGCGGCTTGAAACTATCGACCGTGATCGGACACTTCGTGCTGCCCATTGCGGCGATCCGTGGCGAGGGTACGAGCGACGACTATTTTCCGCCCGAGGTGCCTGCCCTGCCGTCGTTCAAGCTGCACAAGTTTGTGTCGGACAAGATCCTGCTGCACCAGCAGGACTACCGCACCGGCGTTGTCTATACTACGAATCGACGTGTCTGGGAGTGGGATGCCGACTTCCGGCAGCGCTTGATAGACCTGTCGTGTCTTGCTATCGACATGGAAACGGCGACGATCTTTATTGTCGGACATAAGAACGGCATTCCGCGAGGCGCGCTGCTCCTTGTGAGTGACGTGCCGATCGTACCTGAAGGCGTCAAGACCGAAGAGAGCGATCAGCGCGTGAGCATGCAGTACATGGATCTGCATCTGCGGATAGGCATCGAAGCCATGGCCGAGATCGGAACCAGCGGCGAAGAGATCAAGCATCTTCGCTACGAGGAGTGATTCAGCGATTCGCGTTAGCACGCATGCAAGTCAGATGTCACGTCAGCTCATCGGCTAGCATCTGCGCATAGTCCATCATGTCATCCACGGTTGCGCTGAGCAACGGATGATCAGCACCCGGCAGGTCGGTTCGCATCTCTGGCATGAATCGGTCTCGATTCGTGAGCCAATAGATCACTCGACTGCGAGGATCGTTGTTCGCAGGATCTGCCGCTTCGACCAGGGCTGTCGCAGCTCGAGACAGCATGGTCTCGGGCGCAAGATTGCCTCGAAAGTGTGCACAGAAATTCTGCCACATGATCACCAGCTGCCTGGCCTCTTCGTATGCATGCGCCATCACAAGCAGTTCGATGGCGGATGTCGTCTGCACCGTGATCTCGGCATAGGAACGCCCATGTTCGGCCACTGCACGCTCGATGAGGGAGCGGATCTCCATTGCACGACTGCGCGCTTCGGCCGCGGTCTTGACCGCAGCATGACGCTGCCGTGCAACTTCGGCGACGAACCTCGCGGCGACAACGGGATCCAGTGCCACCTCGGCGGGATAGTAGGGCTGATCGGAGAGATCGATCACCGACAGAACGTCGGTAGCCTCGGTTGTCACATCCACCCATGGTCCGATGGTGTGGCTCCAGCCGTCGACGTTACGCATCACGTCGGCAATGTCCAGGTAGTCCACCATTTCGTAGTTCCTGCGGCCTCGATCCGGCAGCCACTCGCAGAGCCAGCCAAGGGTCCGGTGTCCATCGACAGCTGCCGGCGTAGCCGGATCGATCCATGAGAATGACCTGCGGTACCGTCGGATGATATCCTCAAATGTCCGTTCGACCACGAAGAAGCGTCGCTGAGGCGCCAGCATCATCACAACGGCATAGGCTTCGGGAACGGTCTCGGGCGGCGGCATGTCGATCGCCACGGCAACGGCGCCACTGGGGTTCTTGAGAACGCGAACGCCGACCTCTTCTTCCCTCGTCATTTCTTCGCCCCTTTTCCGAACCTCTGCCCGCCACAACTCCTGAACGAAGGTTGGCATGGTTGTGGTAAGCAGATGCTGTAACGTGTCGGGCCACGCAAACAACAAGTGCGGAAGGATGACATGGGCGACCATATAGTGCGAGGACTTGCCGGGTCGGGGCGTTGCGTCTTTCACAATCTCGTCGCACAGATCTGAGATTCGGTGGTGATGCGAAATCATAATGAGGCTTACATTGTGCAGAGTGCCACGATTATACGATGTTCGCTGTCATGAAACACATCATATGTCTGCTGACGCTCGTCGTGGTCACGGCCTCGACCATGAACGCTCAACAGCCTGCTGTTGCAGCGGGCCCCATGATCGGCCATGTCGACATGCGTGAAGCCCTACTCTGGGTTCAGACAACACAGGCAGTTCCGGTGCGGATCAGCTACGCTGACAGCGCACAACCTGCCATTAGACACTCAACGCCCGTGCAGACCGGTTCGGCGTCATCGCTGTATGCAATGACCTTCCGACTGGACAAGGTCGAGCCGGGCAGGACATACGCGTACGAGGTCATTGTGGACGGTAAGACCCAGAAGTTTGCGTATCCGACAACGTTCCGGACACAACCGGTATGGAAGTGGCGCAAGCAGGACCCGCCCTCGGCCACACTGGCCATCGGCTCGTGCTTCTACATCAACGAAGACGGTTACGAGCGTAGCGGCGGCGGCTACGGCAGCGACTATGAGATCATGTCCGCACTCCATGCAAAGCGGCCCGACGCCATGCTATGGTTGGGTGACAACGTGTATCTGCGCGAACCCGACTGGAACTCCCGTGCAGGTATCTACAAGCGCTACTCGCACACGCGTGCAGTAGCCGAGTTACAGCCGCTACTTGCTTCCACAGCGCATTATGCCATTTGGGATGATCACGATTTTGGGCCAAACGACTCTGACCGCAGCTGGTGGGGCAAGGCTGATGCCTTGCAGGTATTCAAGGACTTTTGGCCGAACCCGTCATACGGCATAGCGGATAAGTCGGGCATCACAACGTCGTTCTCACTCATCGACGTCGATGTCTTCATGCTGGACGACCGGTACTATCGATCGGCGAACAACCGCAAGGACGGCGAGCGCACCATACTCGGCGAGCATCAGATCCAATGGTTGATGGACGCGTTATCGAGCAGCACGGCCACCTTCAAGATTGTCGCCGTGGGCAGTCAGTTCCTCACCGACAATCTTCGTAAGGAGTGCTTTGCGCGTATGCCGCAGGAGCGGCAGCGCATCATCGACCTGATCACGCAGAACGAGATCAAAGGCGTGATGTTCGTCACGGGCGACATCCACGCTGCCGAACTATCCAAGCTCGACCGACCCGGCACATATCCGCTGTACGAGTTCACGTCGTCCTCACTCACAGCCGGTGCAAACAAGGATATCGAACAGCAGTCAAACACGTTTCGTGTTCCGGGCACGGCCGTTGGTAAGCACAACTTCGGACTCATCACCGTCAGCGGCCCAGCCAAGCAACGCGTTCTAACGCTCGCCGTCCACGACAAGGATGGCAACCAGGTATGGCGACGCGAGATCAGGGAAGATGAGCTGCGATAACGCGTTGGCCCGGCATCATCGCGTTGGCCCGGCATCATCGCGTTGGCCCGGCATCATCGCGTTGGCCCACAGCTGAGGCTGTGGGCTAATATGGGCCGACGGGGATTGTGCGTGCATCGAATTGTCAAACGTGGCATCATCGCGTCGGCCCACAGCTGAGGCTGTGGGCTAATATGGGCCGACGGGGATACGACGTGCATGTAGGACTGGCGTGCATGCGTCACATTCCCTGTGTCTCAAGACACATGGTCACATGTCACACACACATACATCGCTGTGCTTCCATGTTGTGTTTGCCACGAAACATAGGATAGCGCTGATCCGCCCCGAATTGGCCGATGACATCTGGTCTATTCTATGGGATGTTTGCTCGGAGTTGGGCATTCACGTCTACGCTATCAATGGCGGAGATGATCACGCGCATATTTTAATGGCCTTGCTACCAAACCAATGCCTCGCGGACGTCGTTAGGCTTATCAAATCGAAATCAACGCGCGAGATACGATCCAGACACCCTGACCTAGACCATTTTGCATGGCAGCGTGGATACGGCGCGTTCACCTTCTCGCATCATCATCTCAACGTTCTGATCGCGTACGTTCGTTCTCAACCGGAGAGAGACAATAGGAGCAACCCGCCCTGATTTCGAAGATGCTGTGACACCGCTATAGGTTTCGATGAACACCATGCCCCCGTCGACCCATATTAGCCCACAGCCTCAGCTGTGGGCCAACGTAACGATAACGTGGACCAACGTCAAGATAACGTGGGCCAACGTTACGATAACGGGGGCCAACGCAACGATAACATAGGCTAACGCAACAATAACGTGGGCCAACCCGAAGATGTGGGCCCATGGTTCCATCATCACACGTTCGGCCGCCAGGCAAGGTTCCGCACGTATGAAGCGATATCGGCAGGACGTTCCTCGCGGGCAAGGCCCGTGTCCCACAGCCAGGTTGCAACGGTGGCAGCGATGTGCATCTGCGTTTCGCGGATGGTGCGCAGCGGCGGATAGATCAGTCCTATGGCAAAGTCTTCCTTCGTGGCCATTGCCGCAAGAGCCCGCGCCGAAACGGCAAAGGCCTCGTCGGGAAGGTGCGTCGGACGTGCCGCCAGGACGGCCAATCCCATGGCCGGGAAGATCAGCACGTTGTTGCCCTGGCTGGCATACATGCGCTTGCCGTTGACGGTCACCGGATCAAATGGGCTCCCGCTTGCAAAGATCGCTGCGCCATTCGTCCACTGATAGGCTTCTTCGGCCGTGCACTCAGCCTTTGATGTTGGATTCGAGAATGGGAAGATCAGGGGGCGAGGTGTGTTCGCCATCATGGCGTCGACGACGTCTCGAGTGAAACTGCGAGGTATCGTCGAGGTTCCGATGATGACCGTGGCCTTGATCTGGCGGACTGCTTCGGCAAGATCCGTGACCTCGACATGGTCATGAGCATAGCGCCCCTTCTGGTCGCCAAGACCGGTACGAGACGACTGCACGAGTCCCTTGGAATCGAACAGCCAGCAGCGCCTGCGTGCCTCGTCGAGCGTCAACCCGTCCTGCACCATCACCAGCGTTAGCAGGTCAGCGATGCCAATTCCGGCCGAACCGGCGCCAAAAAACAGCATGCGCTGATCGGCAAGTTGCTCGTCCTTTAGGCGCAGGGCAGCCAGGATGCCCGCAACACCTACGGCCGCCGTTCCCTGGATGTCGTCGTTGAAGCTACACACACGGTTACGATAGCGCTCCAGGAGTGGCACGGCATTCTGATTGGCAAAGTCCTCCCACTGGATCGTGGCCTCGGGGAAGACCTCTTGCACGGCCGTCACAAATTCTTCAAGGAAGCTGTCGTACTCCTCGCCCGTCAGCCGCTCTTTGCGCACGCCGATGTAGAAGGGGTCATCAAGCAGCTCGCGATTGTTCGTACCCACGTCAAGCGTTATGGGCAGGGCCATCTGCGGAGGCACCCCTGCACAGGCCGTATACAAAGCCAGCTTGCCGATGGGAATGCCCATGCCCTGCGCTCCTTGGTCGCCAAGACCCAGGATACGCTCGCCATCTGTAACAACCACGAACCGCACATCCTTGACATGCCAGTTCCGCAGCACTTCGGCGATACGTCCACGATGGTTGCGGGATACCCACAACCCCTTTGGACGTCGATACCAGCGGCCGTACTGCTGGCAGGCAGCGCCTACCGTAGGCGTGTAGACGATGGGCATGTACTTCACAGGATCGTGCATCAGCACACGATAGAACAGGTCTTCGTTGCGCTCCTGCAAGTCGCTGAAGTAGACGTACCGCTCCATGTCGGTCGCCAGACTTGCCAGGTGAAGCTCGGCTCGATGAAGCTGCGTATCGTGTGAGCTTACAACGTCGGGCAGCAAGCCCTCGATGCCGAGCTCGCGTCGCTGTTCAATGGTAAAGGCCGTGCCTTTATTCAGCCGCGGGTCGCGCAGCAGGTCGATGCCACGCTTAGGTGATGTGGGGTCGGTCATGGACGGCAAAAATACGATGCTTCGTAGTTTGCATCATGAAGCATGCTCTGATCCTTACCGTAGCAGTGGTAACAGCCACCTGCAGTGCGCTTGCACAGGAACCCAACCTGAAGAACATCCGCCAGCTGACATTCGGCGGTGATAATGCCGAGGCATACTTCTCGCCCGACGGCAAGAAACTTGCCATGCAGAGCAACAACAAGGCCTGGGGCCTACAGTGCGACCAGATCTTTTGGGTCGACATCGCAAAGGCGGCCGGCGATTCGTCGTATCGCCCACCCATGGTCTCGAACGGCGAAGGCCGCACCACCTGCTCGTACTACATGCCCAATAACCGCCACATTCTGTACGGTTCCACCTTCGAAGGGGGCAAGGAATGTCCGCCGCCTCCGCCGCCGCGGGCCGACAGGAAATACCTATGGCAGGTGCACCCCGACTACGACGTCTACGTGGCGGACGAACAAGGCACGATGATTGCCAAGTTGACGAACGAGCCCGGCTACGATGCCGAAGCGACGGTCTCACCCAAGGGCGACCTGATCGTGTATACTTCGATGCGCTCGGGTGACCTTGAGCTGTGGACGATGAACATCGACGGATCGAATAAGCGTCAGGTGACGTCGGGCCTAGGCTATGACGGCGGAGCGTTCTTCTCGCCCGACGGCACAAAGCTGGTGTTCCGCGCGTCGCGTCCAACCACCGACAGTGCCATTGCCGAATACAAGGAACTGCTGTCGCAGGGCCTGGTGGCCCCTACGAACATGGAGATCTACGTCTGCAACGTCGATGGCTCCGACCTGCGTCAGATCACAACGCTGGGCAAGGCTAACTGGGCTCCCTTCTTCCACCCATCTGGCAAGAAGATCCTGTTCTCGAGCAACCACCATTCGCAACGAGGCTATGATTTCCAGATCTACTCGATCGATCTGGACGGCACGAACCTGAAGCGCATCACCAGCGAAAGCATCTTCAACGCGTTTCCGATGTTCTCGCCCGACGGGAAACGCCTTGTGTGGTCGTCGAACAGGAACACGCCCGAAGGATCGCGCGACACGAACGTGTTCATCGCCGACTGGGAGGACTGACGTTTCAGACGTCAGGCGTCCGCAGTTCAGATCACGCTGACGACAGACTGGCCGCGAGCCACCATACGTCCCACACGAGCGGGCTGCCAGGGCATTCCCTGCGAGACACGCTCGAAGTCGCTGACATGGTCGGGATGCACGGCCACCAGCAATCCCCCACTCGTCTGCGGATCACACATGATGGCCATGGATGCGTCGGTAAGGCCCACCACCTTGTGGCCATACGAATCATGGTTGCGCTTCGTACCGCCGGGCACACAGCCTTGAGCGACGTAGTGACGCACGGCATCGGTGTCGAGCAGCGGCACAGCATCGGCGTCGATCTCGGCGCTTACCCCTGCCCCTTCGCATAGCTCGATAAGATGGCCGCAAAGACCGAAGCCGGTGACGTCGGTGATGGCGTGTACATACTCCAAGCCGCCGTAGACGGCACCCTGCTTGTTCAGGGTGGTCATGGATCGAACGGCCAGCTCCATGTGCTGCTGGGCAACCTTGCCCTGCTTCTGCGCCGTGGTGATGATACCCACGCCAAGGGGCTTGGTCAGGAAGAGTACATCGCCCTTGCGAGCGCCGGTGTTCTGCTTCAGATGGCGCAGGTCGACGCGGCCGGTAACGGCCAGACCGAAGATGGGCTCGGGACTGTCGATGCTGTGTCCGCCGGCAAGGGCGATCCCCGCTTCGGTACAGGCCATGCGTGCCCCCTCGAGCACAAGTCGGGCGGCTTCGAGCGGCACGGTATTCACGGGCCATCCAAGCACGGCAATGGCCATCATGGGTGTGCCGCCCATGGCATAGATGTCGCTGATGGCATTCACCGAGGCGATACGTCCGAAGTCAACCGGATCGTCCACGATAGGCATGAAGAAATCGGTCGTGCTGATGATGCCCGTTCCGTCACCCAGGTCATAGACGGCGGCATCATCCTTCGTGTCGTTGCCGACCAGCAGTCGCGCATCCTGCACAACATCAACTGTGGAATGCAGAATCGAATCGAGCACCTTCGGAGCGATCTTACAGCCGCAGCCGGCACCGTGGGAGTATTGCGTGAGCTTGTACATGTGTATTGCGATGTGAAATGGGTCTTAGCTCCGTGACCGGGCACGGTACTTCATGTAGTGGTCGTAGGCAGCATCATAGTAGTCCAGCAGGATCGCTGCCGCTGTGGTAAGATCGCCGTCCTGAATGGCAGCAATGGCGGCCGTGCACTGTTCGCCGCCAAGACGCCGTCGGATGCGCTCTGTTGCCGCAACAAGCTCCTGCACATCGTAGTGTCCATAGTCCTGTACAAGATTCTGTACGCGGACCTCACGAGGCACATCAAGCAGGACGATGGTCGACGCCTGCATGCGCTCGAAGAAGACGTCGGGAATAACGACGTGGCCGACCTTCCGGCTTTCGTCTTCGACCCATACCGGACGTCGCAGATCGAAGCCTGCAAGGACGTCTGCCATAAGATTCATGGCATACTCCGTGGACGGCTGCGGCAGCTCGCCCAATGCGCCGTACGACGAGCCTTTGTGTCGACAGATGGCCTCAAGATCGAGCACCTGCTCGCCCTGCGCCGCCAGCGAGTGCAGATAATGCGTCTTGCCCGACCCCGTATAGCCGGCCACGACACGCAGGTCCCACGGCTTGGACAGCAGTTCGTGGACATGTGCTCGATAGGCCTTGTAGCCGCCCTTGATGGTTTCGACGTCGAGTCCTGCCGTACGCAGCAGCCATGCCATCGAGGCGGAGCGCATGCCGCCGCGCCAGCAGTAGAGCACAACGGGCCGCCCCTGCGCGATCGCCTGCGCCTGCGTCACGAATCCGGCCAGCTTGGGGCCGACCAGCTCCAAACCGCGCAGCAGCGCCTGCTCGCGACTCTGCTGCACATAGAGCGTACCGACCTCGGCCCGCTCCTCGTTCGTAAACAGCGCTATGTTCTCGGCTCGAGGGATGTGGCCCTGCGCATACTCGGCCGGCGACCGAACATCGATGACGGCATAGGCCGTATCGCGGATCGTTTCAAGCGGCTGCATCGGTCCAGTCCGGCAGTTGCGAGTACTCCGAAGGTGTCTCGTCGGGCGGCGTCTCCACAATTCCCTTATGGTACCGCCGCACGGCCGCCATGATACGTTCCTGAAGTTTGAAGGGGGCAAGGCCATTCACGACGATGACGTCGGCCTTGTCGCGACGTCGGTACAGCCACGACGTGATGATGCGTAACGCATCCAGTTCCCGCTCGTCGAACGGCCCGTCGACGGCGGCGCTGAAGTACACTTCGTCGGCGGCTGCGTACAGTGCATCCAGCGGTGCCGACGTGCCAACGATGCGCTGCACGCGCAGACGTCCTGCACGCACAAAGAATACCTCGACCGTCGAGTAACGGTCCTGCGTGGGCATCACCAAGATGACGTTCGTATCGCTCACGGCCAACGGCGTATCCTGTTGGTGCAGCGTGACGCGTTCAAGCTCCTTGATGCCATCGCGCAGCAGCGCTGCGCGTTCATACTCCAGTCTGTCTGCCGCTGCTGCCATCTGCTGCTGCAAACGTCCCACGGCACCGCGTTCGACATTGGCGATGAACGACCGTGCTTCGCGGACGCGCTGCTGGTAGTCGTCCTTCGTTTGCAGCAGGGCGCATGGTGCCAGACATTTCTTGATGTGGTAGTTGAAGCATGGCCTGTAGTCGGGCTCGGGCTTCAGCTCGCCGTCGCACGTGCGCAGCTGATGCTCGCGCACGACCATGTCGAGCAGGCGTTGGGCCATGCGTTCGCTGCGGAACGGACCAAAGTGTTCGGAGCCATCATCGACGATGCCGTCGACGAGCTCGAACTGCGGAAAGTCCTCGTTCGTGATCCGCAGGAAGATCGGCGGCCGGTACTCGCGTCCCACCTGATTGTACGACGGACGATGCACCTTGATCTCGCGACTCTCCAGCAGCATGGCTCCCAGTTCCGTCCCCGTGGGTTCCCACCGGATATGCCGGATGTAGCGGATCATGCGCGCGACCTTCCGGCTATGCAGGGGCGTGTCCTGGAAGTAGGAACTGACGCGTTTGACGAGTGACTTTGCCTTGCCGACGTAGAGGATCTTCTTCTTCGTGTTCAAGAAGTAGTACACACCCGGCTCGTCGGGCAGTTCCTTCAGGTACGGCTCCAACAGGGCCCTGGCCTTGGTCTCGCGACGTGGTTGCGCTCGCTTGGCATACTGCAGGGCCAGCAGATCGTCGAGCGTTTGCGCCTCGTGCTCCGACCGCGCACGGTCAAGCATCTGCATCAGCGCATGTGCTGTTGCCTCGGCATCGCCCAGTGCACGGTGGCGTGCCGTGATCGGCACATTGTAAAAGGCGGCAACGCTGCCAAGGTCATGCCGGGGCAGACCGGCGCTGACGCGGCGCGAAAGTTTGCACGTGCACAGACGGATCATGTCGGGCACGTCTTCGTTACACCGCTGCAACGCAGCGCTCACAAAGCCCCAATCAAACCCCACATTGTGGGCTACAAAGACGGTACCATCACGACGTAGCTCGTCGGCGATGTGTATGACGACGTCATCCTCGTCGGGTGCCGAGGCCACCATTTCATTCGTGATGCCGGTCATGGTCACGATGAAGTCGGGAATAACCTGATGTGGGTTAACGAGTGATGAGTATCGACGCACGATGACGCCATCTTCGATCACACAAAAACCAAGTTCCGTGATCCGATGGTCGCCGCCCGTTCCGCCGGTCGTTTCAACGTCGACCACGACAAACCGAACATCATCGAGGGAGATATCTGTCTGCTGCACGATGCAATGTCAGAAAGTGTCAACGAACGACAAGGGGAAACGTGACGCTCACATCCGTTTCGTCGCTGCGATTCACCCCTGTCTTTTGTGTGGGGTCATCGAAGTGTGACAGCTCGATGCCAAGGCTGCCCGTACCGGCCTTGCGTCCCACCAGGCCGATGCTCAATCCAACAGGCAGACTACGATCGTCGTAGTCCTGGATCGTGATGGTGGCCAGCGAATCCGTTATCGTGAAAAAGAACTGGTGTTGGTCCATATCATCACGCACGCCCGACGTCAGGTCCTCGACGGGCGAAACGGTGCTGTTGAGCAGTCTTAGCGAGCCGACATAGGTCTTGCCGACCTCCAGCACGATGGTATCGATCCGGTTAGGATTGTTGCCGCCGGCACCGTCTGCATCTTCCCAGACGTAGGTCGTGGTGTCGGCCGAGAGCAGGCCGACAAGGCTTACCTCGACCCTTGAGACCACATCGTGGTCATGTCCATCAGGGCCGTGGCTGTGTTCACTGCATCCCCACAGCATCAGTATCATGGCGATGAAGGGGGCAAGGTTGCGCACGCGGTGCGTCATAATGAAGGCTCGCATAGGATTGTGGTGATGCTTAGTGATTGAGCGGGATGGCAAGCCGAAGAACGATATCGCGACCGGAGTCGAGAGCGACATAGCGAAAGCGGCTCAGGTAGTCTCGATAGCGTTGATCAAGGAGGTTGCTGACAGTGCACGACAGACGAATATCGGTACTGCCAAGGTGTATCGTGCCTCCTGCGGCAAGGTCAAGCAACGCATAACCGGCAGGTGGATCAACATAGTCTTCGCCGGACACAAATCGGTCCTGACGCCGCACCCCCGTGCAACCGGCTTCCACGAAGGCGTCATGCAGCCCAAGTACGTCGGGCAGGTGTGCATGGACGGCGATGCGGCCGCGGTCTGCCGGCATCATGAAGAGTGGCACGTCGCGTTCGACGTCCTGACCGCGGACAACGGCGAGCGTCCCAAGGACGGACCATGTCTCGGATACAGCCCATGTTGCCTTCATGTCGATGCCGCCGATGACGGCATCATGCTGGATAAACCGATAGGTCGGGAAGGCGCCACGCACCGTCACCGTGGGATTACCCGGCTCCGGAACGGCATAGATATATCCATCAAGGTCATGCATGTATGCCGTCACCTGCAGGTCCAGTCCACGAACGGATACATCCACACCGGCATCAATGGCAAGGTTACGTTCGGGACGCAGCGTCGAATCACCTACCTCGTACAGTGCCACGCCGTGGTGCACATCATTAGCGTACAGCTCATTCACCTGCGGCGGCCGCCATCCAGTGCCGACGTTAACCGACAGTCGAACGTCTTGGGTGGCATTCCATGCCGCGCCGATGCTGCCGGCAAGATTTGCAAACGTTCTGTTCTGTTGCACGGTATCACGACTGCCCCGGCGTGTAATGTCAGCCGTCAGCCACCGCACGTCGTACCGTAGGCCCCCACTCAGCATCAGATCACCCATCATGAGCGTCTGCAGCGTGTATGCGCCGACGCCATGGGCAAGGTAGTCGGGCACAAGGAAGACGGAGCCCGATCGATCGTTCACCTGTCGCGTGCCGCTGATACCTGTTTGCGACTGCCAGGCATCCAAGATCGTACGTTCCCACCGAAGGTCGGCCGTATAGGTTGTCAGCAGCAGCTCCATCGCCGGCGTTGCCAGTGCGCGGGAAAGACGCTCAATGGAATCGCGGGCACGCTCGACGAGGTCGTCACCACGTCCGACGATGCGTGCGTTGTGCTTGTCAAATTCCTGACGAAGATTCTGCTGCCATCCATAGACGAAGCGCAGTCGGTCGGCATCGCTGACGGGCCCTGTGGCTTGGACCGACAGCAGGCGATGTGAGATCTCCTGCCGCGGACGCCCGATGTCGTACGAGAATGCCGATGTCGTGGCCGGTCCGCCGCGCTCGATGGCCCGCTGCAGGTCGGCCGGATTGCCAAGGTGCGACCCCTCGTAAATGCCGAGCGTGGTGGCGAAGCCGCGGGCATGCGACGTGAGCGACCACTGACCAAGGCGCAGTCCAAGGTCAACGGCGCCGGCCGCCTCTGCAAAGCCTGAATTGCGCAGCACATAGTCCGGTGTACGTGCATCGCCGGCCCGACGTCCGCTTGCCTGCATGCGTATCGACAGCGGCGTGCCGAACAGGCCGCCGCGCTCGGCAACGATGCTCCCTGCCCCTTGTCGGTTATTCATAAACCCTTGTAGCATCACGTCACCCATCCACGACGTCGACGTGGTAAGGGGGCGAGGCTCCACACTGATGACGCCGCCCATGGAATTGGGTCCGTGCAGTACCGCGGCCGGACCGCGCACCACGCCGATCCTGTCAGGTGTGAAGGGGTCGATCTCGGGAGCGTGTTCGGCGCCCCACTGCTGTCCCTCCTGGGCGATGCCTGCATTCAGCGTCACAAGACGTGTGCCCGTCATACCATGCAGCATGGGCTTGGCGATGGACGGACCGGTCTGCATCACGGTGATGCCGGGCACCTGTCGCAGCACGTCGGCAAAGGTCTGCCCACGATGTTCATCAACTTCGGCCTGCGTCAGCATGACCACATCCTGCGTGGGTGTTGCAGACTGCCGTCGGACACCCTGAACCACGACCTCGCGCATGGGTGCAAGCTGTTGCGACAGCAGCACCTCGATGCGGACATCGTCGTTTGCGACCACGTCGATGGTACGGGGCACGTAATACACGTACGACACGACCAGACGCAGGCGCCCCGCTGGCACGTCATGCAGGTGAAACACGCCGTCGCGCGCCGCGACGGCGCCGAGCGACGTCCCCTCGACAATGACCGTGGCACCGGCCAGAGGCTGGCGCGTGGCGCTGTCGCGGACGATGCCGTGAATATGTGTGTCGGCAGCTGCGATCGTCACCGCGAGAAGCAGTGCGATCAGCGCGCATACCAAACGTTGATGATCATGCATGGCGATTTGATGCAAAACTACGCCGCATCTACGCGGCATCATGCCGCCGTCATTTCCTATTTTCGGCCATGCAAGCACTCGTGCTCACGTCAGATACGTTCGGCATTACCACGGTGTCGGATCCCGTGCCTGTGGCAGGTGAAACATGTGTCAAGGTCCTGGCGGCCGGACTTAACCGCCGCGACCAGTGGATCCGTGAAGGCAAGTATGCGAAGATCGTTTACCCGGCCATCCTCGGCTCGGACGCTTGCGGTCTGACCGATAAGGGCGAACGTGTGATCATCGATCCATCGTTCGACTGGGGCGACAACGCTGCGGCCCAGTCTTCCGGATACCACATCCTTGGCATGCCGTCGCAGGGCGCCATTGCCCAGAAGGTCTGCGTACCGACTGCCAATCTGCACCCCGCTCCGACACACTGCACCGACGTGCAGGCAGCCGCTCTGCCTCTTGGCGGCGTTACGGCCTATCGAGCTTTGATGGTTCGCGGCGCGCTGCAACCAAACGAGACGGTCGTGATCACAGGCATCGGGGGCGGCGTGGCAACGCTGGCCATGCAGATGGCATTGGCGGCAGGAGCACGCGTCTTTGTCACCAGCGGCAGTGACACGAAGATCGAGCGGGCGAAGCAGCTGGGCGCTGCCGGAGGTGTCAACTACCATGATGATGCCTGGCCGAAAAAACTCGAGGCCATGGCCGGCGCGGCCGACCTTGCCATCGACTCGGCCGGAGGCCGTGTCCTGAACGATCTGACAGCAGTAGTGCGGCCCGGCGGCCGCATCGTGTTCTTCGGCGCCACCACGGGGCCGACGCCACTGTTGAACCTGCACCGCATCTTCTGGAAGCAGCTCGACATCCGCGGGTCGACCATGGGCAGTGCCGACGACTTCAGGGCGATGCTGGCATTCGTGAACAAGCACCGCATCATTCCTGTGATCGACAGCGAGATACCGTTTCACGACGCCGTACGAGCGTTCGACCTGATCGCCACGTCGGACCAGTTTGGCAAGATCGTCATCACGATGTCATGACCTCGGAATCGTTGCTTGGCCATGCCGCCGAGCTGGTGCGCATCATCCGCAAGAGTCCTCAGCCTGCCGACGCGCTGGCGTCGGAGTATATGCGGTCGCGCAAGTACATCGGCGCAAGCGACCGGCGCTTCATTTCGTCAGCCGTCTTCGACACGCTGCGCACGCTGGCCATCTGCGACCTCGTGGCAGAGCGTCTGGCACTACCCGATGCAGTACATGCTTGGTATGAGATGCAGCAGGGACGTGTTGATATGACCGTGCTTGATGCCGAGCTGCCGCACGTGCGTTGCGGCACGCAGGCGTGGCTGCTGCAGGCTACGGCGGAGCGATGGCCCGACGATGCCTGGCACGTGTGGTCGGCCATGATGCAACCTGCGCCCGTGTGCCTGCGCGTAAACCTGCGGCGGGCCTCGCGAAGCGACGTACTGCGTATGCTCGAGGCAGAAGGCATCTCGGCCCAGGCGGGACGCCATGCGCCTGCTGCCATCATCCTGCACGACCGCGTCAACCTGCTGCAGCATGGTCTATACACCGGCGGCATCATCGACATCCAGGATGAAGGAAGTCAATTGATCGGTCTGGCCTGCAGGCCCGACCCCGGCATGCGTGTGCTGGACGCCTGTGCCGGCGCGGGCGGCAAGGCCTTGCATCTGGCAGACCTCATGCAAGACCGTGGCACGATCCTGGCGCGCGACATCGAGTGGAACCGCCTGAAGGAGATCGGCCCGCGCGCGAAGCGCGCGGGCGTGCGCAGCATCACCACCGAGATCGTCCGACGCGGACAGCCCGCGTCACGCCAAGCCCCCTTCGACATCGTCCTTGTTGATGCACCTTGCAGCGGAATGGGCACGGTGCGACGCATGCCAATGGTGAAGTGGCGTCTTACTCCGGAACAGGCTGCACGGCATGCCGCGAAGCAGCTGATGATCCTGTCGGAGAATGCAGTGCACGTTGCTGCCGGCGGCGTGCTTGTCTATGCAACATGCAGCATCCTGCCCACCGAAAACGAACACGTGGTGAGGAGCTTCCTGCAGGGGCATGACGACTTCACGCTCGAGGCTGAGCAGCAAGTAGATCCGTATCACGACGGCACCGACGGACTGTACTGGGCGCGGATGCGACGCGCATGACAACTCGTAGCGTTCTACCTGGTTGGCGCGTCGGCCTTGGCACAGGATTGTTTCTGCTGGGCCTTGTACTTCCCGCCGCCATTCCGCTTGTCTACATGGCACAGCTCGACGCTTGGATAACGGGCGTACTGACAGCTGCCTTTGCCATAGGTCTTCCTGAACTGCTGTGGCTGCTTGCCGCCCTGTGCATCGGTCGTGACGGTGTCAAACGTCTGTGGCGTCAGACCAAGGTCCACGCACGCATCGCACGACGTCGCAGCGTGCGACTGCTGGGACGCTACCGAACGCGATGATGCCGGAGACTCCCACGGACATTGGTCCGAGGAGTTCCGGCATCATCATGTCTCGACGTCGCAATCGTTGCAGATCAGAACTGGTATGAGGCCGAGAGATACGTCAGCCGCGGGATGTTCGATCCACCAAAGATCTCGAAGTGGCGGCGGTTCAGCAGGTTGTTAACGACAAGGCCAAGACGCAGGTCCTGTGTGACGTGATAGCCTGCATTGAGGTTCACGACGGCATACGACGGAACGTAGCCTTGGAAGTCGCCGGCAAGCCATGCGAAGCCTTCGACGTAGCGTAGCATGACCGAGGCGTCCCAGGCATTCTGCTTGATGTAGGTAGCACTGATGTTGAAGCGGTGCGGCGATGTGTTGGGCGACAACAGCGCGCTTCCCGTGGCAAGAAATGGATTCGGCGTCTTGGCATCGAGAAGGTTCGCACGGAAATAGGCGTAGTTGGCTGCGACCTCAAGCTCCGGCGTCACGGCATACATCACGTTCAGCTCGAGACCGTACTGCTCGACCAGGCCGATGTTCGTGTTCGACACGATGAATGATGGACTACCCTGATAGGTTGTGAACCGTGCGCGGTCCTGCGGGCTGATCTGGGAGTAGATGATTGAGTCAACCACCGACGCGTACTGCTGGAGCTCAGCCGGCAGCTGAGACTTGCTCGACCACGAAGTGAAGTTCGGGTTTACGCCGGGAAGGAAGCCCGAGATAAAGTTGGTCAGACGGTTGTAATAGAGATCAACCGTGACGTAGAGCTTAGTGCCGATCTTGGCATTGTAGCCGAGCTCGATACCAATGTTCTGTTCGACGTTAAGATCGCGGTTACCTACACCCCAGGCAGCGGGCTGAATACCGCGCGGATCACGTGGGTTCGTTACCGTTGTATCGTACAGACCCATGAACACCCGTTGCTGAGCGCCGCTGAGCGCAGAGAGCGCGCTGTCGATGCGACCCTGCACGGGACGGAAGTTGACAGGAGCCCCTTGAGCAGTAAAGGCCGGACGGAACGCATACTTGCGGAAGAGTTCGGAGAAGTTGGCCCGCTGGAACGACCGGCCGGCCGAGAGGCGGATAACCTGGTCAGCATCTGGCTTGTAAAGAAACGCTACGCGTGGAGAAAACTGCTGCGGATAGATGTTCGCGTTGTCATAGCGTGCAGAACCAACAAACGAGAGTTGATCTGTGAGCTTTGCCTCGAGCTGAGCGTAGATACCACCAATGTTCGCAATGATCGGCTCATCCGGGAAGACGGTACGATTCGACGCCACCGACAGATGCTGATAC